>CANQFF010000011.1 GCA_947598345.1 uncultured Bacilli bacterium
GTATTTACATTATATGTTGTTATATTATTAAGTTTTACATTACCTGCTTTAAAACTAATTCCCATATTTTCACCTTAATATTCTATAATAAGTTTACCAAATATGTACTTTTTGAATCAGTAATAACCTGGATTGGAATATAGTAATATGTAAATAGGATGAAAAAGATTGTACTGATCGTACAATCTAAATTAATATAATTTTTTTATTGTTATTAATGTTTGTATCCCTTATAATAAGCTCTTCTGTATATAAATTAGATGTATCTGGGTCAAATATAAAGTGTTCTTTATTTATATCAAAACTTGAATCAGATAATTCATAAACAGACTTAACAATTAACTCTAAAACTTTTTTAACACTCTCATTAGTCGGAATGTATATTTCATATTCTTCATCTATGCTTGGAACATATACTTTAATTAAAACTTTATTCTTCATCTTCTTTTTCCCTTTCTCCAACTATTTTAATTAAATCAGCTTCTCCATTTTTAGCAACCCAGGCATATTGTTTATCTATTTGTTCTTTAAATTTATTTCCATAGTCATTTGCGCTTATTACAGTTTGTTCCATGAATCCATTACCAACCCATATACCATTTGAATTATTAGTAACGCTAGAATACCACTGTTCAAACCCAACTTTTTTAAGTTTAAAACTTGAATCTACAAATATTAAATTAACATTATTAAGTGTTTTTATACCATTAAAGAAACCATTAAACTTCTTTTCATTCATACTTCCTTGGAATTTCTCAAGCCCTGCAATTATACATAGTACCTTAATGTTTTTACCATCTATTTGTGCATCTAAGAATTCTTCAAATTTAAGTATAAATTCTTCAAAGTTTTTATCTGCATATGTATTAACACTTCCACCTATACTAGATAATTCCTGTTCAGTATCTATAAGTACAACCATATGTCCTAGTTTTCTAACACCATATATAATGGTTTTAAGTAAATCTATAGTATTTTTTACATCTTTAGAACTTATAACAGTTGCCTTATCATTAAAGAAATTATAGAAAGATGTTTTTAAATTTCTTTTACTTATACCTATTGGTAAATTATTTATATTAGTTATATCTTTATCAAGCATTTCTATAGTAATTTCTTCTGGTAATACCGGAATCTTAGGAGCCTTAGTATTACAAACTTTAGATACCTCAGCAATTTTAGTTTTAACAAATTCAACTAAATTATCTGGATTACATACTTGTGCGGTTTGAAATTCATATACTTCATCATCTCTAAATAATCCTCTTCCATCATATTCTGCAGGGTATACATTACCTATCTTACCTAATATATCCACATAATCACTCTTATCTGGCATATCAAGTACAAAAGTATGGTGGAAATTGCGCTCTACTTTACTATAAATACTACGAGAACTAGTCGCACTTATCATGAAAAGTATACCATATCTTTCACCTTCACGGGTAAGTTTAATTAATATATCTTCTAATGATGAATAACTTTCTTTAAAACTATCGTAATTATTAAATATGATAAGTTTTAAAGGTACTTTTTGTCCACTATTTTTAATATAATTTTTATATTCCCCGTTAAAATCTGCAAATAGTTTTTTTCTATAGTTAATCTCATCTGATATAAGAGAAATTAATTTAAGTAACTTATCTTTTTCTGATGCATAAACTATATCTCCTACTTGTGGAAATTTATCATATACTCTTAACGATTCAGATCCAAAATCTATTATATAAATATTTATATCTTCTGGAGTATATGTTGTAGAGAGTGAATATACAATAGTTGAGATAAACATCTCTCTATTTGTACCTGATGTTCCATATACTAAAGTATTACCTTCTTCATTTAAAGTCAAAGTTAATATATCTTGATACTGTTTTGATGGAGCATCATATTCACCAACTAAAGCAGTAACTGTATCTTTTTTAGAGTAGTTATATTTCTTAAATATATCATCTACATATATATCTTTAGGAATACTATCTAACCATAGATTCTTAGCTTGTAAATTTTCTTTTTTAGCTAAAGCACATATATATTTCATTATATTAGATAATTCATCGCCGTTATCTTCTGTTGCAACTACTTCTTTAGTTTCCTCTAAATTTTTAATAACATTTCCTGTATTATCTATAAATGATATAGATCTATCGTAGTTTTTCTTAACAGAATCTGTTGCCTGATACTGAGTTCCAGCCCATCCTGATTGTCCCAATACAAATATCTCATCATTACCAACTTGTAAGTAAAATCTACCTGCATTAGTAATGTCTGCAGCATCAGGGCGTTTTAACATTTCGTTAGAATCTGATCTATCTTGCACTTTTAAACAAACTCTAAACTTAGTATTTGACCATATTTGGTCATTAACAACTCCACTAGGTTTTTGTGTTGCTAGTATAAGATGTACTCCAAGTGAACGACCAATTCTTGCAGCAGAGATTAAGTCATCCATAAATTCAGGTTGTTGCGCTTTTAACTCTGCAAATTCATCACTTATAATAAATAAGTGTGGCATAGGCTCATCTATTTTTCCTTCTCTAAAGAATTTTTGATATTTATATATATCTATAGTGCTCTCACCTAATTTATCTCTTACTTCATTGAACACTTTTTGTCTTCTTTTAAGTTCACTATCTATACTAACAAGTGTTCTATTTAAAGATGCTTTATCTAGGTTTGTTATAGTTCCTGCTAAATGTGGAAGTCTATATCCTTGAGTTTTGTTTTCAAATGCACCAGCAAGTCCTCCACCTTTATAATCGATAAGTATAAAAGCAACCTCGTTTGGACTATAGTTTATTACCATAGAAAGTATATAAGTAATAATAAATTCTGATTTACCACTTCCTGTAGTTCCAGCGATTAATCCGTGTGGTCCATGAAATTTTTCATGTAAATCAAGATATATTGGATTAGCCTCATCGTTTATTCCTACTTGAGCTCTTAGAGTTTTTATAGGATTATTAAGTCTCCATCTATTTAGTGAGTTTAACTGTTCAACTTTACCTACATTATACATCTCCAAAAATCCTAAAGACATTGGTAAATTTCTCAAATCCTCAGTAAATTCTATAGGAATATTTGCAAGTGTTTTAACACACTCTTCTATATTTAAATTCATGTTTATTTCCTTTGTAAAAACTTGCTGATAATAATTATTAATATCTGTTGAAAGTATCGCAGATGTACCTTCTACAGATATAAAATCGACACATTCACTTGGAAGCTTACCAAGTCTATTTTCTATACAAACTATACTAAATCCAAAGTTTTCTTTATTTTTTAAAATTTTATCTACAATACCTATTTTTCTTATCATAGGGTAATCATCAGTAATTATCAAATAATAAGGCTGATAAGTTTGTTCTTGCTCCTTATCCTCATTTTCAACGATTTCATCTTGTTTACTCATTCTATTAATGTATTCTTGTTCTAGATATGAACTAATATATTTAATATCTTCTAAATCAGTGGCAAAAAATCTCATTTGTTTACTATTTGTAAATGTATGAGGTGCCTCTTTATACTTATCCCAAGTACTTAAATTATTTTTATTTACAAAGAATATTATTTTTAAATCATCATAACTATGAAATGTAAGTAATTGTAACAATAAATTATCTACGAATGAAAATATTTCTATATTATTTCCCATTATCGCAGTTACTTTTTTATTATAAAATGAATAACTTACAGGGGCGTTTTCTAATATTTTAGATTCATTTACAACTTTATTTGCCTCTTCTTTTAACTCATCTTCTTCCATTTTAAAATCTTCTTCAGTAAAGTTTACTTTAATTTTTAACGGTACTTTTCCTATACCTACCCTAACAGTCAAAAAGTCTTTTTGATCATTTCTTCTTTCCCAAAGAGTTCTTTTTTTGTTTAAAATGATATTTTGACATTCATCTACAGTTATCAAATTCTCCTTTAATATAGATGCCTGGTCAATAGCTACATTGTATATTTCTTTTTTCTTTTTATCTAAATACTCTCTATATAATTTTTTTCTTTCCTTTTCTTTTTTCTTCTCTAATCTTTTTTGATATTTTTTTGTTAAATTTGGCCAAAGTAAAGAAGAGAGTAACATTGCTCCAGTCGTTATTAATGTAGGTATAGATTGAGTTAAAGACTGTGTTCCTTGTAGCATACGAGTTATTACATTAACTAGTGATAATACAGATATAACAGCCATTGTAAGCATAGGACCTAATGTAAGAAGTAAAGGCATTTCTTGCTTTTCTTGTTTTGGTGGTGGAGGAGTTAATACTAAATCATAATCTGCAATAAATCTTCTCATTCTAGGTTTTTTAAAGAAATAATCATCATCGTTATAATAGTCTATTTCTTTTATTTGATCACTCTCTAATACTGTCTTTTTTACTAAGTTACTATATGAAAACTCAAAATTAGTTAATTTATTATTAGTAAATGATACAAAATTAGATGGATTATTTATTGAAATCATACCCTTATAAAGAGTAATCTTAAGACCCAGTACAAATATTTTATCTCCATAATTTAACTTTTTATTATAATTTAATAATAATGAATCATTGATATATATATTAGAGGTTTGATTAATTTTTATAGTCCAACCATCAAGAGTATAATTTAATATAAGATAATTATTTAAAATATAAGCATTTTCATATATTATATCTTGTGTTAAATCTTTACCAATAGATATACTAGTATTTTCATTCAATTTATAATATTTAATAGTATCATCTAAAATATTTTCTGAATATAGTAACATTCTTTTTCCATTGTAATCTAAAAAATAAAAGTAATTATGCATAATTTCTACGCTAGATGTATAAGAATTGCCATAAATTATCTTAGTATCATCGTTTTCTTTCATTATCCATTTACCATTAACTGATTCTATATTTATTATATTGCTATTGTTATTTAATTCATCTGTAAGCCAAAAACTTCCCTCTATTTTATTAGGAAGTGTTAATTTAGATAATCTATTTCCATTAAATAATATTAGTCTCATTTTACCAACTACCTTTGTACTCTACAAATAATTATAATAAAAAAATCTATTTTTTTATATAGATTTTTTCACTTATTCCATTTTAGCATATTACGAACTAAAAAATCATCTTCAGATTTCAATTTTTAATCATCTTCAGATTTCAATTTTTAATCATTTTCATCTTTTCTTCATCTGTTCAAATTGATTGATTACTATATTAACCTTTTTTTACGCTTCTTTAAGATCATTTAGCAATCAGTTTTGAAACAAAAAATCGTAAAAGCTATTGAAAAACAATTGTACTTTATCAAATTCTACATTTTTATATTTCACACTTATTCATACTTTTTAATGAAATAATATATTTCAAATATTGTAATTTTTTAAAAATTCAAATAAATTTAAAGCAATATTTTTAGGTAATATTTCTTCTAACTCTTCTAAAGTAGATTCTTTCATTTTGCTTATTGTCTTAAATTTCTTTAACAATTCTTTTTTTCTTTTCTCTCCTATACCTTCTACACTATCTAATATACTAGATAGTGAACCTTTACTTCTTATTTGTTTATGGTAATTAATAGTAAACTCATGTACTTCGTCTTGCATTCTTTCAAGTAAATAAAATAAATTACTTTTTTTATCTATTTTAACCTCAGTAATTGGATCAAAAGCAAGTAATGCACTAGTTGCGTGTTTATCATCTTTTTTTAATCCAACAACTGGTATATTAAGACATAAACTATTAATTACATCACGCGCCACATTTATTTGTCCTATACCACCATCAACTATGATTAAATCTGGTCTTTCTAAATTATCCTTTAAAACTCTAAAATATCTTCTATATATAACCTCTCTCATAGTTCCATAATCATCATTAGTATCTATACTAATTTTAAATTTTCTATAATTATTTTTACTAGGACGGCCATCGATAAAAACAACCATACCAGATACATTATAAGTTCCAAACAAATGGGCATTATCAAATATTTCTATTCTATTTAATCTACCAAGTTTCAATATTTCTTTTAACTCTTCATTAGCTATTATAGTCTTCTCTTCATCCTTTTTTATAAGTTCAAATTTTTCATTTAATGATATTTTGGCATTTTCTCCTGCCATATTAACCAATTTTAACTTTTCGCCTTTAATGGGAATTTTAACATTGATATTTAAATATTCACTAAGTAATTTAGCATCTACTATATTTGGAACAATAATTTCTTTAGGTTTAGTTAAATTAGTATAAAATCTAGCTATATACCTAGTCATTTCTTCTTCTATACTATCAACTATATCAAATATTTTAGATTTTCTTTCTACAATTTTAGAACCTCTTATAAAAAATACTTGTATACTTAAATAACCCTTATCAAAGTAATATCCAAATACATCTTTATCAATATTATCTTTAAGTTCTACCTCTTGATTAGTAAGAGTAATATTTATATAATCTAACAATTCTTTATATTCTTTCGCTTTTTCAAAATGAAGAAGTTGACTTTCTAATTCCATTTTATCTTTTAGCCTTTTTGTAACTATACTATGATCACCATTTAAAAACTTAATTATTTCGTTTTTCATATCAGTTGTTTTTTCTTGATCTACCTTATATGAACAATAACCCAAACATTCACCTATGTGATAATATAGGCAAGGGCGTTTTTGATATGTATTGCATTTTCTTAATGGATATATTCTATTTAAAAGATTAACTGTACTTCTAGCCGCCGTAACATTTGGGTACGGTCCAAATAAATGCTTTACTTTCCTTTTTCTATTTATATTTCTAATAACTTTAAGCGATGGAACTTTATCATCTGTAAGTTCAATGTATGGATAACTTTTATCATCCCTAAGTAAAATATTATACTTAGGATCATATTTCTTTATCAAATTTATTTCTAATATCAATGATTCTATTTCACTATTTACTACTATATACTCAAAATCTTCAATTTCACTGACAAGTTTTGCAGTTTTACCATAGTGTTTACCTCTAAAATAAGAACTAACCCTATTTTTTAATTTTTTTGCTTTTCCCACATAAATTATAATACCATCGTTATTTTTCATTAAATAGCATCCAGGACTTTGAGGTAATAAATTTAATTTATCTTTAATATTTTTAAATTTATCCATACGAATCACCAAAGATATTATATCAAATATATTTTAGGATGTAAAATAAAGAAAAAAGAAGATTTAAATATATATACTTATAACAAGGAAAATAAGTTATATAAATTATTTATCTTCTATTTTTTTAATCTTTGATTTTGATGTCATTTCTTCTGTTTTGTTTTTATAACTTGAAATTTCTTTAAAAATATTACATATAGATTGTATACCATCTAGTTGAATACTATCATAACTATTTATTTCTTTTGTTATATTAGAAATAACAAATGACTTTAATTTTGATAGTTCCTTATCGCTTAACATAACTAAATATGCTTTTGCTAGTGTTTCTCTAAATATTTTAAGTTGTAAATTTTTATTAACAGAACCGAATGGTATACTATTATTTATCAATTTTTGAAATTCTTTTACTATCATATTTACAATACAACCATCTTGAACCAAAGTTTTATATGTATCTTCAATATTAAATATATTAGCAATACTTTGAGATTTAAATTTTATTTCTTTAGGTAATTCAAAATTATTTTCAATCATCATATCTTCAAATTTTTCATCAATGTATGATAAATAATATTTAGATTTTATTATACCTTCAACTATTTCATTATTATTACTATATTTTTCTTTTAAATCATTTAAAAATATTAAATATAATGTTAATATATCAAACTCCATTGCTTTAATTAATTCCATACAACCATTAAAATTATAGCGTCTACCTAAAGAAATATAATCAAGAGATAATTTACTACTATATTTTTCTAATTTACTTAATGTATTACTATCATAAGAATTATTTGCATTTTTAATTTTACGCAAAAATATACCTAACATACGACGAGTAATTATATTCATTTCATCAAGCTTTACAATTGCATCAACATTTTGAGAATAATTATGAGGTAAATTATTTACTATATTTTTAGACCATTCCATATCTTTTTGTATACTTAATCCACATCTATTATATATTTGATACATAACCTCAATTGCAATTTTTAAATATTTTAAATTTTTTTTATATTCCTCAGTTTCTTTTTTTCCATGAATTTCTAAGTTGTATAATTTTTTATATAGTTCAAATATTGATGTATTACATTTCTTAAATTTTTCAAAATCTTTGTGATTTTTTGGAGTTAATTTATATTCATACATAGCATCCATCTCTTTCTCAAAAAAACTAATTTATTAATGCTGTATATGTTAACACAAAATAATTAAAAAGTCAAAAAATATTGAATTTTGAGTTTAATAATACATAATTCATATTTAAAATAGCAGAAGACTTATTTTAAATTCAAAATAAGTCTTTTAATTTAAATCTGTATCTAAGTCTTGTAAAAAATCATCTATTGTCATTATTCTTTCATCAATATTTTCAAGAGATATATCATCTTTATTTATTTGAGATTCATTTTTTTCTTGGTTATTATTGCTATCATCTGGATTTTCAAGTTCTTTTTCGATAAATGCATCAATTATATTATGTTTAGAAAGTGATGTTCCAGTAGAATATCTATCAGCTATAGGTAATTCTGTTATCTTTAATATTTCAATATCTTCTTTAAATTTTAATCCGATGTTATTTTTTGAATTTGTAACAAATGACTTAAGTATATAATATGGATTAGTTTTAACATCTCTAATTACTTGTATACCTTTTCTAGCTCTTGATATTCTTTCAAATTCAGATAATTTAACTCTTTTTCCAGTGCTTTTAGTAGTTATAATTGAAACATATTCATCGTTATCTATTACACTTCCACTTGCAACTACATCATTTTTTAAGCTTATTCCTTTTACTCCACTAGCACGATTTCCAAGAATCGGTACTTCATCAATACTAAATCTTAAACCAAATCCATTTCTAGTTGTTATAAATACATCTGATCCTTTACTATATACTATGTTTGCAACCATATCTCCTTCTTTTAATTTAATATATGGCATTGGTTTTGTATATCTAGTTGCTTTTAAATCACTTATAAGTGTTCTTTTAATCATACCATTCTTTGTAAATATAGTTATATATTTATCTGTATTAAAATTAGTAACCGCTAGTGAATCTATAATATTTTCTTCAGGATTTATCTTAATTATATTACTTATATGTTTACCCATATCTTTCCATTTCATATCAGGAATTTCATATACTGGAACATATAGATAATTACCAATATCAGTAAATATCAATATAGTGTCCATAGTATTTACTTCATACATACCAATAACATAATCTTGTTCTTTTAACCCAGTTTTATCATCAGTAGCAGCGTAACTTCTTTTAGATACTCTTTTTACATATCCATCTTTAGTAATAACTACTATACATTCTTCTTTAGGTATCATAGCTTCTGTATCAATTTTTATTTCAGTAATTTCATCTTTTATTTCAGTTAATCTTGGAGTAGCATATTCGTTTTTTATCGCCTTTAATTCGGTTTTCATAACATTTTTAAGTTTTTCTTCATCATTTAAGATACTTTCTAAAATACTAATAGCCTTTAACAAATTTTCATGTTCAGCTTTTAGGACATCTACATCTGTATTAGTTAACCTATATAATTGTAATTTTACAATTTCTTCAGCTTGCTTTTCAGTAAATTCATATAACTCAACAAGATTTTTTTCTGCGTCAGATTTATTTTTACTTGATCGAATAGTATGTATTACTTCATCAAGTATGTCAAGCATTTTAATTAAGCCTTCTACAATATGCATTCTAGCCTTAGCATGGTCTAGATCAAATCTTGTCCTTCTTGTAATTACTTCCTTTTGATGAGCTATATAGGCATCTATAATATCAACAACACCAACTATCATTGGTCTTCTATTTACAATAGCTACCATATTATAAGAATAATTTATTTGTAAATCTGTATTTTTGAATAAATAATTCAAAATATTATCGTGATTAGCATCTTTCTTTAAGTCTATAGCAATTCTAACTTTTTCTTCTCTATCTGATTCATCTCTGATTTCAAGCATTCCATCTATTTTTTTATCATATATAATATCAGAAATTCTCTTAACTAAATTTGCTTTATTAATATCAAAAGGTATTTCGTGTATTATTATTTGTTTATCCTTTTTTCCTTCAATTACCTCGTATTTAGAGCGAACTATGATTTTACCTCTACCAGTTGATAGTGCTTCTTCTATTTGTTTTTTTCCTTCAACTACAGCTCCCGTAGGAAAATCTGGACCTTTTACGATATCTAAAATAGTCTCTAATCTACAATTTGGAGATTCAATTCTTTTTATTGTTGCATCAATTATTTCACCTAAATTATGTGGTGGGATATCGGTTGCATATCCTGCAGATATACCTTTTGCGCCATTTACCAGTAAATTAGGATATTTAGCAGGAAGAACAACAGGTTCATATAAAGTGTCATCAAAATTAGGTGTCCATTCTATTGTATCTTTATCTATATCTTTTAAAAGCTCACCTGCTATTTTAGATAATCTAGCTTCAGTATAACGATATGCAGCTGGTGGATCTCCATCCATAGAACCATTATTTCCATGCATATCTATATAACAAGCATTTTGTTTCCACCACTGACTCATGTGAACCATAGCTTCATAAATTGACGAATCGCCGTGTGGGTGATAATGACCCATTACATTTCCAACTGCAGTTGCACTTTTTCTATATGCTTTATCATAAGTATTTTTATCCCTAAACATAGCATATAAAATTCTTCTCTGAACTGGTTTTAATCCGTCTCTTACATCTGGTATTGCACGGTTTTGAATTATATCTTTTGCATACTGTCCAAACCTATCCCCCATTATTTCTTCAAGAGTATAATTATAAATTTTTCCTAATATTTCCATTGTTTCATCTTGATTTTTTTTCATATTTCACTCCTAATTTATTTTATAATTATCCTCAAGTGAGAATTCAACATTTTCTTCTATCCAATCTTTTCTTGGATCTACTTTATCTCCCATTAAAACTGAAACTCTTTTCTCAGCAAGTGCGGCATCGTTGATGCTTACTTTTATTAAACTTCTAGTCCTTGGATCCATTGTAGTTTCCCATAATTGAGTGGCATCCATCTCTCCTAAACCTTTGTATCTTTGTGTCTTAGTTGGTTTACCTTTAAATTTTTCAAGAAGATTTTTCCTATCCTCTTCTGTCCAAGCATATTCCCCTTCCTTACCACATTCTATTTTGTATAATGGTGGCATGGCAATATATAAATGTCCCGTTTCAATTAAAGGTTTCATATATCTATAGAAAAAAGTTAACAAAAGAATTTGAATGTGTGAACCATCTACATCAGCATCTGTCATAATTATTACTTTATCATAATTAGAATCCTCAATTTCAAAATCAGAACCAACACCTGCACCTATTGCGTGTATCATAGTATTTATTTCTTCATTTTTATATGCTTCATCTAAAGACGCTTTTTCTGTATTTAATACTTTCCCTCTAAGAGGCAAAATTGCTTGATATTTTCTATCTCTTCCTGTTTTAGCAGATCCACCGGCAGAATCCCCCTCTACTAAAAATAATTCATTAATTTTTGGATTTTTAGATTGAGCGGGTGTAAGTTTACCACTTATTATTCTTTCTTTTTTACCTTTATCTTTTCCGTTTCTAGCTTCATCCCTAGCTTTTCTTGCAGCTTCTCTTACCATTTTACTTTTAATCATTTTTTGCATAATAAGTGTCGCTATTGCTTTATTTTCCTCTAAGAAAAATGATAATTTTTCAGATATAATACTATCTACAACAGTACGAGCTATAGGAGTACCTAATTTTGATTTAGTTTGTCCCTCAAACTGTAATAATTCTTCTGGTATTTTTAAACTAATAACCGCTGTTAAACCTTCTCTTGTATCAGGCCCTTCTAAATTTTTATCTTTTGATTTTAAATAACCATTAGCTTTTGCATATTCATTAAAAACACGAGTTAATGCAGTTTTAAAACCTACCTCATGGGTTCCACCATCACTCGTTTTTACATTATTTACAAAAGATATTATATTTTCAGAATAAGAATCTGTATATTGAAATGCAACTTTAACATCGATTTTATCTTTTACGCCTGAAAGAACTGTAGCTTTATGTAGTTCGTTTTTATCTTCATTTACATATTCAACAAATGATCTTAATCCATCGGAATAACAAAAACTCTCATGCTTATTATCAGCTTCATCCGTAACCTCGATAGTTAATCCCTCTAGTAAGAAAGCACTTTCTTGCATTCTTTCACATATTGTTGTAAAAGAAAAATTCGTTGTTGAAAAAATTTCATCATCTGGTAAAAATCTAACCTTTGTTCCTGTTTTGCTAGTTTTATCTTTTTTAGTTAAAGGTATATCAACTTTTCCACCATCTTTAAATCTTATAAAATATTCATATCCATCTTTTTTTATGGTTACTTCCATCCATTTGGAAAGTGCATTAACAACACTTGCACCAACGCCATGAAGACCCCCTGATACTGTATATCCACTTGTTTCAAATTTTCCACCAGCGTGCAAAACCGTATATACAACCTCAGGTGTTGACATTCCAGATGAATGCATACCAACAGGAACGCCTCTTCCTTCATCTTCAACACTTACACTATGGTCGCTATGTAAAATTATTTTTATTTTTTTACCAAATCCATTAATTACTTCATCTATTCCATTGTCGACAATTTCCCATACTAAATGATGAAGTCCTCTTTTATCAGTTGAACCAATATACATACCTGGTCTTTTTCTAACTGCTTCAAGTCCTTCTAATATTTTTATTGAGCTTTCATCATATTTTACCATATATATTCACCGTAAACATTATAGCACATATTTAAAATCAAAGTCAAAAGAAATAAGCTTATTTTAATATATAAAATTCAGATAAAGTGTGCTAAAATAGTGTTGAGGTGAATGTATGTTAGGATTGGGAATAGATATAGTTGAAAATGTAAGAATTAAAAACTCTTTAACAGATAATTTCATAAAAACTATATTAACTGAAAATGAAATTAAACTATACAATCAAAAAAATAAAAGACTTGATTTCATTTGTGGAAGATTTTGCGCTAAAGAAGCAATAATAAAATGCATAAGTGATTATGAATGTCCGCATATGTTAGAAATAGAAATACTAAATGAAAAAAATGGAAAGCCATTTGTAAAATATAAAAATTACAATATAGCTTTATCCATTTCCACTGAAAAAAATTATACAGTTGCAATTGCAATATTAAAAAATATATAATTTAGTTATTAATTACTATCATCTTGATTCATCAAATTAACTTCATTTACTCCTTTTAATTTCATTATATCATTAACAAAATCTTTATTATTTTTAATTTTTATTTCATATATATAACTTGATTCTTTAGTAGATAAATTTTGTGATTTTAATTTATATTTGACACCATAACTACCTAGTATTATTTCTATATCCTTTATTTTAACATTTTTAAAATATATAACCAGTAAATATGGTTTTTTTCTTTCTGGAAATATATCAAAAAATATCATAGCTAGTGATAAAACTATAGCAAGTACAAATGCAATAGAATAAATTCCAGCGCCTATTACTATACCATTCGATATACTCCAAAACAAGAATAGTAAATCTCTAGGTTCTTTTATTGCAGTTCTAAATCTTACTATTGAAAGCGCACCAACCATACCAAGTGAAATTGTTATATTTGCCTGCATAGATAAAATAATTGCAGCAGTTACAATAGACATTAAGCTCATAGAAATATTAAATTTTTTTGAATATATTACACTCTTGCTTGTCAATTTATAAATAAAAAATACAAATAGTGATAATAAAAATGCATACATTAATGTTATTATTACTGTTATTATCGATATATCTGACGAAAAATTTGATAAAAAATTATCGGAAAATATTTCATCAAAAGTTACTTTCAAAAACATATCAAAACCTCCTAAACATGTTATCTAATGATTCGTTAAATTTTGAAAATGATATTTGCTCCAAATGTTTTAATTCTATTTTATTTTTTATATAATCTGGCATAAATTCATTATATTTAACTTCTAATATTTTATTAACTAGATAATAAACTCTTTTATCTTTATTAAATATATCGTTAAACTTATTTGTATATCGAATATTAAAATCAAGAGTTATTCTAACATTTCCTAGTTTATATACATATGGAATTCTATCATATTCAATTAATATTATTGGGCGCAATAAATCCGTTTTCATTTTTAATATAAATTCATTTAATAAAGGTTCAAAATTTTTATCAAATTTTATAGAATTATCTAAAATAGAACTTAGTGTTTCTTTTGTTATCCTAACACTTTTTTTATTAGTTAACCCATTAATTTTATACTTTTTTTCTAATCTTATATATGAATCATCATAATCGTAAAACCTTATTCTATATTTCCATCTTTCACTAATACCATTTTTTACTTGATAATATGAAGTTTTATTATAATCATCAAAATAAATACTAGAAATAGTATAGTAATCATTTTTACAATAAGAATCTTTTTTTAAAAATGTTTTTAAATTATAATTAATAATATTAAAATCATTATCAGTAAGACTATATTTTATCTCTTCCCTATAATTATTCATTCTTTAAATCACTCACATATTCATCAAAATAATCCAATCTATTTGATATCCAAGTTCTTATTTCCTCTATTTCTTGTTCAATATCATATTTATACCATTTATCTGAATCCCTTTTTGTAGCTCCTTTTATAAGTTTATTTTTATATTCATCCAATAACTTATCAAAATATTTTTTTGTCAATATATTTTTTCTTAACGCAGTGTATCTAGAAACTAATAATTCATTAATTTTAGGATCAGTATGTATAAATGAAGTATATACTTGATTATAATCATTCAAATCTTTAACTGAAAGCTTTTTCCCTATAGATGAAAAATGCAATCCAAAACTAAATTCCATATCCCATGGTTGAATATATATTTCGTTTGATTTTAAACTTTTCATATAAAAATAATCATTTTTTACAAGTTTATTATCACTATTGTTAATAAATGCATTATATATAATCATATCTATATAATTATTTAAATTCCAAGTGTCATTTATGATATCATATGTAAGACTATTAAAATCATCATAATAATTAGAAATTTTTGTAAGAAATTTATTCCAAATATCACTATAAAACTTATCATCATTAGGATACTTTATTTCATATCCTAAATATTTATCATCATTAATATTTTTAAAATCAGAATCGTTATTTAATGTATTCCAATCATTTGATTTTATTATTATACTTGTATCATTTTGGGAATCTTTATTTAAATTTAATCTTTTCCTATTAATAGGTTCCGTAAACACATATAATCCCATGTATTCATCATTTATAAATAATTCCACAAATTCATAGTATATATCTACTTTTGTAAAATCATTTGAAATATCATTCCAAAGTTTTGTCGCTAGTACATTTCTTATTTTAGAAGGATCTTTATATACAGCGTCTAATATAAAATCAGAACCTAAATAAAAATTATCTATATGAATATTTTTTTCTTCGCTATATTTATTATTATAAATTTCTACTTTATATGATTTTTTATCAACTATTGCAGATGATGCTCCTCTAATATGTATCATACTGTTATTACTTACTACTTGCTTTTTATTATTTAAATTAATATATTTAAATGTAGATATCGTATCATTAGTAGTTATATCGTCTTCTGTTTTTATATTTATTATTGGTAAATTAGTTAACTCTATTTTTGTTTCATAAAAGTATTTATCATTATATATAATAACTTTTATTGGCTTATTATATTCGATTTTTATTATATTTAATGTATTATCTATTAATTTATATTTATATCCTTTTTTAAGTCCCAATTTTAATATATAAATACCATTTTCATATTTCTCTGGTATAGTATAATAATAAATATTATTTTGTTTATCGTATACTGAATCTACATTATTTATCTTTAAAGAATTTATTAAATCATTTTTTAGTGTCCTTGATGTTTTAATTTCTTTAACGCTCAATAAGGATACTGATGTTCCAAATATACCATATAATGTTAATAATACTAAGGATACTATTAAAATAATGAAAATAACTATTTTGAATTTCGTATTATTCATAGCTTGCCCCCTTAACATTTCAATCTATTATAGCTGAACAAAGTAAAAAAGTCAAAGTTTATTTGACTTTTTAAATAAATTTATTTTGATAACAATTCATCAAAATCGTATTTAAAATAATTATAAAATGATTTTTTAAATCTTTCATATTCATCATTCCAAGAATTATATTTTTTATCACCTCTATGGTCGATTAAATCATAATTATCATTTAAATATTTTGAAAAATACAATGTGTATTTCGTTGCTCCAAAAATATTTAAATGAGCATAATTATAAAAATCATGAGAAAAATCTATATCTAAATCATTTAGTTTATTGAAGTTAATTAACTGCAATCCACTCTCTTCTATTATGTTAGTGGCATAGTTTAACATCTTAACATCATTTTCATTAAAAAATCTTTTCGGAATTACAAACAAAACTTGTGTATCTTCATCCTTAATATACTCTATTAACTTTATTAAATCATTATAATTCTTTTTTGGAAGTTTTACTACATCATCATTCCATATATATTCTTTTTGCTTTTCTACAGCTATTGTATACGATGAGAAAAAATAACCTTTATATAAATAAACAGGATTTTGGTAACTTGAATAGTCTATCTCATTCCACTTATTATGATACTTTAAAAAACTAAAATAATAATTTATACATTCTTCTTTCTTAGTATTCGTAGCTTTCAATACATCATTAATTGCATCAATTCTATTTAAAGAAAATTTCATAGAATCTATACTTTTTCTAATTGCTCCTTCTTCTATTCCATCATAATCATATATCAAGGTAGCAATATCTACTACATATAACTTAGGATTTTGATATTTTTTAGCTTCCTTTATTAAATATTTAATTAGTGTGAAAGGAACACTATCAGTAGACATAAAACCTGTTGTAAAACCATATAAATTATAAGCAAGTGGTGCGTTGAAATGAGCATATGCATTACTCGCACCTACATAAACAACATCAAGTGAATCATCAGGTTCATCGTAAAAACTTGAAATGGGTGTTCTTGATAACCATAAAATTGAAAACAAATAATGAAACATAATTAAAAATATGATTAAAAATATACCAGTTTTAATAAAATTTTTCATGCTTTCACTCCTTAAAACTGCCTATATATAAATGTTGTAGAATCATAACCAGGTCCATAACACCCAAATATAATAATTGAAAATATCAAAATATAAATAATAGCCCATCTAAATACTATGTTTTGATTAAATAACTTTTCTCTAACACTTCCAGATCGCTTAAGTAATTGAACAACAAATAATATAAATAATGAAATTATTAATACTTTAAAATTAGATCTATCTAATCCTGCCATATATATTACACCGTCTGATAGAACACTAAACTTAAATTTAAAAACATTAGTAATCATAGAAATAGCATTTGAAACACTACCAGCTCTAAAAAATATCATTGCAAAGGAAAATAGCAGATAAGTCCTTACAATTTGATATAATTTATAACTAAATACATCCTCTTTAATACCTAATTTTTTATTTATTTTCTTTGATATAGGTTGTAATGTATCTTCCAAAAATATAAATATAAATTGCAATATACCAGAGCCAATAATAAATGTATATAAACCACCATGCCATGCACCAATTAAAATCCACATTAGTAACATAGATAGGTATAATGGTATTTTTTTACCTATTTTTTTACCAAATTTATTTTTACATATTTTACCTATTTTTTGCATAAAATCAGATTTTTGAAGTGGATAGAATATGTAATCTTTTAACCAAGCACCTAAAGTGATATGCCACCTTCTCCATAGTTCTGTAACTGTTTTTGAAAAAAATGGAGTATTGAAATTTTCTGGTAAATTAATTCCAATTATTTCAGAAATACCCATTATTATATCTATTGAACCAGAAAAATTAGTATACAACTGTAAAGGGAAAAAGAGTATTGCAATTATAGAAAAAGCACCACTATATACCTCAAGATTTCCCCATACAGTGTCTATAAAATAGCCTAATCTCTCAGATATAACTAATATTTTAAATAATCCCCATAGTATCCTAATTAAACCACTACGCATTCTTTCATAATTAAACTTATGCCTACCATATAAATCACTTTCAATATCCTTATATCTTATAAATGGTCCAGATGTAAGTATTGGAAAATAAGACATAAAAAGTCCAAGTTTAAAAATATTTTTTTGTGGTTTAATTGCTCCCCTATATATATCTATCAAGTAACTAATCATAATAAGTGAATAATAACTTACACCTATTAATGAATTCCTTTTAACAAAACTAAATCTAAAACTTGAATGTAACATACCTAGTATATGATTAAATGAAACCAAAAATAAATTAGTATATTTTAAATAAATGAGTAAACCTAAAATAATTCCAATTCCAAGTAATAAATATCTTTTTTTATGATTACTTTTTTCTATTAAAATTGAACTAAAATATGTCGTAAGTAAAATAGTTACTGCCTGACATATTGTACCGATAGTTAAATTATTGTAAAATAAGAAAATAAAACTAGAGACAAATAAAATAATCCATTGTATTTTTTTGGGAACCACAAAATATATTAATAAAGTTATAATGCAAAATATTGCAAAAATTAAAGTTGTTAAAACCATACTCTTCTCACTACCATCATTATTTTAATAAGATTTTATATTCTAGAAATTATAATATCTACCATTTCACCAACATTTTTCATAGTTGTTACTTCATTCATATTAAACTTCATATTAAATTCTTGTTCAATAGCAACTATCAAATTAATATGTTCTAAACTATCCCAATCTTCTATATCATTAGAAGTCGTACTTTCAGTAACAACAATACTGTCATCATCAAAAATATCTCTAAATACTTTATTTAATCTTTCATATATCTCATCTTTCTTCATCACTAATCACCTCTATAACATTATTTTTATTAACATAATTATCTATCTCTAATTTATAAATCTTATTACCATCTTCATCTTCAGAAATTAATTCAAAGCCTTGTAAATCATAAAAATTATTAACCATTTTATTTTTTAAAGTAGGATAATAATATCCATATATAGTTTTTATATTTTTTTCTTTAGCCTTTTCAACTAATTTATCCATCATTGCAAATTCCATATTTCTCTTTAATACCCTACAGCTCATAATCCAAAGATCAATATGTAATTCATTTTTGTTTTTAATATTTCCTATAACAACTGAAATAACACCATTATCACCAAAAATATCCTCTAATTTACCATATATTTTTATATAACTATCACTGTCATTAATTTTTTGTATATCTGCAAGAGAATATCTTTTTGTTGTTAAATTAAATTGATTACTTTTATTACTTAATTGTGAAATTCTTTCTAGATAAATATTCTTAAAAGTAGATATTTCAGCCTTCATTTTTAATGAAATTAAATAATCTTCATAATTATCAAATGTTGCCATCATTTGACTTCTTTTTGCATTATCCTTGTATAAATCATTTTTTTGTAAATCTTCACTAGAAAAATTTGTAATCTCAAAATAACCATTGTGATCTATTATTCTTATATAATCTTCTGGTACATTTATATCAGGTACCGCTATACCATCAATATAATTTTTAACTATCTGTCTTTCGGCAGGATTATCATCAACAAAAACAAAACTATCAGCCCCCAAATTTAATTCTTCTGATATATCCTTTATATTAATGTTTTTGGGATTCCAATTTGCCTTTATGATTATAAAATCATCAGGTCTCAAAATTCCACCTGGATGATTTAACCCAGCAATAGCATTTTCGTATTCGTTTTTAGAATTAACATTTAAAATTATTCCCAAACTTTTTTGATATTTTAAATATTTTTGAAATTCTAAATAAACTTGACCACTTGGAACTTCAGGTCCAATAGATAAATTATCAACTCCATCATCACCTACAATTCCACCCCATAAAGTATTATCTAAATCTAATACCAAAGCTTTTTTATTTTTTCCATATATAGACTTAATAATATTAGCTAAATTAAATGATAAATATGGAATCGCAGGCACTTCCATTGCATACTTGTACATGTGCCAGTAAAATTGATTTGACCATTTATCTAAGCCATAACAAGATGAAACATAATTTATATCATTAATAAAAAAATTATTAGTTTTATTAGCATAATCGTAAAATTTTTGATTAAGTCTAGTAATAAAATTTGTGTTTCCATGTATATCACTTGCATCTTTATTACCAAGTAAACGATAATAAAGATATTCAAAATTATTCTGAATAATTGTCGCATTAAATTTTTCTTTAAGTTTTTTCCATATTAATTCAAATCTTTGATACTCGTCGTTTAATTTACTTTCTATAGTTTCTTCATCATCATACATGCTTGGATAATTTATTATATTTCTATTAGTGGTATGTATATATATTATATCTGGATTAAAATTGTCTAATTCTTCATTCCCATAAATAGCATCCTCATAAAATTTGTTATATTCGGATTCATAAAACTTAGGTTTAATACCGTAATTTAATAAAAATATTTCTAACATATTTTTGATTTCGCTAGTCGTTGATCCACCCAATATAGCAATATTCTTATCTAATAATCCAGGTTTTAATAATAATTCTTTCTTTATCCTTTTTTTATTTTTTATCAAATATTCAACATTAAATGGATATTGTAATTCATTCATCTTAAAACTCCTTCTAATCCTTAAATCCATTATATTATCAATACCCCAGCGTGTCAATAGAAAAAACAAAATTTTGAAATGATAAAGTAATATAGTAACTTAAATAATTTTTAAGTGTTAGTGATAATGAGAATAAAAAAAGAACTATTTCTAGTCCTCTTTTTTATCTTATTTTGACATCATCAACACTACTTAAGATTGAATATTTTTTATGGACATTTATATAAATTTTCTTTATATATATTACCATTTAAATTAAAATCACATTCTTCAATGAAAACACAACCCATTTTTTTATAAAAATTATTTGAAGAGTTTTCTTTTATACAACTTACTATATTATAATCATATGTTTCTTTTAATAAATTATTAGCTGCAATAAACAACTGTTCCCCTATTCCCTTTTTTATTTCTTCATTTTTTACATATAAGGCTATAATTTCACCACAATTTTTATAATTATCTTTTGTTGAGCTTCCTATCTTGCAAAAACCAACTACTTTATCATTTAGTTTTGCGACTAAATAATTGTTATCTTTTTTAATATTTTCTTGCATGCGCAATATAGTATTTTTTAGACTTTCATCATTACTTAAACTATCTAAAAATTCTTTAGGAAAAATACCTTTATATGTTTTTTGCCAACTACTTACATTTATCTTTGCAATATTTTCTGCATCTGAAGCTGTTGCTTTTATTATATTTATTTTCATTTCTTCACCACCTTACGAATTATAATCACAAATTAATATTTTTAGAATTTATGCAATTATTTAATTCGTTTATAAATTCTTCTAGCTTTTTTGCATAATTAATAGATTCTAATTCATATGACATTGAACTATTTTAACTCATCCTTATATTTTTCTTTAAACCATTTAGCAAACTCATCTTTTGCGTTACCCCAATATGAAGCCTCTTTTTCATAATCAATATCTCTTAATTCACTTAAAGTTTTTGTCTCACCATCAGGTATATAAAATTTATCATGCCATCTTCCTCTAGTACCTCTTGCTTCAAAAGCAATAGTGCCAGTTCCTCCTCCAGTAAAAACTATTGGTTCTTCCCCAGGCTCACAATATGCAAAGCAATGTTCCAACCTAGCTTTTCTATTTTTTTCATTTTTTAATAATTCCAAAAATTTTTCAACACCAATTTGTTTATCAAAATAATGATTATAAGGTCCAGGTAATCCTCCCAAAGCATCAATATAAAGACCAGAATCAGACTTTAAAACCGCACATCCTAATTTTTCTGCAGCATATTTAGCACTAAAAGATGCAACCTCACCACAAG
>CANQFF010000012.1 GCA_947598345.1 uncultured Bacilli bacterium
CGAAGTTTTGAAAGAAGAAAAATGCATAGCATGAACAAGTATAGAAGTAATTTGAGGAGGAACATATGAAGCAAAAACGTTTAAAAACAAAGAAAAAAGAGCTTAAGTTGACAACATTGGGCTTTACACTTATAGAGTTATTAGCAGTAATAGTAATTCTTGCAATAATAGCTTTAATAGCTATACCACAAGTATTAGACATAATAGAAGATTCAAATAAAAAATCTATTGTACTAAGTGTAGAAAATTATATAAGAGCAGTAAATACAGCACTCATAAATGAACAACAAAATAACAATGTAGAAGATGGACTTTATGTAATAGAAGATAAGACTATAAAAAAAGATGATAAAGTAATAGATGTTGGGTATAAAGGAAATAAAATGTTAAGTGGTGGTCTTTTAATAGAAGACGGTAAAGTAGTAAGAATAATAAAAGGAAAAATAAGAGATTACTATGCAAGAATAGAAAATGGAAAAATAAAATTATATAAAAACATAGATACGAGCACATTAGTAAGAGGTTCAGATTTTAATCAAAAAATAAAACAATTAGTTGGGAATCAAGATGCAACATACGAAACAGCTGATACTATAGTAAAAGAGATAATATTCTTACCAGAAAGTATGTTACCAAAAGGATACACAAAAGAGACATTAGAAAATTTACCAAACATATCAGTATCATCAGATAACAAAGTTAAAGCATATTATGATAATAACGGTATAGTATATATTTATAGTGATAACATAATTAAAGGTGAAATGTATGAAATGTTTTTAAATTTTAAAGAATTAACAAATATAACATTTAATTTATTAGATACAAGTAATACTACTATGCTATATAGAACATTTCATGGTTGTTCAAAATTAGAAAACGTGGATTTAAGTAATTTAGATTTAAATAAAGTTACTAATATAACTATAGCATTTGGAGGATGTTCAAATTTAAAAGAAATAAAATTTGGGGACTTTGATGCATCTAATGTTGGTGAGTTTTCCTATACATTTTCTGGTTGTTCAAGTTTAGAAGAATTAGATTTAAGTAAATGGGATACATCAAAAGCAACAAGAATGGATTATATGTTTAATGATTGTACAAGTTTAAAAAAAATAAAAGGTTTAGAGAATTTTAATACATCAAATGTAACTCATGAACAAGGTATGAGTTCTATGTTTAAAAATTGTTCTAGTTTAGAGAGTATAGATTTAAGCAATTTTGATACAAAAAATGTAATCAGTATGCATTCAATGTTTCGAGGTTGTTCTAGCTTAAAAAAGTTAGATTTAACTAATTTTGATACAAGTAGTGTAAGAAGTATGTTTGAAATGTTTTATGACTGTTCAAATTTAGAAAAAATACTTGTATCAGATAAATGGATAATAAATGAGGGAACTAATATAACTTATATGTTTAATGGTTGCAAAATAAAGAATGTAACTTATGTATAAAGGTACTTGAAAAAGTACTTTTAATTTTGTATAATTGATATAGAAAGTAGGTAGCAGGTATGAAAAAATCAATGAAAATAATGTCTGGGGGTCATCTAGACCTAATAAAGCTTTTACACTTATAGAATTACTTGCAGTATTAGTTGTACTTGGAATAATAGCTTTAATAGCTATACCACTTACACTTAACATAATAAAATCATCAAAACTATCAATATATAAGGCAAGTCTAACAAGTTTAGAACACGCAATAGATTTATATGATGTTGGAAAAGATGAAACAGTAACATTTAAACTTGTAAATAAAATTTTAGTAAATGATAAAGGAGAAACATTAAAATATAATGGAAATTTGGGAGAGGCATCAGGTGCAAAAGTAACAAGAACTGGAAATATTTATTCATATTATTATGAAGATGGATATTGTACATTAAGAAGAGGAACAGATAACGAAATAGAACAGTTTAAAACAGATAAAGATTTATGTAATATAGAAGTAGCAACTAATCTTGTTAAAAATGGATATGGAGAGTATAAAGATAATACTAATTTTAAATTTTTTACATATGAGAATAGAACTTTTAAATATAAATCAATTGAAAGCTATACAGTATATACATCATCAATAGAATTAGACACCAATAAGAAATATTATGTATCTGCAACAATAAAAACAGATACTCCAAACACAAGATATTATGTAGGAGTACTTGAAAGCGATGTTGATGGCAATGATATTTATCATTATAATCAAGCATCAATTAAAGATACATTAACAATACTAACTGAAGATTTAAAAGATGGGGATACTATAGTACATTATATATCAAATTTTGAGGCTAATAGCTCTACACCTTCATACATTTTGGGCTTAATCTTTTGGAATTATAAAGATTCAAGAGGATATTTATATCCTGAAGAAACATATTCAAGGAATGTATGGCGTGATATATATACTTATGATAAAGTAGATAAAACTAGAAATACAATAACATTAAAAAGTGCTTGGAATCATGGTACGTTTAAAGCTGGAACTAAAGTTAGCCAAACAAATGATGGTAATACATATCAATATGTTGCAATGAATGCTAAATATCCAAAAGAAAATGAGTGGTTTAAAGGAGAGGGATATATAGGTGGACCTTTGACAGACGCTAACTATAAGTTTAGAAAAGGTACTAAGAGTATTGGCGTAACAATATTAGGCAATCATAATTCTAACCCCAATGTAACTACTTACTATAAAGATATAATAATTAAGGAAGTCGATTGATGGTACTTGAAAAAGTGCCTTTTTAATTATATAATTATATAGGTGATATAGTGGAAGAGTTGTTTGAAAAAATAAATGAAATAATAAAAAAATATGATAGTTTTATTGTTATGGGGCATAAAGATCCGGATTTAGATTCACTAGGTTCATCTTTAGGATTTTGTGAAATAATAGAATCATTTGGGAAAAAAGCTTATCTTTTTTTAGATGATAATCATTTGGAAGATTATAATAAAAATATTAATCAAGCCTTTGATAAAATGGAAAAGGATATAATGTGCGTAAATGAAAAAACATATAAAAAAATAAAGGGCAATACTCTTTTAATTGTGACAGATGTGCATACACAATCAAGATTAGAGTATTCTAAATTACCTGATATAATGGATACCATGGTTTTAGATCATCATATTAAAAATAAAGATTATATAAAAAATGCAAAGTTTTTTTACATAGATTCTAATTTATCTAGTATGTCTGAGTTAGTAACTTATTATGCTAGATATGTTAATATTGAATTTGATACTGTAATATCTACTATATTATTAGGTGGAATAGAAATAGATACTAATGGGTTTAATTTAAAAACAACTGGAAAAACATATGAGGCTGCATCAATACTTATGGATATGGGAGCGGACTCTATACTAAAACAAGAATTACTTAAAGAGACAAAAGAGCAATATATAAAAAGAGCAAATTTTATAAAAAGTAGTTTCATGATAAATGATAAAGTAGCTATGTGTATAATAGATAGATTATGTACAAGTATGGAACTAGCAGAAGTGGTAGAAGAATTACTAACATTTGAAGATGTTAGAGCTTCATTTGTAATAGGAAAATTAGATACATTAACAATAGGTGTGTCTGCAAGATCAATAGGAGAAATAGATGTAAGTATAATTATGAAAAAGATGAATGGTGGAGGAAGTAATTCAACCGCTGCATCTCAAGTTAAGGATAAAACTATAAAGGAAGTTAAACAGCAAATAATAAATATAATTAATGAAGAAATATAAATTATAATTATTTTCTTTTTTTATTCCAAAATTTATAGTATAATATTAATAGACTTTTAATGGAGGTGTTCTATGAAAATAATATTACTAAACGATGTTAAAAAGCATGGTAAAAGTGGAGATATATTAGATGTAAAAGATGGTTTTGGAACATTTTTAATAAATAAAAAAGATGCTGTACTAGCGACGCAGACTAGTATGAATAGATTAAAAGAAGAAAATAGGGAAAAAGAAATAAAAGAAAATGAAACTATAAAGAAGTGCGAAGAAATTAAGAAAAAACTTGAAAATATAAAAATTCAGTTTAAAGTAAAAACGGGTGCGGAAGATAGAGTATTTGGAAGTATAAGCCCAAAACAAATAGTTGAAGAATTAAAAAATAAAGGTTTTGATATAGATAAAAAACAGATAAAGATAGATGAATCTATTAGTTCTTTAGGATTTCATAATGTCGATATTCAGTTGCACAAAAAGGTAGTAGCTACAATTAAAATAGAATTAACAAAGTAGGTGAGTTATGAATAGGGAAATACCACATAACATAGATGCAGAACAATCAGTATTAGGTTCAATGTTTTTAACAAAAAAGGCTCTTCAAAAAGCTTTAGAATTATTAAATGGCAGTGAATTTTATTTAGATAGTCATTCTAAAATATTTGAATGTATAAAAGATTTAGATGCTAGAGGTAGTATTGTTGATCTAACTACTGTTGCTGAAGAATTAAATAAAAGAAATTGGTTAAAAACAATTGGTGATATCGATTATTTAACTGAAATAATCGAAAGTGTACCATCTGCAGCAAATATAGATGAATATATAAAAATTGTTGAAGATAAATCAATATTAAGAAGATTGATTGATGAAGCAACAAATATTATTACAAATAGTTATAATACGAGTAATGATATAAATGAAGTAATAGAGGAAGCTGAAAAAAAGATATTTGATGTTTCAAAAAGTCTTAGAAGTACTGAATTTAAATCTATTCAAGATGTACTTTATAAGACACAAGCTGATTTAGAAAAATTGGCAGCCAACAAAGGTGATATAACAGGAATACCTAGTGGTTTTTATGAGTTAGATAGATTAACTAGTGGATTTCATCCACATGAATTTATAATAATAGCAGCAAGACCGGGTGTTGGTAAAACAGCTATAGCTCTTAATATGGTTAATAATATAGCAATAAATAGTAAAAAAACAGTAGCTCTTTTTAACATGGAGATGGGCGCAGAACAATTAGCTTCTCGTATGTTAGCTAGTGTTGGACAAATAGATGCATCAAAGTTAAAGACTGGTAATCTTGAACATTCTGATTGGAAAAGGGTCAACGAAGCAATAAGCAGGTTATCAGAAACTAAAATATATATAGATGATACAGCAGGAAATACGGTTGGACAGATAAGAAGTAAATGTAGAAAATTGGCTAGTTCCAGTGGTCTTGATATAGTTTTTATCGATTATTTAACTCTTATTCAAGGAAATAGTAAAAATGGTGCGAATAGACAGCAAGAAGTTGCGGATATATCTAGAGCTCTAAAAACAATGGCAATGGAATTAAATGTACCAGTAATAGCTTTATCACAACTTTCTCGTGGTATTGAACAAAGAGTTGATAAAAAGCCAATGCTAAGTGATTTAAGGGAATCTGGTGCTATAGAGCAAGATGCAGATATTGTAGCTTTTTTGCACTGTTCAGATGAAGAAAAAGAGAAAGAAAATAGATTAATGGAATTAGTTATAAGAAAACATCGTAATGGACCTCTTAAAGATATTCCATTAATTTTCCAAAGTAAAACTAGTACATTTGTAAATGTAGCAAAAGTAGAAGAAAATTAGGTGATTAAGTGAAAAAAATTGTTGTATATTTTTTAGTTGTTGTGCTTTCTGTAGTTATATTTTTATTTGGAATTAATTATCAAAAAGTGAGACAACCACATACTTATTATAAAGTTTATTTAGATAGTGAATTAATTGGTATGATTGAATCAAAAGATGAATTAAAAAAATATATAAATAAACAAGCAGATTTAATAAGAGATAATATTAGGGAATATAACTTAAAAATTTCAGCAATAGATACATATAATTCTTATTCTAAAAATATTAAAGACGGATCTAATTTAGATAAAGCAAATACGATACTTAAAAATAAAGATACCTATAAACTTTCTGAAATAGATATAGAAAATTTAAATTATTACATAAATGAAGGACTTTATAATTACAGTGATATAGAACAAGAAAATATGAAAAATTATGTTACTGAAAACGATATATTTACTAAAGTTAATGATATAGATACACCAAATGGTATCGAAATTAAAAAGGTTTATACATATAATTCTGATGTTGAAACAATACAAGAAATATATAAAAGGATAGTTGGTAAAAAATCATTCACAATTGCAGGTTATACTTTTACAATAAAAAGTGCAGATGAAAATAGTGATGATATAACTGTTTATACTTTAGATAAGGAAACATTTAATGACGCAATAGAAGATTTAATAACTATTTTTGTAGACAGTGATGAGTATGAATTGTATAAAAAAAATGAACAAGAAGATATTTCAGATACAGGTTCTGTAATAGAAAATATATATGTAGATGAGGATATAACATATAAAGCTACTAATATATCAACAAGTGAAAAAATTTATACTAATTCTAAAGAATTATCGGAATATTTACTTTATGGAAATAATAATGAAGCAAAAAAGGTTAGGGTTGGCACGGGTGATTCTATAGAGTCTGTTGCTCTTAATAATCAAATAAGTGTAGAAGAGTTTTTAATTTCTAATCCACAGTACAATAGTAGAGATAATTTATTAGTTCCAAATAGTGAAGTTACAATTTTAAAAGTTGATCCTAAAATTCAAATTGTTGTTGAAACATATGAAGTAGTAGATAAAGAAACTAATTTCTCGACAATTGAACAATATGATGAATCATTATCTCAAGGAAGTGTAATAGTAACTCAAGAAGGTGAAAACGGAATTGAAAGGGTTACTCAGAATGTTAAATCAATAAATGGTGAGATAGTTTATATGGATCCAGTAGATAAAGAAACTATCAAAAGTTCAGTTCCAAAGATTGTAAGTATAGGAACAAAGTATATTCCAAATGTTGGATCGGTCACATCTTGGGGATGGCCAACAGATCCAGGTTATACTTTATCATCATATTTTGGATATCGTCTTCAAGTATTTGGAGAAGGAAATTTCCATTCAGGAATTGATATCGCAGGAACAGGATATGGATCTAATGTATATGCTGCAAATAACGGTGTTATTGAAGAGATGAAAATTTTAAAAGACAGTAATGGTAATTATACTAATTATGGTATTTATATATTAATAAATCATAATAATGGATTCTATTCATTGTATGGTCATTTATCTAGATTTGCAAGTAATCTTTCTGTTGGAAGTACGGTTTCTAGAGGAGATATTATCGGTTATATAGGAATGACTGGATGGACGACAGGACCACATTTACATTTTGAAATTAGAACTTGCGCAAGATATTCTTGTATTACTAATCCTCTAAATTATTATTAATGCAAGTAAGTGTATTATCAAGTGGTAGTAAAGGTAATTGTACCTATATAAAAACAAAAAATCATAACATATTAATAGATATAGGTACAAGTTGCTTATATGTAGAAAAGGCCTTAAAAGAAATTGGCGTTAATCCAAATGATATCGATTTAGTTTTAATAACTCATAGTCACATCGATCATGTTGGAGGATTAAAGGTTTTTTGTAAAAAATATCAACCACTTGTATATATATCAGATAAAATATTATCTGATATAAAAATTGATTTAAAAAAAATAAATAAAGAGGAAGTAGTAAATATTAATAGTGATATCGTTGTAAAATCTATAAAATTATCACACGATGTAAATGATATAAAAGGATATATAATAGAAGAAGATAATTCTTCTATGGTATATATAACAGATACAGGATATTTAAATGAAAAATATTTTGATATATTATCTAATAAAAGTTTATATGTTTTCGAGAGTAATCATGATGTTGAAAAATTGATGAATAATCCTAATTATCCACATAGTACTAAAATAAGAATATTGAGCGATAAAGGGCATTTATCAAATATAGATTCTTCATATTATTTATCTAAATTAATTGGAAATAATACTAAACAAATAGTATTAGCGCATTTAAGCGAACAAAATAATACTGAGACTCTCGCATTATCTACACTAGTAGATACTTTGAAAAAAAGAGATATAAAGATACCAGAAGTAATTGTAGCAAAACAAAATGTTGCAACAAAATTATTTGATATTTAAAGAGGATTTTTAAAATTCTCTTTTTTAAGGAGGAGTAAAAAAGTGATAAAAATAATCTGTGTTGGAAAAATAAAAGAGAAATATTTAAATGATGCGATAGAAGAATATAAAAAAAGATTATCAAAATATACTAAGATTAGTATAATAGAAGTAAATGATTATGATAATTCTAATATAGATATAATAAAATTAAAAGAAAAAGAATTTATAGAAAAACATATAGATTCAAAAGATTTTGTAATTACGATGGATATAGAAGGTAATATGTTAAGTAGCATTGAATTAGCTAATAAAATAAATAATATATTCAATACTAATTCAAATATAACATTTATAATAGGGGGTTCTTATGGCCTACATCAAGACATTAAATCTAGAAGTAATTATAGCTTGTCATTATCTAGATTAACATTTCCACATCAATTATTTAGAGTTATTTTATTAGAACAAATATATAGATCATTTAAAATAATTAATAATGAAACTTATCATAAATAAATCAATATAAAAAATAGAAATTATACTTGATATATATGATTTTTTATAATAAAATAATTAGCAGGTGGTTAAATGAAAGAGGTATATAATTTTATATATAGTTTGGGTATTAAAGACTGCAATATAGTAGTAGCGGTAAGCGGTGGCCCTGATTCTATGCTTTTACTAAATATATTATTAGACTTAAGAAAAAAATTAAATTTAAATATAGTTGTGTCTCATGTACATCACAATTTAAGGAAAGAAAGTGATGATGAAGCTATAAAATTAAAAAAATATTGTGAGGAAAACAATATTATATTTGAGATGAAAAAAATAGAAGAATATCCTAACAATAAATTTAGTGAACAAGCAGCTAGAAAGATAAGATATGATTTTTTTGATGAAGTAATTAAAAAATATAACTCTGACATTTTATTTACAGCTCACCACGGAGATGACCTAATAGAAACCATTCTTATGCGTTTGACACGAGGTTCAACTTTAAAAGGATATGCGGGATTTGAAAGATTATCAACGGATAGAGGTTATAAAATCGCAAAACCACTAATATTTTTGACAAAAGATGAAATAAAACAATATTTAGATGAAAAAAAGGTATGGTATGCGACTGATTTGTCAAATGAAAGTGAAAAGTATACTAGAAATAGATTTAGAAAAAATATATTACCTGAATTAAAAAAAGAAAATAAAGATGTACACAATAAATTTATAGAATATAATGAAAAAATTCTATTCGCACATCAATATATAAAAAAGCAATTAGATAAAGTATATACTGATATAGTAGTATCTGATCAAATTAATATAAAATTATTTAGCGAGTTAGATGATATATTAAAAATATATTTATTAGAAGAGTATTTAAAAGAAATTTATAAAGATAATATTTTAAATATAAACTATACACATATAAACATAATTAAAGATGTCCTATCAAAAAAGAATAATTGTATAATAGATTTACCTTATAATAAAATAGGAATATTGGAATATAATATATTTAAAGTGGTAGATAAAATGAGTGGATATAATTATAATTATACATTTTATGATAATATAGTTTTGCCAAACGGGAAAAAGATTTTAATAGATAATAATACCTTACTTACTTCTAATTATGTAATACATTTAAATAGTAAAGAAATAAAATTACCATTTCATGTTAGAAATATGAAACAAGGAGATAAAATGACTATAAAAAATATGGAAGGCAGCAAAAAAGTAAGTGATATATTTACTGATTTTAAGCTACCAAAGGAGTTAAGAGGCAACTATCCTATTGTTACAGATGACACGGATACAATTATTTGGATACCAGGTATAAAAAAATCTAAATTTGATAGAAAAAAAACTAAAAAATATGATATAATATTAAAGTACGATTAAAGGAGGAAAAACATGAATAAAAAAATGGTTAAAAGAAGTTTATTTTCATATGTATTTTTGTTTGTGATTATAATAGGTATTTTCTATTTTATAAATATACTTAATACAAAAGTTAATGATTTAACTTATAGTGAATTTCTAGATGAATTAAAAAATAATGAGGTTACAGAATTAACAATAACTCCAAATAGTAGTCAAGGAGTGTATTCCCTTAAAGGAAAATTAAAAGGATATAATGAAAATGAATCATTTTCAACATCAGCAACACTTAGTGAAGAAACAATAAAACAAATATATGAAATTAAGGGAGAAAATGAGATAGATATAAATGTATCTAAAGATCCTGAGTCTAGTTGGTTTTTGTTATTTTTAATAAATATACTTCCTATAGTACTTATATTAGGTTTAGGTTATTATTTTATTTCTAGACAGATGAATAGTGCGAATAAATCAATGGATTTTGGTAGAAGTAGAGCAAGATTAACAAGTGATAAAGATAAAGTTAAATTCGATAAGGTAGCTGGTTTAACTGAAGAAAAACAAGAAGTTCAAGAACTTATAGATTTCTTAAAGGAACCAAAAAAATTTCAACAAATGGGAGCTAGAATACCAAAAGGTGTTTTGTTAGTAGGTCCTCCAGGAACAGGAAAAACATTACTTGCAAAGGCAGTAGCAGGTGAAGCTAATGTACCATTTTACTTTATAAGTGGTTCTGACTTTGTAGAGTTATTTGTCGGAGTTGGAGCTAGCCGTGTAAGAGATATGTTTAGGCAAGCAAAACAAACCGCACCTTGTTTGATATTTATAGATGAAATTGATGCTGTTGGACGACAAAGAGGAACAGGTCTTGGTGGTGGACACGATGAAAGAGAACAAACATTAAACCAATTATTAACTGAGATGGATGGTTTTGGTGCCAATGAAGGAATAATTGTAATAGCTGCAACAAATAGACCAGATGTTTTGGATCCAGCGCTTCTTCGTCCAGGAAGATTCGATAGACAAATCACAGTTAATTTACCAGATATAAAAGGAAGAGAAGAAATACTTAAAGTACACGCAAAAGGTAAAACATTTGCTAAAGGTGTTAAGTTAGAGAATATAGCAAAAAGAACAGTTGGATTTAGTGGAGCAGATTTAGAGAATTTATTAAACGAAGCCGCATTACTTACTGTTAGAAGAAAGAAAAAAGCAATAACAATGGCAGAAATCGATGAAGCACACGATAGAGTGCTTATGGGACCTGCTAAAGTTACAAAAAAATATACTGAGAAAGAAAAAAGATTAGTTGCTTATCACGAAGCTGGTCATGCTGTAGTAGGAATTAAGCTAGAAGGCGCTAATGAGGTACAAAAAATAACTATTATACCTCGTGGTCAAGCAGGTGGATATAACCTTATGTTACCAAAAGAAGAGACATTCTTATCTACAAAAAAAGAATTATTAGAAACTATAAGTGGTCTACTTGGTGGTAGAGTTGCAGAAGAACTAATATTTAAAGAAGTAACAACAGGTGCTCATAATGATTTTGAAAAAGCAACTAAAATAGCTCGTTCTATGGTTACAGAGTATGGTATGAGTGATTTAGGACCTATTCAGTTTGAACACCAAGAATCAAGTGTATTTTTAGGTAGAGATTACAATAAAAGCCGTAATTTCTCAAGTCAAGTAGCATTTGAAATAGATCAAGAACAAAGAAAAATAATAAACGAATGTTATGAGAAAACTAAAAAAATATTAAAAGAAAACAGAGATTTACTAGATTTAATCGCTAATACATTACTAGAATATGAAACAATTACAAAAGAACAAATAGATTATCTAGTAAAAAATGGATGTATGCCAGATGAAGATGGTGAAATCGATTTAAGTGATTACAAAGAGGCATCACTAAGTGATTTAACTGAAGAAGAACTAAGAGATTTAGCAAAAGAAAAAGGGATAAAAAATTTATCAAAGATGAATAAAGATGAATTATTAAAGGCTTTAGAAGATAATGAATAATTATCTTCTTTTATTGTAAATTTAGTTAAAATATGATAAAATACTTCTAGAGTAAAGAGGTGTTGAATGTGAGACAAGCAGATTTTTTAAAAGTTAGAAATAGTTCATATAACCTTTTTGATGATTATGTAAATAATGTTGATTTAGATTCAGATATAAAAATATTTTATGATTTTATGGATGATGATAAATTAAAAAAAGATTTTGAAAATAAATCTAAATTAAATAAATTAAGAAATAAAAATTATAAAAGATATACAGATATAAACATTACAAAATTTGAAAATATATCATATGATTTTAATGATATTATAAAAGATACTTTAAATTTGTATAGACAAGTAGATTATAAAAATTTATTATCTCAATCTGATAGTGAAGCAAAAGATACAAAACAACTGTTAGATTGCATTTATAAAAATTTTTCTATAGTAGAGAATATAGCTAAAAAAGCGTTAAAAAAATTAAATGATGAAAATGATAGAAAACAATCAATGTTTAGTATTCCTTATTTTAAGGGTTTAAATATTAGTGATAAAATAAAAGAAGAATTGATAGATAAGTATAATGATCTTGTATTATTTAATTCTGTACTTTCTGATAATATTTATGATGATTTGGAAAGACAAGTTGAAAGAAGAAAATATATAGATGAAATTTTAAGAATTTTAAATTTAGAAGAAGAAAATAAGATAAGTGAAACAAAATTTGAAAAATTAAAAGTACTAAATAAAAAAATTAATGGAAAAATTCATAAATTTCAAAGCAATATTCAATATTTAACTGATTTAGTTTTGAATGATAGTAAATATATAGATGAATTTAATAAATTTAGAGACTTTTTTAATAAACTGATAGCCTATGATGACACAAGTTATAATGAAGCTAAACAGGTATATGAAACTTTATGTGATGATGATAAAATAAAAAATGTTATATCAAATTTTGAGGATAAATTTATACAAGAAATAGAAGATACAAAAAAAGAAGAACAAAAAAAATATATAGAAAAAGAAATTCAAATATTTAATGATTGTTTAAATAGTATTAATACTTATTATATGAACATATTAGATGAATCAGATAAGTTAATAATAAATAATATTTTAGAAAAAATAAAAGATAATGATGTTAATTTATATAACATAGAGTTACAGTTAGATGAAATTTTGAAAAAAATATGGTCTTTTGTTATAACAGATATTTATGATTTTAATCCTGATAAAGATTATAAATTTATATGTTCAAATAACCAATTTATAGATGAAAAATATCAAACAATATTGATTACAAAAAATGAAATAAAAAAGGTTAAAGAATATGGTGATTATCAAATCGGATTTATTTGTGGTTATAGTGATAATATAATGTATATAACTGGTGAAAATGATATTATGGATGTTGATTTTAATAATGTTTCTAGATTGAAAACACCAATACAATTGGAATCAGAATTTATTGACTTTAATAACTGTAATAAAATCGCATTAGATGGTTATAAAACTAAAGTAGAAGCTGTATATTACATACCAAATGATGATATAAATACTCGCTTTAAAGCCATTGAACTTGCAAATGCATATGATTTACCTTTAATAGAATTAGATAAATAGATTATAAAAAAGTATCCTAATAAGCATCTTTATGATGTTTATTTTATTGTATATAAAAATATGTTATAATTTATATGGTGATTGTTTGTGAATACAGAAGTAATAAAAAATATGGAAAGGAAGAATAGAGATTTATCAAGATATGCCTGTAAAGATTTAGATGCCATAAGATTTAAGCCAATTAATAAGGATATTAGAACAGATTTTTATAGGGATATAGATAGGATTATTTATTCACTATCATATGTTAGATATATCGATAAAACACAAGTATATAGTAATAATGATAATGACATGATTAGTAAAAGGATGACTCATGTACAAATGGTTAGTAAAATAGCTAGAACTATAGGTAGAGCATTAAATTTAAATGAAGATCTAATAGAAGCTGCCGCACTTGGACATGATTTAGGGCATGTGCCTTTTGGACATGTTGGTGAGAAAATTTTAAATGATATAAGTTTTAAGTATGGTGAAGGGTATTTCTCTCACAATGTACAAAGTGTTAGGGTTTTAATGAACTTGGAAAATAATGGTAATGGCTGTGATATTACATTACAAGTTTTAGATGCAATATTTTGTCATAATGGTGAATCCATAGAAAATGTATATGAACCAGTAAGTAAGACAAAAGAAGAATTTATTAAAGAATATAATGAAAGCTATATTAATAAAGATATATTAAAAACAGTAAAACCTATGACTCTTGAGGGTTGTATAGTAAGAATAAGTGATATTGTAGCGTATATAGGTAAAGATATAGAAGATTCTATAAGGCTGGGTAAAATAAATATAGAAGATGTGCCAGATGATATTACAAGTATTTTAGGTAAAACAAATTCACAAATAGTAAATACAATAATATTAGATATAATAAATAATAGTATTAATAAGAATTATATAAGGCTTTCAGATACTGTTTTTAAAAGTTTAAAAAAATTAATAGATTTTAATTATAAAAATATATATTTGAAAGCTAATACAAAAGAACAAATAGATGAATATACGAAAATGTTTAATAAATTATTTGATCTTTATTTTGAACATGTTACAAATAATATTACATCTGAAGATATTTTTGTTGTTTTTCTAAATAATATGGAGGAAAAATATTTAAAAAATACAACACCAGCAAGAAAAGTAATAGATTATATATCAGGAATGACCGATGATTTTTTTCAAAAACAATATAGAAAATATTTTGGTTAACGTAAATATTTTTAAAAAATATATAATATTTTAATCAAAACTAATTTTTAAAAATTAATGTGGTATAATAATATTGTGATGTATATGAAAACAAAGAAAGGTAGAAAAAAACATAAAAATAAATTTTATAAATGGTTATGCATTTTATTAATAATTGTATCAGCAACTTTACTTGGTATTTTATATTATTTAGATGTACTTCCAAATAAGTTTATAATGCCAATAACAATAGTAATATTAATATTTGATTTGTTTAATATAATATTTATAAATTTACCTAGATTAAAAACAAAGGTAAAAAGATTTTTATCCGTGTTTATTATATTAGCTATCTTACTTATGATAGCTGCAATATTTTTTGTATCTAAAACTTGGATTATTGGATCAAGTAATGGTGAGAGTAAATATAAAACAGAAAATTATTCTATAATTGTTTTAAAGGATAGTAAATATAAAGAATTAAAAGATATAGAAAATGAAACAGTCGGTTTTTATGAAAAAACAGTTGGAACTAAAGATTCAACTAATGCACTTTTGAAAAAAGTAAATGTAAAATTAAAGGAGTATAATGATTCTAATCTTTTAATTTCCGATTTACTATCAAAGAAGATAAAAGTTATTCTATTAGAAGATTCTATAATTAATATTTTGAAAGAGGAAAATGCTGAATTTAGTAATAAAATAAGAATTTTAGATACTATTAAAGTAGGTGTTGAAGTTGAATCTACTAAAAAAGATGTAAATGTAACTGAAAAGCCATTTGCTATTTATATAAGTGGTATTGATACATATGGTGAAATTTCTTCTGTATCAAGAAGTGATGTCAATATGGTTATGGTTATTAATCCAAAAACAAAGCAAGTATTACTTATATCTATACCAAGAGATTATTATGTACAATTAAGTGGAACGACTGGAACAAAAGATAAATTAACTCATGCAGGTATTTATGGAATTGATGTATCTATTAAAACAATAGAAGCATTGCTTGATGTTGATATAAATTATTATATAAAGGTTAATTTTACATCAGTAATAGATATAGTAAATGCATTAGGCGGTTTGGATGTATATTCTGAGTATTCATTTATCTCATATTCTGGATTTAATTTTAAAAAAGGTTATAACAGTGTTAATGGAGAACAAGCTTTAGATTTTGCTAGAACTCGTAAAGCATTCGCGGATGGTGATAGACAAAGAGGTAAAAATCAACAAGCAGTAATAGAGGCAATTATCAGAAAAGTTACAAATAAAACAATAATCACTAAATATAATTCATTACTAGATGCGATAAATGGTAAATATCAAACTAATATGGGAATAAAGAAAATAACATCGTTAGTTAAAATGCAACTAGATGATATGTCACCTTGGACAGTTACTTCTTATAGCTTAACCGGTAAAGATGCATATGATTATACTTATACATATAATAATTTATTATATGTAATGAAACCAGATGAAGATAGTATTTTAGAAGCTAAGAGCCTTATAAAAGAAGTTTTAGGCGATAAATCATTGGAAAGTTCATATACTGAAAAGAGTGGACAAAGTAATGTTGTAACTAAGGCGCCATCGTCTGTACAATCACAACCTAAAAAAGAAGAAAAACAACCAGAAGAGGAAAAAGATGAAGAAGATGACGAAAATAATGAAGATATTATATCAGATGATAAATTAGGTAATAGCGCTGATAATGATGATTCAAAAAAGGAAGAAAACAATGAAAAAGAACCTAATATCACTGAAGATAATAATAAAAGTGATGAAAATTTAGATAAAGATGAAGAATCTGATAACGGAGATGATCCAATACAGGATTTAATTCCAGAAAATTAAAACCAAATAGTTTTACCTATTTGGTTATTTTTAGAACTTTTTGTTTATTAATTTCAAAGAAAATAGATCTATTAGCTTTAGATGCTTCCTTAGAGATAACATGAATTTTACTTCCTAGTTGATATTTAGTCTTTGTATTTCTACCAATTATTGCCTGTTTATTAGGATCATAATAATATTTATCATCTGTTAAATCTTCTAATCTAATTTTTCCAATAATATAATTGCTAGTTCTTACCAAAAGACCGTGTGGGAATACTTTTGTTACAAAAACTTCAAATTCTTCACCTAAGTGGTTTTCCATATATTCAGCCATACACATTTCATTTGCTTCTCTAGTCATTTCATCGTCTATTTTTTCTGCAAGAGAAGCATTGTCACTTATTTGTTGAAGTTCTCCTTGAATATAATTAACTTTTTCAGCACTAATATCTTTATTGTCCATTTCATCAACAACAGTATTTGTTATAAAATCAGAAATTCGTCTTATAGGTGATGTTATATGGCAATATTGGTAAAATTGTAATGCGAAATGTCCTAAATTAACAGTATCATATCTAGCTTTTTTCATTGACATAAGTATTTTTTCTCTTATTATTTCAGATTGTTCGTAACTTAAAGTTTTATTTAAAATAGCATTTATAGTATATTCATCAATTTTATTTATTTTTGGAAATTCAAACCCAGAAGCTCTTAGTTCATCTAAAGTGCTTTTTACTAAGGTTTCATCAGGGTATTCGTGTATTCTATATATTATTGGTAACCAAGAATAATATGTAGCAAATGCAACATTTGTCATAACCATAAAGTTTTCTATAATCCTTTCGGCTTTACCCTGATAATGTGGTTTAATGTCTATTGTTTTATGATAATCATCTTGAATTATTTTAGTATCTGGTATATTAAAATCTAAACATTTACGCTTTATTCTTTGCGTATCGAATATATCACTTAATTCTTCCATTAGTTTTAAACTTTTGTAATATTCATCATATCCCTCAACACTTGCACCAGAAAGCGTATCATTAACTTTGCTATACATCATAGCTTTTCTAGATTTAATTACAGATTTAAATATATTAATATTAACTATTTCTCCATTACCATTTATTTCTGTTACAATGGTTTTTGTAAGTCTATCAACATTAGGGTTTAGTGAACAAATTCCATTTGATATAATATGTGGAAACATTGGAATACAACTGTTATTTTGATAGTGACTTGTATTTCTAATTAATGCTTCTTCAAATAATTTAGTATCTCTTTTTATATAATAATTTACTGCTGATATATTCACAAATAATTTATAATTACCGTTTTCGAGTTTTTCTACATAAACTGAATCATCTCTATCTTTGGTATCATCACAATCAATTGTAACTATTTCTTTATCACGAAGATCTATTCTGTCTATTATATCATCTTCAGTTACTTCAGTAGGTATATTTTGAGCTTCTTCCATTGCCTCCTCGGAAAACTCAATAGGTATATTATATTTATTTGCTAATAATTTAACATCAATATTTGGATCTGTTTTATGACCAATTATTTTTTCTATAGTAGCGTCGTATTTATTTTCAAAACAATCAGTGCTTATATTAACTAAAACTAAATCACCGTCTATTAGCTTTTTAAGTTTTTCTTTTTTTATATAAATATTTAAATTTATATATTTATTATATGGTATTAATGTAGCTTCCTTTCCATTTCCTACAACTTCAAAAATCACATTTCCGCTATTTCTTTTTAAAATTTTATAAACTTTACCACAAAGTTTACTATAATTATTTGTATAATCTATAGAATCAATAATAACTGAATCTCCATCAAGAGCACCGTTTAAATTTTCTTTTTCTATAAATATATCGTATCCATCTCTTGTATGTGCAAATCCATTTCCTGACTTATTAATTTGTAACTTTGCATATGCCATTCCAATATCATTTGAAAAAATTCTATAACCTTTTTCTTTATCTTCAAATATATATCCGTCTTCAACAAGTGATTTTAATGCTTTATCAAATATTTTATATTTAATTTCACCTTTAATATTTAATTTTTTAGTTAATTCTTTAATTTTATGATATTGTTTGTCGTGATTAAAAAATTCAATAACCAATTCCCTAAGTTCTTCCATAAACCCTCCATTATCTATTCAAATTTTAGCACATTATCGATGGTAAAGTAAATATTTTATTTAAAATTTGTATATAAAAATTATATAGTATTAATTTACTTATTATAATTTATATGATATAATTTTTGTGTAAATTAGAAGAATAGGAGGGTATTTATGGATTATAATAAATTTAAAGAACTTATTGCATATAATAAAAATATGTTGAATAATTATATTCAATCTCAAGATATCCTATTAGAAAAAGAATCAAGTGAACATCAAAAGAAATCCAGTTTTTATATGCAAAAAAATATTTTATCTAGAAATATTAATGTTTTAGAAAAATCTCAAAAAATTTTAGAAAATTTATTTAATTTTGAATTATTAATACCACAAATACCTTATGAAATAGATTGTCTTTTACCTTTAATGAATTTAAAATCTAAAAAGAAAATTAAAGATTTCTTTTTATCAAGTGTGATTGAATATAAAAATAAAAAAAATTTATTTTTTGAAGATGCAAAGCAACAATCAAATGAATTTTTACCTTTGTTTCCAGAAGAATATCAAAAAATATTTGAACAATTTTATCAATATAAGTATGATTTATTTTTAAATTGTGATTATTTTAAACAACTTGTATTTAATGATACTACAATTGATCCATCATCTTTACTTACTCAAGATTCAATGAAAATTATAAATATGTTAGAAGAATTAATTAATAGTGGTACTTTAGAAGATAATTATATTAAAAATAATTTTGAAAATATAAAAAAAGCATTTATATCTAGAGATAAATCTATATTTACTAATAATAAATTGGATATTATATTGGATATTGATGATATAGATGCATATTTTGATTTTCAAAAATTAAAAACTTTGTTGAGTAAAATAAGACATAACAACGACATCAAAATAGAAGAAGCAAATAAAATATTAAATAATATTTCTACCGACAAAATTGAATTAGAGTATAGTAAATTAAAAGATGACTCATATAAAAATAATGACGATGAAGCCTCAGAAATTTTACTTTCAAATGAAAATTCAAATTCATCTGATAAAACTTTAGTTTATGAAAAAACACCAATAGAAGAAGCAAAAAATCATATCAGTAATTTTAGTTTAGAGCAGTTGATGGAAATGAACTTAGAATTAGAAGAAAAATTGTTGAAGCATAAAAAATATTTAGAATCAAAAAAAAATAAAAAATAAAAAGTATGTTATAATGTAATAAACAATACTTAAGTAGTGCTTGTTATAATGATTGGAGAGTTGAAAATGATTAAAAAAGCTTTAGTATTTATAATGGATGGTTTAGGTGATAGACCAATAAAGGAATTTGGTAATAAAACTCCGCTTGAAAGTGCGAGTACACCTAATTTTGATGAAATAGTTAAAGAATCTCAATGTGGTTTAATGTATACATTAGGTAGAGGTAAAAGACCAGGTAGTGATACTGCTCATCTTTCTATATTTGGGTATCCAGTAGATGAATATTATACAGGTAGAGGACCTATTGAAGCTGCGGGTGTAGGTATAGAACTTCAAAAGGGTGATGTAGCTTTCAGAGGTAATTTCGGTACTGTAGATTCAGAATGGAAAGTTATAGATAGAAGAGCAGGAAGAATAAAAGATGTAACTGTTTTTGCGCAAGCTTTAGATGGAATGGAAATAGATGGAATAAAATTTATTGTAAAACCTGGTTCTGCATATAGAGCAGGTGTAGTTATGAGAGGTGAAGGTCTATCTAGCATGGTTACTGATGCTGATTCTCATAATGCAGGTGATGTTATACATAAAGTTGTTCCAAAAGATAATACAAAAGAAGCTAAATTTACTGCTGATGTGCTTAATAAATTTATGGAAAAGTCATACAGTATATTAAATAATTTAGATGAAAATAAAAAAAGAAGAGAAAACGGTGAATTAGAAGCTAATTTCTTATTACTTAGAGGTGCAGGAATATATCCAAGTCTACCAAAGTTTACTGAAAAATGGGGATTTAATAAAGCTTGTTGTATTGCTGGTGGTGGATTATATAAAGGAGTAGGTGCATTTTTGGGTATGGATTTGATTAATGTACCGGGTGCTAACGCTCAGGTAGATACAAATATTGAAGGTAAATTTAAAGCAGCAATTGAGGCATTAAAAGAATATGATTTTGTATTTTTACATATAAAACCAACAGATTCTTTGGCTGAAGATGGAAACTTTGTTGGAAAAAAAGAATTTATTGAAAAAATAGATAAATATGTATCAATTTTAAAAGAAGTAGATGATGAGACTTTAATTGTAATTACTGCAGATCATTCTACTGCTTGTGAGTTAAAAGCCCATAGTGCTGATCCAGTACCAATTTTATTCCACTGTAAAGGAATAAGAAATGATAATCTAAGTAAATTTGGAGAAAGAGAATTATCTAAAGGTAGCTTAGGTATAATTGAGGGAAAAGATGTTATGCCTAATATATTAAATATTATGGGAAAACTTCCGTTAATAGGAGCATAAAAAAACAAGATTTGAAAAGCAGATAGAAAAGTTTAAAAAATAAAAACAACTATACATTTAAGTAGTTGTTTTTTCTGTGCGCCGCGCATGGCATATATCTAGTTGGTGAAAGTCCAATACACGCGTAGGTATCGACGAAGTGTTAGGGAAACGCAAAGCATCAATCGTGAGGTTGGGGCTAAAGGAAGTGTGAAACAAAATCGAGGGCTAACGAACAGAAACTTATTATA
>CANQFF010000013.1 GCA_947598345.1 uncultured Bacilli bacterium
AAAGACTAAGTCTTTATGAAGTAGAAAAAAATGCCAGTGATGGCATTTAGGTCAAAATTTATTTTGACTTTTGTTCTTTATACATAATGTAATTTTTTATTATTTCTTCTAATTCATATATTTTTTCATTTTTCTCTTCTATTTGTTCTTCTAAATCATAAATTTGATTATTGTAATATGATTCACTGTCATATTCTTGTTGTTGTTTTTCTATATATTTTTTATTATTATCTTTTATTTTTTCTATATTTTCTCTTGATGTAGATATATATATTTTATAATTACCATAGTCAATAATATTTTTATTATTAAAGTCTTTTATATATGTTCTAAGAAGTTCAAATAAATTTGGATCTTTTTCATATATACTAAAATAAATTTTATTACTTATATTTTCTATATTTAAAGCATAATATTGTGAATGCCTAAAAGTAATATTAAGATCTTCAGAATTTGTTTCTATAAACTCTACATTATAAAAATCATCTATAACTATATCATCATTCATTTTTATAACTTTTGTTTGATCTACATAATAATTTGATTCTATGTCCCTTATGTAATTAAAATCTTTCAAAGATGAAAGTGTTAATCCAATACCAATACTCATAATGACAATTGATGATATTAAGATAATACCAATCTTAGATTGATTTATTTTTTTATTAAATATTAAATTATAAAGTAAATACATAATTGTTAGGTTTATTATAATACTTGAAATTAAAGCTATAAATATACCTATAAAAAACATACCTGTTTTAATGACTAAAACTGATAATACTAATAAAATAATTTGAAATATTAGAGCTATTATAAGGCCAAAAATGATACCTGCTGTAAATATTTTTAAAAGAAATATAACACACTTAAATAATCCTTTTATTAACCTATATTCTGAATGATTAGGATCTCTTATTACTATGGTTTCTGAAGGTTTTTCTATAGAAATTTTATTTTGGTCTTCCTTAATATTTTCTGTTTGTGTATTATTATTTTTTATAATTACATAATAATCTAAATATCTAACTTTTAGTACATTTAAATATATAGATATTCCCGCTACAAGTGAAAAAATTAAATAGAAAGCTTCTAAAATATTTAATATAAAGAAATAATAGTAATTATAATCAAAAAATGAAAATAACTTGTTTATTATTCCTAAGAATAAATATCCAAATACTAAAAATAATAGAATTAATAAACCGATTGTAATTACTTGTTCTATTAAAAATTTTATTTTTGTTTTAAATTTCATATTAGAAAACATATCTATTGTTTTAGTTATAAAATTTAATATGTCATCTATAAATTTATTTATATTAGATTTAGCTTCCTTGTTTTCCTTTATCTTTTTTATATCTTGATTAAGTAATTCGTCTATATTTAAATTAAACATTTGACATATTTGTAGTACTTTATCCATCTCAGGATAAGCTACGCCAGATTCCCACTTAGATACTGATTGTCTAGATATACCTAATTTCTCAGCTAATTGTTCCTGAGATAAATTATTATCTTTTCTTATCTTTTTTAAATTATCTGATAAATTCATATTTTCCTCCTCTCAACAACAATTATATAAATAACACTGGTTGCGCTCTACCAATTTTTAGTTGTTTTTTGTATATTTTCAGTTGCATTTATTATTATAACACATTAATTACAATAAAAAATACCTATTATAAGGTATCTAACATAATTTTTTAGTTTTTATATTATATTTAATAAATTATCTATTATAAAGTTAATTACTATTTTTTTATTTTCTTCTCTATTTTTTCCATTTACTTCCATATTATAGTTATAAAATTTTTTTAATTTTTTATGATATATACTTATAAATACAATATTATCACTACCACATAAATTATTTTTATCTATTCTATTTAGTTTACCAGTTATCCCTATTCCATAATCTGAATTTGTAAACTCACTTATATTTTTACTCATCTCCATTGCAGTTTCACTACTATATACACTATATCTATCTATAATATCTTTATCAACACCCATTTTTATCTTAAATTCATTTGAATATGTAACTGCACTAAATTTAAGTACTTCACTTGAACCTTCAATATTAGTTATACTATTTACAAATCCACCACCAGTACAAGATTCCATGGAAGAAATAGTTTCTTGTTTTTCTGTTAATTTATTAACTAATAATTTTAATCTATCTTTCATAATTATCTCTTTCTATCATTAAAGTATTATATATTAGATATTACAATGCTTAAAACTAATAATAATACTCCTAATGTAATTCCTGATATACAAATTTTTTTATTTTTCATATGGTATACTTGATGTAATAATTCAAATATAGATATATATATAAGCATTCCCAAAGTAAGACCTAATAAAATTCCTTCTATTAGCTCATTTACGCCGCCTAATATAAATATAATTAATCCACCAATAAATGTTGATAAAGAAAGAACAAAACTTAAATTTATTATTACTTTTTTTGTGTGATTTGCACTACCTAAAGTAGAGGATATAACAAGCCCCATAGGTATATTATGTAAGCCTATACCTATACATAATAATAATCCAGATGTTAAATTATTACTTGAAACTAAGTATAAACTCATACCTTCTATTAAATTATGTATTATAACAGCAAATGAAGATACTATACCTATATGATATAAATGTTCATTATGACATTTTGCATTTTTATGAGTATGATGATGATGGGTTTCATGTTCATGGTGTGGTATAAATAAATCTATTATTTTTAATATAACAATACCTATTAATATAAGTAATATAATTGCAATTATACTTCTTAATACTCCTACTTCATCTTTTAATATATTAAATGATTCTGGTAATATCTCTAATATAATTAAACTTACAATTACTCCAAAAGCAATAGAGATACTAAAATCTGTAATTATTTTATTTTTTTTATAATATAATCCACATACACTACCAATTAGAATAAATAATCCTACAAAAAGTGTTAATAAAAGTGCGATTAAATTCATAAATGCCTCCTACTTAATTATCTTTTCTTTGTATTTAAAAAGTTTCTTTTCACATATATTTGATAACATATTAAATAATCCTATATCCAATACAAATACTAAAAGGATATAAACTACTAATATAGGATCTAGCGCTACCATTTCAAATATACTACGCAATCCTACGATACAAATTGCAAATATAGCTATTAGTGAAGTAAACAATATCAATCTTATTGTATTAAATTTGTAACATATTTTATATAACAGTATAAATCCTGTAATAGCAACTAAAATTACTGCCATAGTTGATATTTCATCTGGATTTATTTTAAATACCTGAGAAAACACCATTACACTTACAACATTAATTACTATAGTAAGACCACCTGGTAAAGACTTTCTAAGTACATTTAAGAAAAAATTCCCTTTTATTATATCATGATTTGGTTCTAACGCAAGTATAAATGCAGGTATACCTATCGTAAGTGCGCTAACTAAACTAAGTTGAATTGGCTCAAATGGATAATTCATAGGTACGAATAAAAATATAATAGCAAGTAAAGTAGCATATGTAGTTTTAGTTAAAAATAATGAAGCTGATCTTTCAATATTATTAATAGTTCTTCTTCCCTCTTCTACTATTTTTGGAATTGAATCAAAATCAGAATTTAACAATACCAACTCAGATACATTCCTTGCAGCATCTGCACCAGTTGCCATAGCAATACTACAATCAGCTTCTTTAAGCGCTAGAACATCATTAACGCCATCTCCTGTCATAGCAACAGTATGTCCATTTTCCTTAAGTGCTTTTATCAAATCTCTTTTTTGTTCTGGACTGACTCTAGCAAATATGTTATATTCATTTGCAATTTGATTAATTTTATTTGTTTTATTTTTTGACATATCTATACATTTTATATCTTTAAAATTTAATCTCTTAGCAATTCTAGTTATTATTTTTTCATTATCACCACTGATTATCTTTATATCTACACCCTCTTTTCTCAAATAATCAAGTGTACTAGATGCTTTAAATCTTATCTTATCTTTTAATAAAATCAGTGCGATATTATCTTCATTATTTTTTAATAGAACAAGTCTATAATCAGAATATTTATCTATCAAATTTTTCATGTTTTCACTATTATCTAAAATTTCTGGTGCACCTAATATGTATTTTCCTTCTTTAAATGTCACACTAGAATACTTTTTTTCTGATGAAAATGATTCTTTATCTATAAAAGTATAATTAGTTTTAGAATTAAATTCTTTACTTATTGCATCCATTGTAGCATTATCATCTACAAGTTCTCTAGACATAGCTGATAAAATACTTTTATAATCATACTTATCGTTTAAAACTATAACATCTGAAACTTTCATAGAGCCTTCTGTTAAAGTTCCTGTTTTATCTAAACAAATTGTATCAACACGAGCAAGAGTTTCAATGCAATATAGCTGTTGAACAAGTACTCTTTTCTTTGATAATCTAATAATACTAACTGCAAGCACAGTACTAGTTAATAAAACTAAACCTTCTGGTATCATTCCAATTATTGCAGCAACACTATTTACTACAGAATCAGCTATATTATTAGCAATACTGTATTGTCTAAAAAATAATACTATTCCTATTGGAACTATTATTATAGATATTATTTTTATTATTCTTTTTAATGTTTTCATTATTTCAGAATTAACTTTTTTTACATATTTAGCTTCCGTAGTTATTTTAGATGCATAACTATCTTTGCCTACTCTTTCTATTTTTGATGTACATTTACCACTAACAATAAAACTTCCAGAATATAAATAATCTCCTTCTTTTTTTGTAATAGGTTCCTCTTCTCCACTTATTAAAGATTCATTAACTTCTACAACGCCACTTAATATTTTAGAATCAGCTACTATTTGACTACCTCTTTTATAAATTACAATATCATCTAATACAACTTTATCCATATCAATATCCAACAGTTCTGAATTTCTGATTACTTGAACCTTACTATTTGATAATATTGATAGCTTATCAACTATTCTTTTAGATCTTATTTCTTGGACTATGCTTATAAGTGTATTACACAAAACAACACCTAAAAATAATAAATTTTTATATGATCTAACCCATAATATTAATAATCCTAGTGCCAAATTCAACATATTAAATAATGTGAAAACATTATAAAATATTATTTGTCCTATAGTTTTAGTTTTGACATTACAATTATAATTAACTTGTCCGTGTTTAATCCTATAATCAACTTGATTAGTATTTAAGCCTTCTTCTGTTTTGGGATTATATCTTATCATATCATCACTCTCTAATTAAATTATAACATTTATATAAATAAAATAAAAGAGTTGTTAAAAATTAATTTCAACAACCCTTTTATTTTTATTCATCACAAGTAAAACCTAAAGAAGTATATAAACTTTTTACTCCTTCAAATGATACCTTATCATCACTTATATATTTTTTTATAGAACTATTATTTTCTTTTAATTTTTTTATATCAATTTTATTATAGTCTATAGTTACATTTGATACCACTTTATCACTTTGTTTTTTTATATCAATAGTATAACCACCATAATTATTATTTTCCTCTTTGTAAGTAGCAGTAAAATATGTTTCAAAATTAGATAATATTTCTTCATCATAAGATGTAACTGTTTCCTTTAAATTTACTTTATCAACTATATCACCTTTAATATGTATGTTAACTTGAGAATTTAATTTATAATTATTTAAATCATCAGTACTAGTCATTGTACAACTCTTAACATATTCTTTAACTTTTTCTTTATCCGAACATCCTGAAATTAAAACTACAACTAGAAATAATACAAGCACATATTTTTTCATAAAATACCTCTCCCCATAAATATTATAACCCATAATATTATTTTTTTGAATCGTTTAGTAAAATTTTTTCAAGTAAAGCTAGAGCATCTTTATCCATAGGTTCAATACCTTTTAATCTATATTCTAATTTCATTTTATCATATTTTTCTATTCCCATAGTGTGATAAGCTAGTAGTTCAATTTTTTCGACATTAGGAAATTGTTTTACATAATCTTTTAATTTTAAAATATATTCTTCATTATCGTTTATAGTAGGAACTATTACTTGTCTTAGCCATATTTTTTTATTACTTTTTATTAATTTTTCTTTAAAAGCATTAAATTCTGTCATATTTTTACCAGTAATTTTTTTATATGATTCAGGGTCAATAGCTTTTATATCTAATATTACTAAATCAGTATATTTTAATATATCATCTAAATAATTAATATTATATCCTACACCTGATGTATCAATACAAGTATTTATTCCTGCTTTTTTACACAATTTTAATGTATCTAATAAAAACTCAGATTGCATTAAAGGTTCCCCACCAGAAAATGTAACTCCTCCACCCATTTCAATATAAGGTCTATATTTTCTTACTTCATCAACAATTTGTTTAGATGTCATTATTATTTTTGAGACTTTATTCCAAGTATCTGGATTATGGCAAAATAAACATCTAAGTGGGCAACCTTGTAAAAATACAACTATTCTAATTCCAGGTCCATCGACTAACCCCATTGTTTCAAGTGAGTGAATATAACCACTTTTAAATTCTGTCATGGAATGTCCTTGAAATTACCTCTTCTTGTTGTTCTCGTGTTAAACTATTAAAATTAACTGCGTATCCTGATACTCTTATAGTTAAAGTTGGATACTTATTTGGATTATTCATAGCATCTACCAATAATTTTTTATCTAATACATTTACATTTAAATGATGAGCTCCACTTTTAAAATATCCATCTAATATTTTAACTAAATTATTTGTTCTAGTTTCACTATCTTTACCAAGAGCATCTGGCGCGATAGAAAATGTATTTGAAATACCATCTTGGCAACAATCTTTATATGGAATTTTAGCAACTGATGAAAGCGAAGCTAAAGCACCTGACTTATCAGCTCCTTGTGTTGGATTTGCACCAGGTGAGAATGGAACACCTTTTGCCCTTCCGTCAGGAGTTGCACCCGTATACTTACCATAAACAACATTTGAAGTTATTGTAAGTATTGAAAGTGTTGGTGTTGCATTTTTATAAAGAGGATATTTTTTTAATTCCCTATATACTCTTTTTACAAGATTGCTTGCAACTGTATCAACTCTATCATCATTATTTCCATATCTTGGGAAGTCTAATTCAACATCAAATGCGGTTGTTAAACCTCTATCATCCCTTTTTACTCTTACATGTCCATACTGAATTGCAGAAAATGAATCTGCTACTATTGATAAACCTGCTAATCCAAAAGCCATTAAATATTCTGGTTTAGTATCTAAAAATGCCATTTGACTACTTTCATAAGCATATTTATCGTGCATATAATGGATTATATTTAATGCATCTATATATATTTTTGCAGTCTTCTTTAAAACTTTATCAAACTGTTTCAACACTTCGTCAGTATCTAGATATTCACCTTCTATTTGATCTATTCCACTTATAACAAGATCTCCTGTTATTTCGTCTCTACCACCATTTAAAGCATATAAAAGTACTTTAACAAAATTTATTCTTGCACCAAAAAATTGTGTTTGATGTCCAATATTTAAAGCAGATACGCAACAACTAATAGCATAATCATTTCCATATAAAGGTCTCATTAAATCATCGTTTTCAAATTGTAAAGTATGTGTAGCTATTGACATCTTACTTGCAAATTTCTTAAAGTTCTCTGGAAGTTTTTCACTCCATAAAACAGTTAAATTTGGTTCAGCAGATTCTCCTATATTGTTTAAAGTATTAAGTATACGGAATGATGTCTTTGTAACTAAAGATCTAGAATCATCTAGCATTCCACCTATTGATTCAGTAACCCATGTTGGATCACCAGCAAAAAGTTCATTATAATCAGGTGTTCTCAAATGTCTAACAAGTCTTAATTTAATTACATATTGATCTATTAATTCTTGTGCTTCTTCTTCTGTTAATATTCCTTTTTCTATATCTCTTTCAATATATATATCGAAAAAAGTTGTATTTCTTCCAATACTAGTTGCAGCACCATTATTTTGTTTTACTGCAGCTAAATACGCAAAATATGTCCATTGTATAGCCTCTTTTGCATTACTTGCTGGTTTAGATACATCATAACCATATCTTGAAGCCATTTTTTTAATTAAATTAAGTGCTTTTATCTGTTCAGATACATCTTCCCTTAATTGTATAACAGATGTATCAGTTATATCATTTAAACCCTTTAAGTCTTCTTTTTTACATTCAATTAGATAATCAGCACCATATAAAGCTAATCTTCTATAATCTCCTATAATTCTTCCTCTTCCGTAAGCATCTGGAAGTCCTGTTATTAAATGATTATGTCTAGCTACTCTTATTTCATCAGTATAAGCATCAAATACACCTTCATTATGTGTTTTTCTAAACTCTTTAAACTTTTCTTCTAAATCTTTGTCCAAATGATATCCATATGCTTCAAGTGATTTATCAACCATTCTAAGCCCACCATATGGATTAACAATTCTTTTAAGAGGCTCATCAGTTTGAAGACCTACTATTACCTCATTAGATCTATCTATATATCCAGGTTCAAAGTTATCAATTCCACTCATTATAAATGTTTCAACATCTAATACTCCACTTATCTGTTCCTTACTCAATAACTTTTTACATTTATCCCAAACCTTAGATGTCTTTTTAGTTTTTTCTCTTAAAAAACTATCATCATCAGTATATTCTTTATAGTTACTTTCAATAAAATTATTTACATCTATACCTTTCTGCCATCTAATTCCTTTAAAACCTTCCCATTCTATCATATTTACCTCCTATTACTATCTTTTTTTGCCTTACTAATTATATCATAATGTTGTATTTATTCGCAATCACTAAATATATTAATCCTCAAAAAGTTTTAATATATTTTTAAAACATTCTGGTAATTCACATTCAAATTTCATAAATTTTTTTGTACTAGGATGTATAAATCCTAATTCACAAGCATGAAGACATTGACCACTATCATCAAATATCTTTCTTCTTCCATATACTGGATCATTAACAACAGGATGATTGATGTAATCCATATGAACTCTTATTTGATGCGTCCTTCCTGTTTCAAGCCTAAGTTCTATTAATGTAGCATCTTTAAATCTTTTTAATACTTTAAGATGCGTTATTGCTTCTTTACTATTAATATTTGTTACAGCCATTTTTTTCCTGTCATTTAAAGATCTACCTATAGGGGCATCTATAGTAGCTGTATCTTCATTAATAACTCCCCACACAAGTGCGATATATTTTCTAGTTGTCTTTTTTTCACTTAATTCTTGTGCGAGAATTTCGTGTGCTTTATCATTTTTCGCTACCATTAATAATCCAGTTGTATAAGCATCTATTCTATGAACTATACCTGGTCTAAATTCACCATTTATTTTACTTAAACTTTTAGAGTGATAAAGAAGTGCGTTTACTAAAGTTCCATGATTGTTGCCTATTGCTGGATGCACAACCATTCCATTTGATTTATTTACAACTATTACATCATTGTCTTCATACACTATATCAAGGGGAATATTTTCTGGTTCAACATTCATATCTTCTTCTATATATTCTTTTACAGTTATAACATCATTACTTTTTAACAAATAACTATTCTTTGTCTTTTTCCCATTTACTAATATAAAACCCTCTTTAATCATCTTTACTACTTTACTTCTACTATACTCTAGCTTGTCACTTAAATAAGAATCGATTCTTAAATCAATATCACTATCTACTAATATTTCCATAAATCCTCCTTTATAATAGATAATAATATTAAAGCAACAGAAATAACTATACATATATCAGCAAAGTTAAAAACTGGAAATAAATAACTACCAAATTTAAAACTTATATAATCAATTACATATCCGTGAAAAATTCTATCAATTAAATTGCCAAGCACACCACCTATTAATAATGCATATATAAATGTTATTACTTCACTGTCATATTCAATTTTAGATACATAATATAAAACCCCAGCAACTACTAGTATTCCTATTATTATTAAAAGCAATTTATTTCCACTAAATAAACCAAAAGCTGCTCCTTCATTATGAACTAATGTTATACTTAATAAATTTTTAATTAGTATTATACTTCTTCCAAGGTTTAGATAGTTACTTAAAAATATTTTTAATATTTGATCTACAACTAAAAAAATAAAACTAAAAAATACTACACCTTTTAAATTTTTATTCACAATATCACCTTAATAATTATAGCATATTTGTGTAAAAAGAAAAAGGTCATGGGACCTTAAATGATATTTTTAACAATTTTCATCACAACCAATATCTTTATGATTTAAATCTTTATATATAGCATAAGTTAAACATTTTAAACCACCATGACACATCTCAGAATGTTCGCAATCCAAACAATCATCTGGAATTTTCTTTTCTCTTAATTCTTTTAATATCTTACTATTTTTATACAAATCATACATACTTTTTTCAAATAAATTACCTACCACTATTGGCATTCTTCTACAAGGAACTAAATCACCATTTTCCATAACTGTTAATAAAGTATCTCCAGCTGTACATCCATATGCAAAATCATTAGTCATTTGAAATTGTAATGCTCTATACATTGAAATTGTTGTATTATTATTTTTTATTTTTCTTAGCTTGTTCCTTTCTTTGTTCATAATAGATAAATATTTTCTTGTTTGTTCATAATTTAAAGCAAGATTTTTATCTTCAGAATCACCTAATGGTATATAACGATCCGACCATACATTATTAACATCATATTTTCTTGCATATTTAACAACTTTAGGAAATTCTTTATAATTTAACCTAGTTGCAGTAAAAGAAATAGAGGTAAAAATATCTTGATTTCTTAAATTTATTATACCCTTAGCTATCTTTTCGTAAGTACCACTACCTCTAATATAATCATTTGTCTTTTTACCACCTTCCAAACTTACTTGAACATAATAAGGGTTATAACTTTTTATTTTTTTCGCTATTTCATCAGTAATTAATGTTCCATTTGTAAGTATTGAAAAAGTAATTAATTCTTTATCTTTTTTTATAAGATCTAAAATTTTAAAAAAATATGGATTACATAGTGGTTCCCCACCTGTTATATTTATATGACCTTTCATTTTTAATTTCTTTAGTAATTCTTTAAACTGATTATATATATCAACTAACTTTTCATATTTTAATTGAATAGGTTCATGTGATTCTTGATAACAGTGAAGACATCTTAAATTACAATTTTCACTTAAATGCCACTGTAATACAAATCTTTTTACCAAGAACCACCACCGCCACAAGATGAGCAACCTCCACCACAAGATGAACATCCACCACCGCAAGATGAGCATCCGCTAGAATGACCACTTGAAGAATATGTTGGTTCAGGGTGGTATACATTATCATATAAATTATAATAAGATCGACTACTTCCATAATTAAATGTTCCCATATCTACTTCAGGTACAGGTATGTTTTCGAATTTCTTTATCCACTTTTTAGATATATTCATAGCGTATGTATATGGAAGAATATTATAGAAATAGTTTGGATTTTCTTGAACTAATGCCTCTAATTTTGGCTTCTCTGCTGTAACTAAGAAATGTCTAAATCCTTTAACTCTAGCAGTAATATATTCTCCATATTGTGTTTTTCTTTTCATAAATAATGTAAAGAATAAATTTATTAAATTACATATAAATGATAAATAATAAAATATATTTAACTTTGGATCCAAGTCTTCAATATATCTATATGATATAATACTTAATATTAAAATAAGTATACTTCTAAAAATTGCCCCACCTATTTGTCTTGTTGCTTTACTATCATGAACTTTATCTTTAAAGCTACTCTTTAACTCTGAAGCGACATCATCAAAAGCCTTATAGAAAGTATGATGTTCACTTAAAATTACAACATCTTTATTTTCAAATAGTCTATTATATACAATTCTTTCCATATTTGAAAGTGATGGTAACTTAGATACTTCATCTACATATTTTTTCATATCCTTATTGTATTGTTCGACTTCTTTATCATAAATAGCTTTCTTATCATCTACATCTTTTAATCTCAACTGTTCATTATCACTAATAATTTCTATATAGCCATAGTTTACTAACTTATCTTTAACTGCTAAAAATTTATCTATATTAGTTTCTAATAATTTTGTATCACCTTTTTTAAATAGATAAGTCATCATAGTTTTTTCAGAGTGATTTAAATTATTATCAGCATTTTTTAACCTTTTTATCTCTATTTGGCGCTTTGGCAATGTCTTATCAAATTCTTTTAGTTCTTTGGGCTTTATAATTAAATTAGTTATTTGAATATTATTATCTTTATCTTTTAAATCGTCAATTTTTATATAACCTTTACTTGCTAATTGAATAATTAAAGCAATTGTAAATTTTTTACTTGCTTGATTTTTATTAAATACATATCCAACTTCAGCAGCACTTAAATCATCTGGTGGATAAAATTCAACAGTTTGAGCCTTTTTAGGATGATCTTTACCAAATTTAATCCACTTACAAATAGTCCATGCGGTTAATATAAATATAATAATTGAAATAGTAAAAGAACCCCATCCATAATTCCAACTACCACCGACAAAATATCCATCTGGTAATTCTATATCTACTGTTAGTGATTTTTCTAATGGTTCATAATATAAATCAAAATATTCTTCATCACAAGTACCATCTTCATTTTGTCTCCAATCTTCACTACAATATTCTTTCAATTGTTTTTGATAATTTTTTTCTTCATTAAATGTAGCATACAAAGTATTTCCCACTACATTATAATCAACTACATCTGTTACATTATTTTTTCTAAATTTATCAGTAAAGAAATTTATATTATAACCTTCAATATTTTTAGGCATATGTACTTCTATTGAAGCATTTTTTATATCAGTTCCCCAGTAATCACCATAAGCATGGAATATAAGTTCATCAAAACCTTTATATGGATCTTTACCCATATCATATGTGTACTTGATTACATAAGTCTTTTCTCCCTCATCCACATATTCACTAGCACTACCAATTTTAATTCTCGCTTTTCTTTTTACAGTATCTAAACTGTAAAGGTCACCAACAGCTCTATAATTAGATATAGTAGCTTTTCTTTTTATAGTATTTCCATCTTTACCAGTGTATTGTGACCATAAAGGAGTAAATTTATATATACCGTGGTGATATGACTCATACCAATCAACAGTAATATTTTCAGTAACATCTACTTTGTTATCTTCCTTTACATCTAAAACAACATTATATGAAGAAATTGTGAATCCATCAGCAAGTTTTTCTGTACCACTATCTTCACCAAAAAATGATTCAAAACCTGTTATAACAACACTTAAAATTACAATAGTTAAATATCCTAACCAAAAGAATCCAAATAATTTTGATATAAATCTTACACCTTTCTTGGATTTTTTAGCCATTACATCTTCACCTTTACATTTTCTCTTTCTAATTCGTTTGCTTCAAACATAGCTTTTGACTTATAACCTAACATTTTAGCAACAATATTACTTGGTATCATTTCAACTTTATTATTATAATTTCTAACAACTGCATTATAATATTTCCTTGACTGAGCAATCTCATCTTCAATATCACTTAATGATTGTTGTAAACTTAAAAAGTTTTCATTGGCTTTTAAATCAGGATATGCTTCAGCTAATGCCATTAATTTTGTAATCCCACCAGAAATTTGTTCATTAGTTTTAATTTTTTGATCATCAGATAACTTATCATAAGATTCAACACTATTTCTTATTTCTACTATTTCTTTTAATGTATCTTTTTCATGTTTTGCATATCCTTTAACTACTTCAATTATATTAGGAATTAAATCCCATCTTTTCTTTAAATATACATCCATAGTTGAAAATCCTTCTTTTGTTTCATTGTTTAATTTAATTAATTTGTTATAAGTTACTACAACATATAATACAAGTATTACAATAATTGCAATAACAATCCATAAAATATAATTCATACTTACTTCTCCTTTTCTTATTTTTATTTTCCCCCTTTTAAATATTTATTTAATAACTTATACACCTCCATTTATACTTTCCTATTTAAATAAATTATATCATGAAATGTATTTTTTTTGTACATTTTAAATAAAAAGTACATTCTTTTTAGAATGTACTAATATAATCATTGTGTTAATTTTTAAAACATTATTTTTGGTAATACATATACAACTACAAATATAGCAACACTAACTGCTGGTACGAAAACATAAGCAAGTTTATTCTTATCTACTTTTGTAATTTCATTTATTCCTTGATATAAATGTGTCAAATAGAATAATGCAGCGATTAATAATATAATAAATGATAATTTAATTGAAATATAAACACATATAATTGCTACTACTGTTGTAATAGTAGTAAATACAGAACATACACCTAATAAAGAAAATACACTCTTAATATTTACTCTATCTTTCAAAATTGGGTTTGCAATTAAATAAATTACTAAAGCTGCAATAACAAACCATACTGCCATAAATATAAATCCATTAATAAATGTTTTCATAAATTCTACTTTAAATATTGATCCGCTTAGTAATGAACTATATCCAAATAAAGATCCTAAAGCTCCTGAAGCTTCATTAAGTAAACAATAAACAAATATACCAGTAATTATACAATTAATTACAAGTGCGATTATTCCTAATGAAAATTTATTTTCAGTTGAATATTTTTTTATCGCATCAACTGGTTTACAAAATATTTTCTTTACTATATCTATATATGAATTAACACACTCATTAAAGTCAAATCCTGAAGTTGAAGTTTTAGATTCAACTTTAGAATCATTTTTTTCACAATCACAAGGTTTTCCATCCTCTAATTTTTTTCCACATTTTGAACAAAATTTAGCCATTTAAATCTCTCCTTCCATTAATATCTAGAAAAATAAGTTTCTAAATCATCCGTATCAACTAAGTAATATGAACCATCTTTATAATCAAACATTAAAGTTATATAACTGTATGAAGAACTATTATTTGTTTTTAATTCATCATCCCATGATTCATATTGTACACTATAATTGTATCTAATATCAAATTCTACTTCTATATAATTATTATCATTTATTTGTACATCATATATAGAAAATTTAGTGAATTCAATACTTGTCAATTTAGAAGACGCATCTGATAAATCTGAAACAAATTCGTTATAATCATTTTCTAATTTTGATAAATCAATTCCATTAGACTCAAAATTACTTTTAATTTCAGAAAATGATTTTTTTGATATAGCATTAGAATACAAAGTAGTTAATGATTTTTTTGCTGCATCTTCTATTTTAGTCTTTTCTGCTTCTGATAAATTATCTTCATCAATGTCAAATCTATAAGATGAATTATATGAAGATGGGGTTACCGTATCTTCAAAAGACATTCCATTTGGTAATGAAACTTTAATATTTGTTCCGATATTGAATACCTGTGGAAGTACATAAACATCACTATCATCATCAGATTTTTTCTTATCTAAATATTTATCTGTAAGTTTAATTCCATAAAATTCAACTGTTGAACCTTTTATTACCTCTAATTCATAATCTTTTACAATTGCTGAATCATTCATATCTAAACTTACTTTCCAATTATCAAAAATCAAATACTTTTTACCCTTTTCTTTAACCAAATTTATTCTGTCACTTCTTTCAGTACTTTGATTTTTTACAGTGTATTTAAATTCAACTGTTGCGCTTAGTCCACCCTTTTCATAATCAACATCAACTATCTTATAATTTATAACATCAGTTTCTGTTCCATTTTCTTTCATTATTTCTTTAAAAATTTTCTTATTTACAAAAGTTGTATCACCATCTATATCTAGATATTTATATAATGCATCTGCATCATTATCTATTACTGCTTGTATATAATTTTTAGCAATTGTTTTTGGATTAGTTAAATCGCTACCAACCTTATATAATATACCTATTACTACTAAAACAGCTACCAATATTATCAAACATAATTTATTTTTCTTTGACATTGGTTTTTTAACTTTTGATGGTTTATTATTTGAAGATTTATCATCGATATTTAATTTAGCACCGCATTCGCTACAAAAAGCATCCCCCTCTTTATTTTTAGCACCACATTCACTACAGAACAATCTACCACTCCTTTCTATTTAAGTTTACAATTTTCGACAAATATTGTCAATATATATATATTAAAAATTTATAAAATTCTTTTATTAAATCTTATGTATTTGAAATAAAAATTTTACTCGTTTGTTTTATTTATTAAATAATAATTATCTAATAAATTTATCAATTCTTCTTTTGTAGTCGTTTTAAATATTTGTTCCTTTAATTCTTTTGCATTTGGTAATCCTTTCAAATACCAGGCACAATGACTTCTTATTTCTAACATTGCTACTTTATATGGTTTTGTTTTCAGTAACAATTCTAAATGCTTTTTTATCATATCAATTTTTTCTTTTAAGGTTACCTCTTTAGGTTCAATACCATTTTCAAGATATTCAACACACTCTTTAATAAGCCATGGATTTCCAAGAACACCTCTTCCTATCATAACTGCATCGCATCCTGTTTCATCTAGCATACGCTTAGCATCAAAAGCAGTTTTAATATCACCATTACCAATTACTGGAATATTAACTGCATCCTTTACTGATTTTATTATACTCCAATCAGCATTACCACTATAGCCTTGCTTTCGAGTTCTTGGATGAACTGTAATCGCACTAGCTCCAGCTTTTTCTATAATTTTAGCTATCTCTACAGCATTTATACTATTTTCATCCCAACCGCTACGAATCTTTACTGTAACAGGGCAATCAACTGACTTAACAACAGATGAAACAATATCATAAACCTTATCTGGTGATTTTAATAAAGCACTACCAGCTTGAGAAGAAATAGCAACTTTAGGAACAGGACATCCCATATTAATATCTATTATATCTGGTTTCATATTTTCAAAAATATATTTTGCTGCATACACAAAAGATTGCTTGTCACTTCCGAATATTTGTTGTGAGATTGGTCTTTCAAAATCAGTCATATATAACATATCTTTAGTCTTTTTACTACCATACATAATAGCTTTATCACTTACCATTTCAGCTACTATTAACCCAGCTCCCATTTGTTTTATTATTGTCCTATATGCACTATTAGATATACCTGCCATTGGCGCTAAGACCACTCTATTTTTAATCTCTACACTACCTATTCTAAACATATAGACACCTATTTAGTATTTAAATAATTTTTAACAATTTCATATTTAACTTTATCTTTTGGTCTCGTTGATGATTTCAAATATTCATAATATTTTTCTAAGCTTTCAAGATAGTATTTACCAAATTTTTCTATTTTATAATCCTCTTTAGTATCTAAGACACATTCAATTTTATCGTTTAATTTATACCAACCATTACCTTTAGGTTCTAAATTGAATTTACTCTTAAGCTCATTTAATCCTTTTTCAGTTACTGCGATATCAAGATCACCTGCAGTTGGAAATAAATCCCTTAAAACTAAAGCACCAGATGAAAGTACCCAAAATTCATTAGTATCAATATTTAGAGTTTCTATTAATTTTATTAACTCTCCTTTATTCATCCTTTTTTGATGATTTGTATCAATATAATATAATTTTTCTCCGTTATTTAAATTTTTCATGTATACAGCGCCAAATTTTTCATAATAATTAATTAAATTAGTTTTTAAATAAAGTCTAACAAATCCTCTTTCTTTTGCTTCTTCTAATATTGCGTCATTAAGTATCTTGGAATATCCATTACCCCTATATTCTTTTTTTACATACATTGTTGCGTACCAAGGAGATAAGTTAGTTTTCTCATCTCCATCTTCTGGGAATAAAGATATAAAACCTACTAATTTATCATCATTTAACAATACTAATTTACAAAACTTAGGATTATTTAAATTTTGAATAACTTTTTCTCTTTTTTTATTTAACTTATCTTCTAACTCTTTACCAGATAAATTACTTCCCCACTCTTCGTGCTCCAAAGAAAGAACTTCATCTAAATATTGCATTTTTTCTTTTATATTATATATTTTTAACATAAAACCTGCTCCTTTATTTAATATTTTAATTTTATAATTTCATTCGCTACTAATTGGTATTCATCAAATCTTTTTTCTACTCTACCTTTTACTTTAATTATATCGCCGTGTTTTAAATCTTTATTTAATTCATATATTTTTGGAAATATTACAACATCAGTTGTTGAAACTTCATCACTACCACTTATAAAGCACATCTTCTCTCCTTTAGAAGTATTTATTTCCTTTAATTTATCGATATATATTATAATAGAAATTTTCTCATCAAAATAATTTTCTAATTCATTTAAATTAATATATATATTCTCCTTTATTTTAAAATGTGTAACTGGATTATTAGTCAAATAAAATCCAAATACTGATAATTCATATTCCATTAATTCTTTATTAGTATATTCATCTACCTTAATTAATTCTGGTTCTAAAGCAAATTGTCTATCTAAATCTTTAATTAATTCACCATAATTAATTATTAAATCTAAATTAGTTATCAAAGTTTTTCTATTATATCCAAAATTATCAAATGCACCTGAATATATTAAAGATTCAATAGTTTTTGATGTAACACTCTTACCATAACATCTTCTTACGAAATCATATATATCAATAAACTTTCCATCATTCCTTGCGTTTATTATAATTTCGCTTGAGGCTACCCCAACATTTTTTATATTAGAAAGAGGAAATCTAATACCATTAGATTCTATCTTATATTTTTTTTCACTGATATTTATATCTGGTTTTAATATGTTAATATTCTTTTTCTTAGCTTCATATATGTATTGTTTTGTTTTACTATCATCATTTATTTCCATAGATAATAAATATGTTATAAAATCTTTAGGATAATATGCTTTTAAATATGCCATTTTATATGCAACTATTGAATAACCAATAGAATGTGATTTATTAAATCCATACTCTGCAAATTTAAGCATGTGCGTATAGACATTATGTACTATCTCTTTATCATATCCTTTATTTATAGCTCTAGAAGTAAAAGTTTTTTCTTCTTTAAGAAGGATATCTTTTTTCTTCTTACTCATGGCTTTTCTTAAAATATCAGCTTCACCTAAAGTATAGTCTGCCATAATTCTGGCTATTTGCATTATTTGTTCTTGATAAATTATAATACCATAAGTAGATTTTAATATAGGTTCTAGGGATGAATCAATATATTCTACTTTTTCCTTACCATTTTTACGATTTATATAAGTAGGGATATTTTGCATAGGACCTGGTCTAAATAACGCAATAGCTGCAAATAAATCATCCATAGAAGTAACTTTAAGTTTTTTTAAAAAATTAATCATACCACTAGATTCAAATTGAAAAATTCCAATAGTGTCAGCCTTGTTAAAAATATCTAGTGCTTTTTTATCATTTAAAGGTATTTCATCAAATTTAATATTAGTATTATAATTATTATTTATACTATCAATTATATTATGAATAGTTGTTAAATACTTTATGGCCAAAAAATCCATTTTTAATAAACCTATTTCCTCTAAATATTCATGGTCATACCCACTTACATAAAAATCATGGCTCTTATCTAATGGTATTATTTCATCTAAATCTACATTAGACATAACAACACCCGATGCGTGTATTGAAGAATGTCTTTTTAAACCTTCAAACTTATTAGCTATTTTATAACACTCTTTTAAAGATGGTTTTCTATCTAACAAATTTTTAATTTTTTTATTTTCAGCATAATTCTCTTTTAAAGTTTTTCTAGAATCAATAAGTTTGCTTAATATATCTACTGAATCAATATCAATATCCATAGCTTTAGCTATGTCTCTAATAGCTTGTTTAGCTCCAAGCGTTCCAAAAGTTATTATTGGAACAACTCTTTTAGATCCATATTTATTTATACAATAATCTATTACTTTTTGTCTTTTATCATGCTCAAAATCGATATCAATATCTGGCATGGTAACTCGCTGTGGATTTAAAAATCTTTCAAATAAAAGATTATACTTAATAGGATCAACATCAGTTATCATAAGACAATATGATACCAAAGATCCAACCGCACTTCCTCTTCCGCTACCAACAATTATATTACTATCTTTCGCATACTTTACAAAGTCAGAAACAATTAAAAAATAATCACAAAATCCCATTTCATTAATTACATCTAATTCGTACTTAAGTCTTTTTATATATACTTCTTTTACCGAATCTCCAAAATGATCCCTTAATCCCTTTATACATTTTCTTTTTAAATATGTAAAACTATCCACACCGTCTTCATTAATAAATTTTGGCATAAGATTTTGTTTAAATTTTATTTGTACATTACACAATTCTGTAATTAAATGATTATTTTTTATACTACTAGGATATTTATTATTAAATTCTTCTTCCGTTAATATATAATTATTTAATTTATCATCATCGATAAAATTGATAGTTGTATTTGTTCTTACTGCATCTAAATATTTTATATACACACTATCTTGCCTATTTAAATATAAAGTTTCATTTAAATAAACAGAGTTATCGTAATTAATTTCTTTATATTCATCTAAATTTTTATACCCAATAAATATATTTTTATAAAGTTTTTCTATTTTTTCATATAAATCTATACTTTCAAAAGGAATTATACACAATAAATCTTTACTATACACTTCCAACATATGAAAATCTAACTTACTTTCACTAGAAAGTGTGCATAACTTTATTAAATTTTTATATCCATCATAATTTTGTGCATAAAGTATAATTTTTTTATCTTCATACTCTATTTCTAATCCAATTATTGGTTTAATATCATTATTTATACACAATTTATAAAAGTCCATAACGCCATACATATTACTATCAGTTATGGAAAGAGATTTTATGTTATTAGATTTAGCAAATTCAACTAAATCTTTTATTTTTATTAACGACATTTGTAAACTATTATCAGTTTTAATATAAAGTGGCGTATACATACAATCCCTCCAACATATATTTTACTATAAATCCTAAACAATTTAAATAAAATTTAACAAAATATTTAAATAAAATTTAACAAAATATTGTTAAACATTAGTTAAAATGTTACCGATTTGTAATATAGATAACAAACAAAGGTAAACTTTGTTTGAAATAATATT
>CANQFF010000014.1 GCA_947598345.1 uncultured Bacilli bacterium
GTCTCCACGAGTGGTGGGTCATTTACATATGCCATTATGGATGCCCAACACTCTCATTTCCAGCACCCACCCCTGTCTGGGCGATAGAAGCAAGCACAAGAAGTTTCATCGATATGCTCTTTAACGGATTTTTAGCCCCGTCTTCATAATAAATATAATGACTAGAATAATGTGCCATCGATATACTGATTGTATCAGATTTACACTTTTTTGTCAAATTGCAAAAAAAATGCTGAAAGTTTTAAAAAACTATTTACTTTTAATATATTATATGCATCCTTTTATATAAAATGTATTAAAATCTAAAATAAATAAAGGGATTATATTGATTAGAAACTAATTTTATAATAACAATAGCAAATAATAAACCTAAAATTAAATCTTCAAATATAGTTAAATAACAGCTTTTACTATTGTTTACTTTGTTGTGAAATAATTTATCAATAGGAATAGAAAATATAATTCCAATTATTAGATATGGAATGGTAACAACTAATTTAGAATTTAATCTTAGTAATTCTAACCAATTTGAAGGAACAAAAGTGAACATATTTATCAATACTTGAGTTAAAGACGAAAAATCCTCTAATCTGAATATTACCCAACCAATAATAATAATTATAATTGTAATAATATGTCTTAAAATGTTTGGTATTTTTTTAATTTTGTTACCTAAAATAAACTTTTCAATTAAAAGAAAAATTGCATAATATATTCCCCATAATATATAATTAACATTTGCACCATGCCATAAACCAGTTAAAATCCACACTATTAATATATTTCTAATATTAATTATTTTTTTTACTCTATTTCCTCCCAAAGGGATATATACATAATCTCTGAAAAATGATGATAATGATATATGCCATCTTCTCCAAAAATCTGTAATTGAATTTGAAATATATGGATAATTAAAATTTTCTAAAAAATGAAATCCAAACATTCTCCCTAAGCCTATAGCCATATCCGAATATCCAGAAAAATCATAATAAATTTGTATCGAATAAGCTATCGCAGCTAACCAAAGAATACTACTTCCAAAGCCAATATTCAAATTACTATATATGTAATCACATAATATTGCAACATTATTGGCAATAAGTACTTTTTTTATCAAACCTAATATAAATCTTTTAAAACCAATTATAAATTCGTCTAATGTAACTTTTCTACTATTTATTTGATTTTCAATAGTCTCATATCTCACTATTGGTCCAGCTATTAATTGTGGAAAAAATGAAACATAAAGTAATAAATTAAAAGGATTTTTTTGTAATTTTACTTTATCTCTATATAAATCTATTATATAAGATAATATTTGAAAAGTATAAAAACTTATTCCTATAGGTAAAACTAAATTAAAATTTTTAATATTTATGTTGAATATAGCATTTAATATATTAATAGAAAAATCTAAGTATTTAAATACAAATAATAATCCTATTGAAGTAATAACTGAAAATAGAAGCGCTAATTTTGATTTAACTGATTTTCTTCCATATTTATCAATTATTAAAGCAGATATATATGCTATCAAAGTCGTTAATATCATAAGAATTATATATTTAGGTTCACCCCAAGAATAAAAAATTAGTGAGAATAATAGTAATACTATATTCTTGTATTTTATATTCTTATTAATATAGTATAAAATTAATATAATCGGTAGAAATAAAAACAAAAATGTCATACTGCTAAATACCATAAATTATCCTCCTACTTAATAACATTAAATTCTTGTGAAATATAATAATTAATATTACCTATGAATAATACTTTATCAATTTCATACTTTTCTATATATTCTTCATAATTAAATTCCTTATTCATATAATGTTTATAATTTCTTAAATCGATTGCTATTGTTTTATTAAATTTTTCGGCTAATAACTTAATAATTGCGTTATCAAAACTTTCACCAATTATTAATATATTTTCTTTATTACTATCATTATTATCAAATATTATTTCTCCTTCATCATAGCCATAAAATCCATCATAACTTAAATTAGTGTACTCACCATTCAAAGCTTTTTTATAATTTCCATAATCATCAGCAATTTTTCCATTTATATACACATCAATATCATCAAAATCAAATGTATATGCGCAAAATTTTTCATTATATACATTTGCTAAAGCTTGTCCTTTCGAACCGACAAATTCACCTTTAAAACATCTTTCATCAGTAGGTTCTTTTGGATTTTTTAATTTGAGTAATTGAAGAACTTCTAAATATCCTTTATATGATCCTTTATAATTCCAATGATGATCTGTTTTATAAAATAGATCTTTAAAATCATTAAAATTATTTATTTCAAAATTAGAAATATTTTTAGAATTTAGTCTATCTTTTATATATTCATATACAAGTGCTTTTTTCCCATTTACAAAGTTAATATCAGTATCCTTTTCTATATAATAAAAATAATAATCAATATTGGGATATAAATCCATTGTTTTATTTAAAGATTTCACTCTGCTTTTTAATTCTTCTTTATAAGATGATAATTCATAAGGCATATAAACTAGATTTTCTTTTCCAAATAAATAAATTGAACCAAGTGAATAATAATTATAAACATCGTTATTAATGATTAAATTTAAGGTGTTTTTCATCAATATTGAATCAAATAAGTTATTTGCTGTTTTAAATTTTGAAGACAAAGGTATTTGATCAGATAATGTTTTTTCAAAATTATCTTGCATTTCACCATTAAAATACGAATTCAAATTTAATTTATCATATTTATTCGCATATCTATTTTCATTTTGTACAACATCAATTGGTTTGAAAATAGATTTCAAGGAACAAACAATTAAAAATAACATAATCAATACGAAGAACAAAGTATTTATTATTGTTTTTTTATTTGTAGATTTATTTACATAATTATCAATTTTATCTTTTAATAAATTTACAAATTTTTGATTATTACTTTCAAATTTTTTAGGTTTAAATTTTTTGGATTTATTTATAAGCTCGCCTAGTTTATCAAAGTCATCTAAATTTAAAATATATCCATTATCAGAAAAATTTTCAATAATTTGAAGTTGGTGATCATTAGTATGTTCTTCATATTTTTTTAATCTTGCAGCAGCAATTATTTTTTTATTGTTTTTTAATCCAGAAATTATTGAACCTACCCCACCGTGCGTTATAAGTAAATCACATTCAGTAATTAATTTTTCAAATTCATCCATCGGTATTAAATCAAATATTTCCATATCATCTGATTTAAAATCAGAAGAACATCCAGCTTGTACAACTACTCTTTCTTTAATAACATTACTGTCTATTTGCTTTTGTACAGCTTCTAATAATCTATAAAACTTCTTATCTTGAGTTCCTAATGTAACTAATATCAATAAATCCACCCCCCATATATAGCTTTAGGATAAAATTTTAACATTTCTTCCCACTGAACAATAAAAGTATTAGCAATTGGATAGATTAATTTACCAGATAATGTTTTAGTTTTACTATTAGCAAATGTTTCAATAAATATTATTTTACTACCAAATATTTTACCAATATAACATATCGGTACAGCTGTATGAGTACCAGTTGTAACAATTACTTTTGGTCTTATTTTTATAAATAGGACGAGTGATTTAAAACAATTAAATAAAAATTTAAAAGCATACGAAAATATATGATCCTTAGTCCCATAAACCAGATATTCTACATTATCATATTTTTTCTTTAATCCTATAGTAGACTTAGTTTTTTCAGTAATTAAATAACTTTTATATTGATTAAACAATGATTTTAATTGTAATAATTCACTTAGATGTCCCCCAGTTGAAGCTATAAATAAAACTTTTTTATTTTTCACCTGATAAAACTCCCTTCCAAATTTTTATTATTTCTTTAGAGCTATATTCCTTAGATTTTTTTAATGAATTTTTACTTAATTTTTGTACTAATTTTTCATTATCCAGTAATTCATCAAGTTTCTTAGAATAACATGATATATCTCTATTTTCTATTATATATCCATTTATTTCATTATCGATAATATCAGGTATTCCACTATCAGTTCTAAAAGCTATACAAGGTAGTCCATAACTCATAGCTTCTAATAGTGTCATAGGTAATCCCTCTGATATAGATGTCATCGCAAATATTCTAGAATTTAGAAAATATTCTTCTATTTCTTCACTATTTTTATATCCTGTAAAAATAACTCTATTAGTTAATTTTTTATCAGTTACTTGTCTTTTCAAATTATCTAATTCTTCACCATCACCTATTATGTATAACTTTGAATCTTTATCTTTTACTTTAGAAAATATTAATATTAAATCATCAAGTTTTTTTATAGAATGAAGTCTAGATACTGTAATAATATTTTTATTTTTTAAAGAAGAAATTTTATTAGGCAAATCAATAAAATTAGGTACTACTAAAACTTTAGTTTTTTTATTATTTATCAAAAATTTCTCATAATCATTTTTTAAACTATTAGTTAAAGCAAATATATAATCAATATTATTAAATTTATATTTAATATTATTTATATATTTTTTATTATAATTATGGTGTTGATGAATTTGAGCAATTTTTATAGTTTTTGGATTTCCAAATTGACTCAAAAGTACGCTAAATTCATTGCGAGTAGACACAGTTGCAAAGCTATCGCTTTCTATTATTTCTTTTATAATTAAATATCTTTTTAAAAATAATATTTTGATTGCAGGAAATAAGTTTTTAAAGATGGATATCAATTTTCTATCTTTTATAGCTTGTAAAAGTTCATTCTTATTTGGTTCTTTTTGATATAAATATTTAATATTGATGTCTTTAGATAATCTATCCTGCTGATTATTTTTTAAATTATAAAACGATATTAACTCTACATCATAAGTTTTTGATAATTCATTTGCAGTATTTATTGTTGAAGTTTCTATACCACCATATCCTAAATGAAGTAATAAGAATGTTATTTTTTTATTATTTATTTTAAATTTATCTTGTTTTAACGATTTAAAATAAATAAGCGTAAGTAATAAACTCATATAAATATTTGCATTACTTTTTCTTAAAAAGGCACCAGAGTATTCAGAACCAAAAATAAGTAACGCGAGTGTGATACAATATATTATGAATTCACCATTAAATACCATTTTTTTATCTTTAATAAACATTTTCATTAATAAAATTACAAAATACAATATAAAAATTACATATAACCCGAAACCTATATATCCATAGTAATAATATAAAGCTGTAAAATCATTTTCTAAATCCATTTCAAGTTTACCAATTTTTGTAAATTCAAAACCTACAAATTTTGTTAATAAATCGGTATCATCATAAATTATACTAGCATACATTCTTTTTCTAAGCCTATTATCCGTCAACTCAGATGCCGATAAATGCGATTTCATTTTTTCTAAGACTTTATCTTTACCATATAAATCTATTAATTCTTTCCAGTAATAATTAACATTTAAAATTTCTAATATTTCTTCATCCGATAAACTTTTAAAATCTATATTTTCTAAACTACCGTATTTTTCACTTATAAAATCACTTATTTGTTTATTATGTTCATCCATAACTTCCATTCTTTTAAATGTAGATGAATTATTACTATAAAACGCAACAAATAATAAGCATAAAATAGTAATTAAAGTTTTTTCTAATCTCATTCTTGATTTTTCGTTTATAAAAGTTATATAAAGTATTATTAATAATGAAATTACTAATGTAATATAACAAGCTTTTGTACCATTTTCATATAACAAAAATAAAACTATAATATGTGAAAGTAAATACCAGATAATTTTTGTAGTTTTAGAACAAAAATATAAAAATATAGGGCAAATTGCAACTAATATCATACTTTGTGTATTAGCACTTGTAAACCAACCAGTTAATCCGTATCCTTCATATGTATAATTAAAATTGCCACTTATTAAAGCTAATATTAAACTTACAAATACTATTAATACATTAATTATAAATCCAATTTTCACTTGACTTAAATATTGATTATTTTCTTTTATATAATTTATAAAGCATATAGTTAAAATAGGCATTTGCATAACTATTATTAAATATCTAATATCATCGAATAAACTAATATATCCGACTCTGTATGAATTTAATAAATGTAAAATTGAAAATATCGCAAATGGTAAGATACATAAAATAAATTTCTTTTTATTTTTAGACTTTATAAATGTATAAAATACTATAAAAAATAAAATTAATGTTCTAAACACAAATGAAATTGGTGTAATATATGTATTAAAATTAAAATATGCTATTATGTCTAGCATAGGTTGTAATATCATAACTATTAGTAACCAATACTTTGAAATTGCTTTAAAAAAATTCATCCTGTAATCTTCTCCTTTATGTTAAATATAAATTTGACAATACTATATTGCCTTAATAATATTAATTTATATATTAATTTTTTGTTTTTATCTAAATATTTTATATATTTATTTTGCTTAAAATTTTTAAAATTACTATCAACATATTTTTCTAATTTTTTTATTATATTTTTTTTATCTTTCATATTAACATCAGTATTAATAACTCTAGTTATACTAGTTATTAATATGTGATATAAACACAAAAACTCTAATTTATCATAATTTTCTATATAAATATTATTTTGTTTAAAATATTTTATCATTTCATCAAAAGCATCAATTATTTCTAAGTTTCTTTTAATATTTGAATTATTCATAGTTGATCCAGGCCTCAATAAATAATTATATAATGGTTCATCAATGAAAGATATATTTATATTATCAAATAAGATTTTAACAGTAAAATCAATATCTTCATACCAAACTTTACTTCTAAATTTTATATTATTTTTTAATATGACTTCTCTTTTATATATCTTATTCCAAACTGCCATTTTTCCATATAAAATATCTAAGGTAGTATCATTATAAATTATAGAAGGTTCATTTTTTAACACTTTACCATCAATAGAGACAACTTTATTACCACATACTACTACATCAGCTTTATCTTTTTGAGCTAAATTATACATTTTTTCTAACGCATCAAGTTCTAACCAGTCATCACTATCTACAAAGCTTATATATTCACCACTAGATTTATCTATTCCTAAATTTCTTGCAGATCCTTGACCACCATTTTCTTTTATAAAGGATTTAACCTTTTTAGGATATTTTTTTACATAATCATCTATTATTTTTTGTGAATTATCCTTACTTCCATCATTTACTACAATTATCTCTATATCTTTTAGGGTTTGATTTACTAAACTATTTAAGCATTTATCTATATACTCTTCTACATTATAAACTGGTACTACTACACTTATCTTCATTAAATCACCCTTTTAATTTAGTCTTTATATTTAATAACAATTTAGAAATATTATGTAATCCATTATAATTTAACCATGCAATTATTTTTCTATTTTTTGAAATATTTTTATAAAAATTCATTGTTTTATAATCAGGAATATTTACTTTACAGTAATTTCTTAATTTTTTTATTACTTGTTTTGTTTCATCAGCTTTTTGTACAGCAACTCTATTTATACTAGTTATTAATACATGATTAAATATCAAAAATGAAAACATATCTTTATCATATTTATTGTTATCTTTTGCATATTTTATTAAATCATCAATAATTACTAGCATGTCTAAATTTTTAATGGAATTATTATTATTCATAGTTGAACCTTGTCTACAATTACAATTGTAATATGGCTTAGATATATTAGTAATTTTTGGATTATTTAATAATATTTTTGCTGTAAAATTTAAATCTTCATACCATAATTTAGTCATAAATTTAGTATTTCCGATGACACTTCTTTTAAATAATTTATTGCATGCAGAAGGAGTAACTTGATAGACACTTTCGTATTTTGTACAATTTTTGTATTCTGTTTTATTACCATAATGAAACATCATATCACAAATTACTATATCGCTATTAGATTTTGTAGCAGTTTTATACATTTCTTCTAATGCACCTAGTTCTAACCAATCATCACTATCTACAAAGCTTATATATTCACCACTAGATTTATCTAACCCTAAATTTCTTGCAGATCCTTGACCACCATTTTCTTTTACAAAAGATTTAACTTTTTCAGGATACTTTTTTACATAATCGTCTATTATTTTTTGTGAATTATCTTTACTTCCATCATTTACTACAATTATCTCTATATCTTTTAAGGTTTGATTTACTAAACTATTTAAGCATTTATCTATATACTCTTCTACATTATACACAGGTACTATTACACTTATCTTCATTAAATCACCAACTATATTTTTATTTTAAATCTTTAATAATTTCATCATATCTTTTTTTAATTAAATTTAATTCATATTCAATATTCAATTTTTTCCTATATAGGTTATGATTTTGATAAGGATCCTTTTTCATATCATATACCTCTTTTACTTTAATGTTATTTTCAAATACCTCTGCGATAACATCGTAATTATCATCTCGTATACCTAATAATGTTGGTCGCCTTTTAATATCAGGGCAACCACCACCCATATACTCTAAAGTTGCATAATCGCCACCATTATAATTTAATAGAGATTTACCTTTAAAAGTTTTAGGAATTTTTAAACCTGCCAAATCTAAAATTGTTGCTGGTATATCTTTAGTAGCTAAATATTTATTAATCATTTTGGGTTTTATATTTTTATCATATATTATGAAAGGAACATTATAATTCTCTCTATAACTGGATATAACATATTTTTCTCTTACAGGATTAAAATAATATGAAAATCCATGGTCTGCAGTTATTACTACAGTAGTATTATCGATTAGTTTATTTTTTTCCAAATAATCAAATATATATTTTACTATATTATCACAATATAAAAGCGATAAATCAGATGATAATGTTCCACAATAATTTTTAGGTAAATTATCTAAAAATTTATTTATTGCTTTAAATTCTTCGTTTATTATTTCCTTTGAATCAGTATCATAAGTAAAGAATGTTTCAGTAAAATGGGCATCACACACATGTAAATATACCATCCAAGGTTCTTTTGAATTTTTATTTTTATCAATCCAATCAAGAGTTATATCTGCCACTGTTCTAAATGATCTTTGATTTTTAAACAAATCATATTTATCATTTATTCTATCCATTAAATCTTTATCAAAAATTAAATTTTTATATCCTGCCAATAATCCTTTTACACATTCTTTATTATTAATATTTCTAATTAATTTTGATATTGGAAATCTAGCATTTTTTAAATTCCTCTTAATTTGCTTACTCTTAATTTTTTTAAAAGTACATAAATAATTTTCCTTAATCCAAATTCTAAATTCATCGTTATTTATTTTGTCTACATAATTAAAATTTTTAATTTTAAATAATATGTGCTCGGGACCTTGTTCAAAAAAACATTTTAAATATTGCTCTTTATTTTTATTAAATTTTTTTAATTCGTCTTTTATTTGTTTTATAGATTTATCTATATCTATATGGTCAATACAATCGTTCATTAAAATTGTCTCTTCAGAGTTATCTTTGAATAACTCTAATAATTTTATCCAAGATTTTATATTATCTTCTAACATATCGACTAACATATTATTTTCATGTTCTGTAGTCTCACCATTTAAATATAATTCTTTAAAATGATAAAACCTATATTGCCACAACTGGCTAATATTAAAATTTTCAACATAAGTATATTCTGAAGCCTTATACCCATTATAAGATGGATATATACAAGGATAATAACAAGGAGAAAATGTTTTATAGCCATTTTTTATAAATTCATTAATAATGATATTTTTATCTTTAAATTCTTCTAAATATCCACCATCATCCAAAGTATTACTAGAAGCCAAAAGCCCCATAAGTGCTGCTTCTGTATATGGAGCCTGGGAAAACATCTTGTCTCCACTTATAGATTTTTTTCTTAATTCGCTCAAAAAAGGTGTTTTTTCACACTTAGTATTATAATTAAATACTTGATTATTTGTAACTGAATCTATTACTATATATAAAACATTTTTCATAACATCACCTACTCAAATTCTATTGTTTCTTTAACATCATTATTTATATCATAAGGAAAATTATACAAATATTTTTTTAAATTATTTTCTATAATTTTCACTTCATTAGCGTATTCTTTTTTTCTAAATAATTGTGTATTTTTTATAGAAATTTCTGGATTAAACCTACTTTTTTTATTAATATGATCCTTTTTATCAAACCCTAAAAATTTACATATTATATCTATTTCATTGTCATAATTATATATTAAATCTTCGAATTTAACTCTAAGAACTTTTTTTGAATTACATTCTTTTTCATTTTCTCTAAAATTTTTATAAAAATCGCAAAATTCTTTGGCATCCATAGGAAATGGTAATGCGATATTCTTTTCTTGTCTTATATATTTATTTAAAATAAACACATCTCTAGGATCCCTTTCAACAACAATAACCCTTAATCTATCATCAAAATAATTATCTATTCTATATAAATTAAAAGGTAATACAAATTGATCAAGAATTACATTATCTTTACCATTAGATACTTTATTTATAATTTTATAAATAAATTCACTAGAAATTTTATAAAAATCATCATCTTTTATATAAGTTATTCTCATACCGTCAGAATATTTTAATATTTTTTTAAATTTAGTTTTATTTCTAGATACTAATTTTAAAGGTTTTCTAATTAAAAGTTTCATAAACATTTTAAAGTTAACTTCTTCGTGCATATACCAATATCCTTTAAAATTAAATTGTTGGATTTTACCTATATATTCATTAACCATATCCATAAACTCTGGTCCAATTATTTTTTTATAATTCCCAACCCACCAAAATTTTTTATCATATAGCTTTTTCATTTGAAGTAAAAAAGTTCTTATAGCTTCATCACTTCTTAAAATATTATTTCCTTTTAATAATTTATCTTCTAAGTCAAAAAGTCCGTTTGGGCAGTGAAGTAAAACATATTCATAACTTTTATATTCGTTTTGACAATCCTTAAATTCAGAAACTAAATCTGTTATAGCAGATGATCCTGAACATATGTAACCAGTAGGTACTATTATTTTTTTTATTTCATGCATTCTTTCTTCTCCTTAAAATTTTAAAAATTTTATCTTTTATCAATAATACATTTTCATCCTTTATTAAAATCAAAACTATACCATAAAGTAAAGTACATAATGTAATTATTATAATTATATTAATATAAAATCCAAAATCGATTAGTTTTATAATATATGATATTGGAATAAACATAATAGATAAAATTAAATAACTTAAATTTTGCTTTGAGATTAGTTTTGGTCTAATATCTAATTTTTTCTTTACATATATATGTTGAATTATAACTATCAATAATTCACAAATAGCTGTCGTAAACATAGCTGTTGCCGGATTAAATATATCGAACACTACTAATAATGAATTTAAAATTAAATTAATTATACCGCAACCAAACGATATCTTTAATATTTTCTTTTCTTGATCGTTTGGGTACATTATTAAATTTGTAAAAATTGACTCTAAGCTTATTATTATACGCATCATACAAGCAACCGCTAATACTGGAACACACGCTTTATATTTATCCCCTGCATATAAAAATATAACCTCATCAGATAATACCATAACGCCAAAACACATAGGTATTATAATAAAAAGTAATGAAGACATAATCTTATTTAGTGAATTAGTATAAGTTTCCTTAGATTCATTCGCACATAAATAAGATAATCTTGGAATTGACACATTTATTATTGAATAAGGTACTGCAGCTAATGTAGCAATTAAATAATATGGTATGTAATATATAGAAACTGAAACTCCATCTATAAATCTTCCAAGCATAACTTTATCTAATTGACTATATAATAATCCAATATTTGATATTATTAAAATAGTAATCAAAGGTTTAAAATATTTTTTAAATTCCATACCTGAAGTATTAAATTTTATAAATTTTTTTGCATATATAAAACTTACAATATTATTAGCAAAATTAACTAATGAAACAATTAATGCATATATAGCTATATCGTTTGGTTTTTTCAAAAATAGAAAAATGGATATAAAATATAAAATTTTTATTATTACTGTTTTTATAGTAATAAATTTATAATTCTCAAGTGCTTCATTTACAAATTCAATATAAAATACATTTCCTAAAAATTGAATTGTCATAATCATATATAATAGGAGTGCTGTTCCAGAAGAAACAAAAAGGGCATAAATTATGTAAATCAGACAAACTAAAACATTAGAAAATATAGAAATAATAAACAAGTTAGTAAACATTTTAGAAACTTTATCTTTATCATTTCTAATTTTACTAATTTCCCTCATGCCGAATGTATATAAGCCAAAAGAAGCAAATATCAAAAATATTTGAAATTCAGCATAAACAGTATTATAAATTCCGTATAATTTTACATCAAGTAATCTAACTACATATGGTCCTACAAATAATGGAACCACTATATTTACAAAACTCAATATAGATTTATAAATGGTATTTTTAAATAATGATTTTTTCATCTTTCACCTCTATACTTAAACAATTATATCATACAAGTATGATAATTTTTTAATCTTTTTAAACATAAAAAACAATGTTTACATTTTATCGTTACTTTTATTAATATAATTAATATAACTTGATTTTGTATCCAATATAAAGCAATGTTTTGCAACTCTTGATTCTTTTGGAGGTAGTTTCATATAATCACCATACACATTTTTTAAATATAAATCTGTATCAGAGGGTATATTTACTTCTATATCTTCAAAAATATGTTTTACTGTTTTACAATAACAATTACTATTTGTGGTCTCTAATACTGCAACATAATTACCGCTATATTTACAATCGTGTATATCAATTCTTGAACAAAACTTATGAATAGTTTTTTCTAATTTATATATATTAGGATATCTAAGTGATAGTAAAAAGTAATAACAATATCTAATTTTATTTCTTATACCTTTTGTTCTAATTCTTTTACATTTTAAGTTATATATTTCCTCTAATTTTAAATATTTATGAGTATTTTTATGTACCTCTTCCTTAGTATTACCTTGACCATCAATTGGGATTATATCAATATATATACCTTGATTCATTACTACATTTTTAACAGATTCTTCGATAAAAGTCGTATTGTTATTTCTAATTTTTGCAAAAGGATTTCTATAATTTTTATCAGTATACATTGTCTGCAAAAATAAATGTTTAGGTAAATATTTTTGTCCATACTTAAGAAATTTTTCATAATCTTTTCTTGGAAGACCTACATCTACATCATCATCCCATGGAATAAATCCATCATGTCTAACAGCACCAAGGGCAGATCCAGAAATTAAAATATAATGTAAATTTAATTTTTCACACACAGTTATAAATTCTTTTAATATATCCAATTCAACTGCATGTAGTTCTTTTAATTGTTTATTACTTAAAATCATAATTACTCCTATCTATTTTATTTTTTATTTTTTCTCTCAAACAATATATCAGTCTTGAAAACAAACATTATAAGTATTAACAATAATATTCCATATATTATATAACCAATTTTTTTATCAACTATCATCCATATTATAGATGCTGCTGAAAAAAGTGCAGTTATAAGGTATATTATTAGTACTGTAGTTCTAATACTATAATTTCTTCTAAGTAATTGATGGTGAAAATGACTTTTATCTGGTGTTCCTATACTCTCACCTTTAAGTTTTCTTCTTATTATCGCACATATAGTATCTAATATTGGAACAATAAGTATAAATAAAGGTATAATAATTGAAGATGTTATAATTGTTTTAAATCCTAAAAGTGTTATTACTGATATGATGAACCCTAAAAACATAGAGCCGGTATCACCCATAAAAATTTTAGCTGGATGAAAATTATGAACTAGAAATCCAAGTGTTGATCCAAGCATTATGAATGTTAAAATAACTGATAACCCTATTCTGCCTTGAAAATACGCAATTATTCCTATTGTTAAAAAAAATATCGAACTTATTCCAGCTGCTAGACCATCTAATCCATCGATTAAATTTAAACAATTAATACATCCCAATATAAATATGATTGTTATTGGGTATGCCCAAAATCCAAAATTCATATATATACCAAAAAAACTGACATCCCTCAATAACAAATTACCATATATTACCACAATAAGAGCAGCTATTAATTGTCCCACCAATTTATAAGTTGCTTTTAACGGTTTAATATCATCAATCATACCAGTTATTAAAAGTACAAAACTTCCAATCAAAATAGAATTCATAGTTGCAGTATGTTCACCGAATATCATATATCCAAGTAAAAAACCTGAATATATACCCAATCCACCCAATCTAGGCATATTTGTTTTATGAACTTTTCTTTCATTTGGAATATCTATCGCACCAATATAAAATGCTATTTTTTTTACAACTGGGATAAAAAATGAGACAAATACGAAAGGTATAAAAACCATAAAAAGAATCGTAGTAACATTTATGTTATTCATTTTATCACCTACTCTAACTAAATCATTTTCCTATATATTTTTTCTATCGTATTTTTATTCAAACAAACTGGATTATTATTAAGTCTTTGAATATTTACTGAATCTGTTAATAAATTTATATCATTCTCATTAACAACATTTGTATATTTAATTCCAATCTCATCATATATTCCTATTAATTTATTTATCGTCTCAATATGTGACTCACAGTTAAACATTTTATCCAATTCAGAAAATATATCTTCTAAATAATCTTTGCCTCTTTTATCTATTACTTTATCCATATTATAAATCATATATTCCCAAATATATGGCAAACATGTTGCAACAGCATGTCCGTGACTTATACCATAAAGTGAAGTTATTTTGTAACTTAGGGCATGTGCGGCAGTTGTTTTACTTATATTAATTGCTCTACCGCTAAAATTAGATGCCATAAGTATATCTCTATAAACCTCTTTATTTTCATTTATATATTCTTTGTAATTTTTAAGTATCAATTTAATAGCATTTCTTGAATATTCTTTACTTTTGTCATTAGAATTTACACTCCAAAAAGATTCAATTCCTTGACATAAAGCATCTAGCATTGTAGATTTTTTTTGATATAAAGGTAAACTTTCAAGAAATTTAGGTTCTAATAAAACATAATTAGGTAATATACTATCGTGTTCAACAGAATATTTTTTATTATTAAAATATATTACGGCAAAATGTGTAGATTCACTTCCAGTACCCGCAGTTGTTGGTATAGCTAATAATGGTATATTACTATTTGAAATTTCTTGTTCTAAATAATTAGTTTGCTCATTTAAATTTGAAAAAGCTCTAATAGTTTTTGATACATCTATAGCGCTACCGCCACCAATTGCGATAATAAATGTACATTTATTATCTTTAAATATTTCTAATCCTTTTAATACTTCTTCATAACGAGGGTTAGGATTAAAATCAGTAAAAAAATGTAAATTTAAATTATAAGTTTTTAAATAATCAATTATAAAAGAATCCTTTAAGAACTTATCACATACTATCAAAATATCTTTAGATTTTTCTAAATCTTTTATTTTATTTAAATTTTTATAATTATCGATAATAATTTGTTTATTTTCATAATTAGGTGATTTTTCAAATTCGTCTATCTCTTTTACAACTCTTGAATAATCTTCTAAATTATCGATTTCATCTATATAATTATTTTTATATGATTTTACGGATATCTCTATACTATCTAGGATAGTGTTTAATGCATTTTCAGCATAAACACCTACATTTCCTGAGGAAACAAATTGTTCAACTGCTTTTGACCAAGATAGTAAAATATTTTTACTTAATTTATAGAATGGTTGAAAAGCAAAACAATCATCATCAAATATATTTATAGAAACTTCTTTTAGTTTATTATTAATTATTCTACCTTTAAAATCTTTTTCAGGTAATTTTTTTTCCTCATTGATTAGACATATTGAATCTCTTTTATCTTCTATAACCGATTTTACAAGTTCTTCATCAAATACTAAATCTCCGTGTAACATTAAAAAATCATCATCAAAATAGTTTCTGGCTAAATACATTGAATAAATATAATTTGTTTTATCATATAATTTATTTTCTACAAAATGGAACTTGTAATTAGGAAATTTTTTACATACATTTTCTAATTGTTCTTTAAATGGTCCTGTAGTAATAACAAATTCATTGATTCCATTTTTTCCTAAAATTCTAATCTGACGCTCTAATATTGTTTCACCATTTTTTAAAATTGCCATAGATTTATGGTGAGTTTTTGTAAACTCTCCCATTCTTTTTCCTAAACCAGAATTAAATATAATAGCCTTCACTAAATCACCTATCTTTAAATTTATCCATCATTGCCTTTTTATTTTGAACTGGACTAATTGTTGGTCTACCAAGATCATCTCTTGAACCAAGTTTTGTATATATAACTAATGCTTGTAATTTTTTATCTCTCATCTTTGGTAAATATTCTTTTATTTCCTCTATCGTACTTGCAGTATATACATCATTAAATCCTAATGATAACAATAATTTTTTAATATCGATATTAAAGCCAACAGTTGGTTGACCACCAACTGATTCGTGAGCACCGTTATTTATTAATATATATTTAAAATTTTTTTGAGCAACAGTTGGTATAATTGAAAATGCTCCCATATGCATTATAAATGAACCATCACCATCTATACAATATATATTTTTATTGCTACCAATACTCATTCCAAGAGCAATGGAAGATGTATGTCCCATAGATCCTACTGTTAAAAAATCTGAATCATGAGATTCTTGTCTACGCTCTCTAATTTCAAATATTTCTCTTGATGTTTTACCAGTCGTTGAAACAATAAAATCATCTTTTTGTAAACAATCTAAAATAGTCTCTAAAGCCTCTTCTCTTTTAATTGTATAATTATTATAAGGCTTTTTTATTTCATAATCTTCAAAAGTCCCTTTACGAACTATCAAAGCTATTGGTTTACTATTTTGCTTCATATAATTATAGCAATAATCTATTTGTTCTTTATAATTTTCATTTAACACTAAAGACTCTATATTCATCGTATTAAATAGTTCTATCGTAACCTTACCTTGTTTTATATGTTGAGGTTCATCCTTAACACCAGGTTCTCCACGCCATCCTACGATTAAAAGCATAGGAATACTATAAACCTCTTCATCAGCTAGTGAAAGTAATGGATTAACAGCATTACCTATTCCAGAATTTTGCATATATACAACTCCATACTTTCCAGAAGAGACATGATATCCAGCTGATAGTGCAACAGCATTACCTTCATTTGCTGCAATAATATTATGTGAATCATCAGTATTATCTTTTATACAAGCACATAAATTTTTTAATAATGAATCTGGCACACCAGCAAAAAAGTCGAGATTTTTTTCAATCAAATAATCATAAAATTCTTTTGTATTAATCATCTTATTTTCCTCCAGGGATTAATGTTAATATTTCCTTAATTGACATGCAATATTCATCTGCTTCCTTACTTCTACCATTTTCTAATATTGATTTAGCAGTTTTCATCATTGCAGGATAAGCACTTCTCAAAAGATGATTTGCATGTATTATTATATCAGCTCCCCAATCGTGCAATTCACTTTCAGTAAATTGATTATATGAAGTTGGAACTACTATAACAGGAACTTTAGCATATTCTTTTCTAAATTGTTTTAAAAATTCTTTTATTTCCTTGCCGTCTTTTTCTTTACTATGAATCATTATTCCATCAGCGCCAGCATCTAAATACTTTCTTGCTCTATATAATGCATCATCAATTCCCATACCAGCAATTAAACTTTCTAATCTAGCAAATATCATAAAATCTCTAGTAACTAAAGCTTGTTTTCCTGCTCTTATTTTAGCAGCAAAATTATCAGGATCATCTAATTTCTGTTCAACCTCTGTTCCAAATAAAGAATTTTTCTTTAAACCTGTTTTGTCTTCAATTATAATTGCTGAAACGCCTAATCTTTCAAGTGTTCTTACATTATAAGTAAAATGTTCTATTTTTCCACCAGTATCGCCATCTAATATAATTGGTTTAGTAGTTACTTCCATTATCTCATTAATTGTATTTATTCTACTAGTTAAATCAACCAATTCGATATCAGGTTTTCCTTTAAATGTTGAATCACATAAACTACTAACCCACATTGCATCGAATTCTTTAACTGTATTATTTTGTTCATTTTCATACTTAGCATTTTCTACTATCAATCCAGATAAACCGTTTGATGCTTCCATTACACTAATATATGGTTTTAACTCTAATAATTTTTTTAACTTTTTTCTTCTATTATCTGGCGTATTTGAAAGAAATCTATATTTTTGTTCAAGATCTGTACAAGAAACATCTTTAGTATATGGAACCTCTATTAATTGTCCACTCCATTGTTTCAATGTATCAATAACCTTTTGCCTAATAAGACTTTGAACTCCTGTTCTCCAATCATCACCGTGAATTACATAATCAGGTTTTATTTTCAAAAGGTTTTCGGTATAATCTAACTTATCTTGTTTAACTACTTCTTTTATGTTTTTTATATTTTCAAATATACGCTTTCTACTTTCGTAATTTAATAATGGAACTCTTTTATATGTTGCTATTGCCTCATCAGTAAGTAAACCAATAATAACATCACCGTATTTAGCTCCTTGTTCAATTACATTAATATGACCTTCGTGTATAAAATCTGCTGACATTGCTATATATACTTTTTTACTCATTTAACTAATCCTCCTAATATATAAATCTAGATTTCGCATATACAATAATTTTGTACTTACGCTCATTTCAATTATACCATATTTAACAGTATTTACAAAGTTTTTGACATTTTTTTTAAAAATTTGATTATTGTGTGAAATGAAAAAGTAAATTCCAGTTTCAATATATTAATGTAGAATTTAGTCTTACATCAAATTCCAGTATGGGAT
>CANQFF010000015.1 GCA_947598345.1 uncultured Bacilli bacterium
TTTATGGGGCGAAAATTATTTTATACTCTTTTTTAGCATTTGTTTTTATTACTATTTCTTACTAACGAAAATATTCATAGCATTTTCTGAAGTAATGTTTATAACTTCATCTATATTCATATTTTTTAACTCTGATACTTTCAAAGCAACATAGTAAACATTTGAAGGAATATTTTTTTTACCTCTAAATGGTTCTGGTGATAAGTACGGACTATCGGTTTCTAATAAAATATCTTTTATATCAATTTCTTTTACTATTTCCTGTAACTTTTTTGAATTTTTAAAAGTTACAACCCCTCCTATTCCTATTTTATATCCTAATTTTATAAACTCTTTAGCCATATTTAAACTTGAACTAAAACAATGTATCGAACCTTTTAGATTATATTTTTTTAATATATTATATGTATCAAAAATAGCATCCCTAGAATGTATTACAACACTTTTGTTGTATTTTTGCGCTAATTTTAATTGAGATTCTAAAACCTCTTTTTGAAGAGTTTTATTTTCTTTAGTATAATGATAATCTAAACCTATCTCACCAATCGCTACTATCTTTGGATTCATAATATTTTTTTCTATAAATTTTAAACTATCATCATTAATAGAATCTATGTTCTCTGGATGGATACCTAAAGTTCCATAAACATTATCATATTTATTTACTAATTCTAAAACTTCTTTATTTGTTTTATCATCACATCCACTTGCAATCATAATTCCATTCATATTTTTTATTACATCATCTAAATTATCATAATCACTATAACTTAAATGGCAGTGAGTATCTATAAGCATATTATCACCTCAAAAAAAATTATACCATATCAAGTATAATTTTTCTATTAATTCTTGCTTACTACTTTAACAATAACCATAAAAGTATATAGTATTATTAAATACGCTAAGTCAAGTAAATTTCTACTAACGATAAAACTTCCTAAAAATAAATATGTAACAAATATTACTACAGATGCCCATAAGTATTTTTCTATGCTTTTATTTGATATCATATATTCTCCTTTTAGTCATTTTAGCGACATTAAGAATATATCATATATAAATTTATAAATAAAGTGTTTTTTTAGTTTATCAATCGACAAATTACTACTATTTACACATTTTTTTACATATTAATTAGCACTTTTTTCTATTCTTATAAATAATGGTTCTGGATTATTAAGACTTTTACCAATTTCTAATTTACCAAATTCTTTTATTGAATCATATGAATTTAACTCAGTATTTAACTCTTTAAATATCTTTTCAGAAGTTTCTGGTAAAAATGGGCTTAATAGAACTGAACCTATTCTTATTGATTCAAGTAGATTATATATAACTTTCTTTAACCTATCCTTATTTTCATCTTTTGCAAGTATCCAAGGCATTGTTTCATCTATGTATTTATTACATCTTCTAAATATCTCAAATACATGATCTAAAGCATCTGCTATTCTTAATTCGTCTATACATTTTTCTACTTTTTCTTTAGCGCTCATTACAGTGTTTATTAAACTATCATCGATTTCTTCTTTTGAATCACTATTTACAACTATATTATCAAAATATTTTTTGTTCATAGATATAGTTCTATTTACAAGATTACCAAGTATATTTGCTAAATCTGAATTATATCTTTCCTCTAATAATTCATATGTTAAGTTTCCATCATTTGCATATGGTATTTCGTGCAACAAATAATATCTAACTGCATCAACACCATACTTTTCAACTAAGTCATCAGCATATATAGCGTTACCTCTACTCTTTCCAATTTTGTCATTATTGGATAATAACCATGGATGCCCAAATATTTTTTTTGGTAATTCTAAGTTTAATGACCATAAAAAAGCAGGCCAATAAATACTATGAAATCTTACTATATCTTTACCAATTAAATGTATATCTGCAGGCCACCACTTTTTAAATTCATCACTAGGATTATCTACATCATAACCGATATTAGTAATATAATTTGTTAAAGCGTCTAACCAAACATAAACGACATGCTTTTTATCAAATGGTACTTCAATTCCCCAATCAAAACTAGTTCTAGATACGCATAAATCTTGTAATCCCGGTTTAATAAAATTATTTAACATTTCATTTTTTCTAGATTCAGGCTGTATAAAATCTGGATGATCCTCGATATACTTTTCCAATTTTTCTTGATATTTTGATAACCTAAAGAAATATGCTTCCTCACTTGATTCAGTAACTTCTCTACCACAATCAGGACATTTTCCATCAATTAGTTGTGTTTCAGTCCAAAAAGATTCACAAGGTGTACAATATAATCCTTTATATTGTCCTAAATAAATATCCCCATTATCGTACATCTTTTTAAATATTTTTTGTACAGCTTTTTTATGTATATCATCCGTTGTTCTTACAAATTTATCATAACTTACATTCATGATATCCCATATTCTTTTTATCTCAGCTGATATCTCATCTACAAATTCTTTAGGAGTCTTTCCTTCCTCAGTTGCTTTAATTTCAATTTTTTCACCGTGCTCATCTGTTCCAGTTTGAAAGTAAACTTGATAACCTTCTAGTCTTTTAAATCTAGCTATCGCATCAGCTAATACAATTTCATAAGTATTACCTATATGTGGCTTACCTGATGTATATGCAATTGCCGTTGAAATATAAAATTTTTTATTTTCCATTTAATATACCTCTCTTTTATTTAAATATTATAATGAACTCGCACTTTGTCTTTCTTTGCTTATTTCATCTTCATCATCTACAGTTAAATATTTTATAAAAATCCCTTGACACATACCTTCGCCTTTTTTTACATTATAATCAATATTTCCTTCGTTTTGTATTTTAATCCATATGTGTCCTTCGTTATTAATATTATTATAATAATCTTTATCGATTACTCCAACTTGGTTGCACATTCGAACATTATATTTAAAACCCATGCTGCTTCTATCTAAAACTAATAATACTTCATCATTTTCCATCATAGCTTTTACTCCTGTTGGAATTTTTTTTATTTCGCCTGGTTTTAATGTATAATCATATAATGCATAAAAATCATATCCAGCAGAATATTTTGTATTTCTTTTAGGAAGACTAAAAGAATTATATAATTCCTTAGAATCAGCTACATCATTTTTAAATTGTTCAAAACTTATTTTCTCAAATTTTCTCATAACTACTCCTCGACAAAATTGTCACAGTTTAAAAACTCACGCCATAATATTAAAAGGACGCGAGTATACATATATAAAATAATCTATAATAGTAATGTGGTTACCTTATTGTAAGCTCTAAATCCATTTAAAATGATTTTCACTTCAATTTATGTCCACATTATAGCACATTTAACATTATTGTTCAAGGTATTTCGTCATAAATGATGAAACAATACTTGCCATTTGCATTTCAGAATCTCCAAGTTTTTCATCTTCACTTATTATTAAAATCATCCCTGTTGCCTCTCCATTAACAAGTATAGTAGACATAACATAACTACAAGTAATCACATCATCATCAATAAAGTTTAATTCTTTAAAATGATTTTCTATCATTTTATCTCTTCTTTTTATAGATCCAGTTATAAAATCACTAATATTTTTACCTAAATATTCTTTCTTTAAAGGACCACTAGCAGCCACCACTGTATCAGTATCCGTTATAAATATACTATGTTTCATAAAAGTATATATAGCATCTGTTAATTCTTGAGCTAAATCATTTATTTTATTCATCATAGAATATTTTTTTAGAATTACTTCTTCATTTTGAACAAAAATTTCTAAATTATCTCCTTCTTTTATTCTTAAATTTTTTCTTATTTCTTTTGGTATTACTACTCTTCCTAAATCATCTATTCTTCTAATAACTCCAGTTGCTTTCATAAATTCCTCCTAAAGTTATTTTGTACTTGAAAACATTATTTATTCTAATATTTTTTAAATTTTGAAGTTTGACAAACAAATTAGAGTGTGTTATGTATGTAGTGAAGGAAGCTTCATATAATAAAAAAGGGATACATTTGATTTTCTCGGTCAAGTGTTTACTCTATATGTTGAGCGAAAACGCCGTAATCAAGCTGATTTGGTGTTTTTATTTGAGCTAGTTAATTTTCTTAGCACTCTGACTTGACAAGTGCTAAAATATGAGTATAATGTTTATAGAGGTGATTTATATGAACAATAATATGTTTGGTGAATCTCTAGAAAATGTACTTGAAAAATATGGGCGTGATATTGTTTCAGCAGCCAAAGATGGTAAAATAGATCCTGTTATTGGTAGAGATGAGGAAATAAGAAATATCACTAGAATATTATCTAGAAAAACAAAAAATAATCCTGTTTTGATAGGTGAACCAGGTGTTGGTAAAACTGCAATAGTCGAAGGTCTTGCTCTTCGTATTGTTAAAGGTGATGTGCCAAATAGTTTAAAAGATAAAACTATTTGGGAATTAGACATGGGTGCTCTTATTGCTGGTGCAAAATATAGAGGTGAATTTGAAGAAAGATTAAAAGCTGTATTAAAAGAAATTAAAGACTCTGATGGTAGAATAATTCTGTTCATCGACGAAATACACTTAATAGTGGGTGCTGGAGCACTAGAAGGTGCAATGGATGCTGGTAACTTACTTAAACCGATGTTAGCTCGTGGAGAAATACTTTGTATTGGAGCAACTACATTAAATGAATATAGAAAATATATAGAGAAAGATGGAGCTTTGGAAAGAAGATTTCAAAAAGTTTTAGTACAAGCACCTACAGTATCAGATACAATTACTATACTTAGAGGTTTAAAATCAAGATTTGAGGTTTACCACGGTGTGACTATTAAAGATAAAGCATTAATATCAGCTGCAACATTATCTGATAGATATATAACAGACAGATTTCTACCAGATAAGGCTATAGACTTAGTAGATGAGGCATGCGCTACTATAAAGGTTCAAATGGAATCCGTGCCAACTGAACTCGATACATTAACTAGAGAAATTATGCAATTACAAATAGAAAAAGAAGCATTAAAAAAAGAAAAAGATGAAATATCTAAAAATAGAATTAACGAAATAGACGAAAAGCTTAATAAATTAAAAGAAAAAGAACAACAACTAAGAAATGACTGGGAAGAAGAAAAAAATATAAATAATAAAATAAGTAAAAAGAAAGAAGATATAGAAAAGGCAACATTTGAACTTGAAAAAGCAGAAGATAATTATGATTATGAGAAAGCTGCAATTTTAAGACATGGTACTCTTCCAAAATTACAAAAAGAATTAGATGAACTAAATGAAAAAAATAAAAATGAAATTCTTAGTGATGTTGTAGATGACGAATCAATCGCAAATATCATATCTAAATGGACTAATATACCTGTAAGTAAATTAGTTGGTGGAGAAAAAGAAAAACTCATTCATCTAAAAGAAAATATGGCCAAAAGGGTTAAAGGTCAAGAAGAAGCTTTACAACTTGTTAGTGAGGCAATTAAAAGGGCTAGAGCTGGTATTAAAGATCCTAATAGACCTATTGGTTCATTTATATTTTTAGGTCCTACTGGAGTAGGTAAAACAGAAGTAGCAAGAACACTTGCTTATGAACTATTTGATGATGAAAAACATATAATTAGAATTGATATGAGTGAATATATGGAAGCTCACTCTGTTTCTAGACTTGTTGGAGCTCCTCCTGGATATGTAGGTTATGATGAAGGAGGACAGTTAACTGAAGCAGTAAGAAGAAATCCTTATAGTATAGTACTTTTTGATGAAATAGAAAAAGCTCACAAAGATGTATTTAATATACTACTTCAAATACTAGATGATGGAAGAATTACTGATTCACAAGGTAGAACAGTTGATTTCAAAAATACAATTATTATTATGACATCAAATCTCGGTAGTGAATATATATTAAATAACGATATTAACTCTAAAGAACTTGTTATGGAAGATTTAAGACACACATTTAAACCTGAATTCATAAATAGGATAGATGAAATTATTATATTTAATAGCTTATCTAAAGAAGTTTTATACGATATATTAAATAATATTATTAAAAATATTGAAAATAGACTATCTAACATGCATATATCAATTAATTTAACTGATAAAGCTAAAAAATATATAATCGATAATTCTTACGATGAGAAGTATGGAGCAAGACCTATGAAAAGATTTATAAGTAAAAATATAGAAACATTACTTGCAAATACAATTATAGAAGATAATATATCTTTTGGAGATAATATCACAATAGATGTTGATAATGATAAATTCATAATAAAATAGACAGGCTTAACCTGTCTATTTTTATTAAATCATATTGACTATAAAGTAAATTTGTAACAACGACCCATTTCTCCTGAGCCGGTCCCAGAATCACAAACATTACCGGTATCACCGTAGTCAAATACACTTACTAACGGAAGAGCACCATTCGATACCCCAACATTTATACCATCGTCTCGACAACGGAAATGACCTAATGTTTCACTACAAAGACCTGGATTATCACTATAAGCATCTTCTACAATTTCCCTATTTTTTGAAAAAACTTCAGTACGACTTAAACAGTATTCATTTCCATTCCTTATAAAACACACATACAATTTAGATATGCTTGTGCCATCTTCTGAATCAAAGCCTAAATAAACTTTAGTTCCTTCTGGTGCTGTAGTTGTTACTCCTGCTGGCAAAGCTGTTGATGAACCTAATGATTCTAACTTAAACCAATAGTAATGTGGTTTATATACTTGTTTATATTTACCTTCCTGTTCTTTTCCATATGTATATTCTACTGATTTATCATTTACCTTACATTCTGCTAAATATATTGTTCCATCACTATATATTTCATGTGTACTACATTCTACTCTAGAACCTTCATATTCTATTAAATTTTCTTCTTCTAATTTTTCAAATGTAATATCATCTTTTGATGGATATTTTAATGAATATTTTGCTACTGCATGTTGTACAGCCTCTCCATACATATCTATACTTATTTTATCTGCACTTTTCTTTGAACTATCTATTATTTTTAATATTATTGGTACTGCTATTAAAGCTATTATTGCTAGTATTACTATTACTGCAAGTAATTCTATCAATGTAAATCCATATTTTTTATTCATATTATCACTACCTTTACTGTAATTCATTATAACATCACCCCTCCCCCCTAGAGGTCAAGAGATTTGGAGATTTTTAATTACATAAATTTGGTATAGATTTGGATATAAATTTATCCAATTTTTTTTAATTTTTTGAAAATTATTTTAATTATATGTTAAAATAAAATGCAAATTTATGAAAGAAAACGAGAGACAAAAGACTTAATATTTATCTAAATTTTTACTTAAAGTCCTTGGAATATCTAAAATCGAGGATATTGATGTATTAAAAAAGGAATTTTAACCATTATTTTATGCGGTCAAAACATCTATCTGTTAATTTTTCCATTCCCTAATCCTGTATTCTAATATAGAAAACTTGAAAAAAAATTCGTTCGTATTGTGATAATATGTATGTAGTGAAGGAAACTTCATATAATAAAAAAGAGGAACATTCAATTTCGTAAGTGAATGTCGCCACATTTATTGGTGACACTTATCATTACTGATGAGTGTCTATTTTTTTATCGCTAATACCAGTAAGGTAGAGAGTAATAAAATTATAGAATATAAAGTAACATTTAGAGATAATGATAAATTCATAATTAAAAATTAAGAAAAGAACAGATTCAAAAGTCTCTGTTCTTTTTTAATAAAATATTTATGCATTAAATCTAAAATAACATATGTCTCCATCTTGGACTAAGTATTCTTTACCTTCTAATCTAACTTTTCCGGCTTCTTTAACACTTTTTTCATTTCCATATTTTTTTAAATCTTCATAACTCATAATTTCTGCTTTTATAAATCCCTTTTCAAAATCACTATGTATAATTCCTGCACATGCTGGTGCTTTAGTACCATCTTTAAATGTCCAAGCTCTACACTCATCTTCTCCTGCAGTAAAAAATGTTTTTAAACCTAATAAAGAATATGATGCTTTTATTAGTTTATCTATTCCACTTTCACTAACACCAAGTTCATTTAAAAATTGTGTTTTTTCCTCATTAGTCATTTCACTTAAGTCTGATTCTACCTTTGCGCATATTGTAACTACTTTAGCATTATCTTTTGCTGCATATTCTCTTACAACATCTATATATTGATTATTTCCTGTTAATAAATCATCTTCAGAAACATTTGCTACATAAATAATAGGCTTAGCAGTTAATAAATTAAATGGTTTAATATATAACTTTTCATCATCTGTTAAATCTATTCTTCTTATAGGAATATTTTTTTCTAGTGTTGATTTTAATTTTGTTAAAATAGCTGCCTCTTTTTGTACTTCTTTATCTTTTGATAATGCAGCTTTTTTACCTATTTTATTAAATCTATTTTCTACTATTTCAAGATCAGCCAATATAAGTTCTACTTCTATTATTTCTATATCTCTTAGTGGATTAACATCTTCTTCTACATGTATTATATTCTTGTTTTCAAAACACCTAACTACCTCACATATTGCATCTACTTCCCTTATATGTGATAAAAATTTATTACCTAAGCCTTCTCCTTTAGATGCTCCTTTAACTAAGCCTGCTATATCTGTAAATTCAAATGTTGTTGGAACTAAACTTTTAGGCTTATATAGTTCATTTAAGAAATCTAATCTATCATCTGGCACTAAAACTACTCCTACATTTGGATCTATTGTAGCAAAAGGATAATTAGCTGCTAATATATTTTTTTTAGTTATAGCATTAAATAATGTACTTTTACCTACATTTGGTAACCCTACTATTCCCGCTGTTAAACTCATAATTCCACCTCCTAATTAGTTTACTATATATTAAATGAACAAAAGTCAAAATAAATTTTGACCTAAATGCCATCACTGGCATTTTTTTCTACTTCATAAAGACTTAGTCTCTCCATAGACCAATTTTGGATAGTCGCTACCCTATTATATTTTTTTGTCAAAATTTTAATTGACTTGCAGTTCCAAATCTTTCTTCATATATAGTTTTAACCCTTCAAACATTATATTTATACTTGCATTTATATAATTTGGATATTTATTTAAAAAATAATTATAAATAAATCTTGAACAACCAAATGATTTTTCTATTAATATTTTCTGTTCTTTGTTTGGATGAAGTCTAAATATATAACCTTTTATTATGTTCATCATATCACCACACTGACAAAACAATTATATCATATGAACGAATGTTTGTAAAGAACTTTTTTACCACTTTCCTAATAGATAAAAAACAAGAATAAATTAAAAATGAATTGGCTTAGCCAATCCAAATCCCTTTATTCTTTAATAGAACTACTCACATAATCTTATGATTACATTTTAATTATAAATGAGTATTTTTTTATGGTCAATTGCTTATTATTATTTTATCTTAGAAATTTAAAAATGAGTGTAAAGAAATGTAAAAACAAGAGTTTAGAACTCTTGTCATAGTGTTATATTAGTATTTATTCCTATTGGTAAACCAAGTAAATACCAACCTATAATTATAACTAACCAAGTAACTGCGATAATTGATATAACTGGCATAATTTTTTTAATTGTACTCATTATACCTATATTTCCGTCACTGTCATATTTATATATAAATCCTATAGCAACTAATAAATATACATAAATTGGTGAGAATAATTTACCAACGGAGTCAGCCATCAAAAATATTGTTTGCGTAAATGATGGACTAATATTAGCTCTCATTAGTAATGGTACATAAACTGGAGCAATTAAATTCCACTTAGTAATAGTTGATGGAATAAATATAGATATTATTACTATTGAAATAAAGGCAAGTATAACTAACATTATTCCTGATATATTACTAGAACCTATAAAGTCAACTATATTTGTTGTAATAACAGTAGATAAATTTGTCCAATCTAGTATCAAATATAATATTGATATGAAAAATAATAAAACAAATATGTACCCTGTACCTTCAAATGTCTTAGTTAAGGCTTTACTATAATCTCCACTATTTTTTATATTTCTAGAAACTGTTCCATATACAAATCCACATACCATAAGTATACCTATTATTAGAAACATAAATCCTTGGCTAAGTGGTGAAGATGATGCGAATAATTTACCTATATAAGTTGGTTCTGTTTTATCTAGTAATAAACCTGAATGTGGTAAACCTGGTATAAGACAATATATGAATAAAGCAATCATAATTATAAAAGTAACTAAAGTTATTTTAGATGCTTTATTTGATATATTTAAATTATCTGTACTCTCATTTCTCGTATATTTCTTTGAAAATTTTTCAAGAACTATTGTTCCAACAATAGTTAAAATAACAGTAGAAGCAATCAAAAAGAATATATTAGAAAGTAATTCGTAATTATAATTTGCCGTTATATTACTTGCTGCAATCTCTGTAATATTCCCAAGCTCATATGCTTGATAGTTATATATTATTCCAGTACCATATCCTGCAGTTATTGCTACAAACATAGTCAAAACTCCAAGACCAGGATTTTTACCTATATATTTATATAAAATTCCTGCAAGTGGTAATAAAAGTGTATAACTATAATCACCTATAATTGTAGATATTATACCTATAAACATAACCATCATAGTTATATACTTTGATTTTATTTTCTTTAATGGCGTAAATATTTGTTTTAAAAGACCACTTGCTTCTAATATAGAAACAGCTATTAACGATAGTATAACTAAAACTAAAGGTTCCAGTGTTTGGAAATTAGTTAAGGCTGTATTTAATAAATGTTTTATACCAGATCTACTAAATATATTATTTATAATTGTTAATGTTGTTTCTAGTGTTCTAGCATCTGTTATATATCCATTTGCTCCAAATAAATTAAGTAAAAAACATCCAACTGATACAAAAAGAATTATAAGTATTATTTCTACTACCGGTCCCATTGAATATTTTCTATTTTTTTTGCGTTTTTTATTTTTATTTTTCACTTACAACCTCCTAAAGTTTTACTACTTTTTTTAATTTCTTATTAAATTCTATTCTAGGAAGCATTACTGTTCTTCCACAATTTACACATTTTATTTTTATATCTGCACCTAATCTTGTTACTTCCCATTCATTTGTTCCGCATGGATGGGCTTTTTTCATTATAACTATACTTCCAATTTTATACTCTTTTTCCATTATGAACCACCACCTGATTAAAAGGAATATTTATATTATTTCTTTTAAAACATAATAATATTTCTTTTTTTATTTGTCTATCTAATTTAAATTGTTCTTCATAGCTTATTGATGCGGCTAATCTAAATTTAATAGAACTATCTGCTAGTTCTTGAATGCCTAAACAAGATATTTCCTTAATATTATATTTATTTTTAATATTTAAACATAATTCGTTTAATACCTTATTAACTTTTTCTATATCTGATTCGTACGCAACACCAACATCTATTAAAAGTATATTTGAAACCATACTATAATTTATAATTTCATTAATATTTCTATTATATATTATTTTTATCTCGCCAGTATAAGATTTTAGCTTAGTAGTTCTTAAATTTGATGGTAAAACTTCACCTTTAAATCCATTTATATATACCCAATCTCCAATAGAATACTGTCCTTCAAATATAATAGATATACCAACTATAAAATCCTTAATTATATCTTGAAGCGCTAATCCTATAACTATTCCAACTACACCAAGAGATGCGATTAAAGATTTTGTATCTATCCCATATATTTCTAAAATCATTAGTACTCCTATGATAGATATTAACGCTATAACCATATTACTGATTAAATTTACTATAGTTTTTTTCTTTCCATCTTTAATCTTAACAGTTTTAAAATTAAATATCTTATAAATTATTCTTTTAGAAACAAAGCAAAGAAATACACTCACAATTAATATTATCATGGGTGCGATAAATTCTTTTTTTAAAATAAATTCCATATTACTCCCTTACATTAAGTACTTCTAAAATTCTATTTAAGTCAGCGATATTAGTAAATGATATCTCTATTTTTTTATCTTTTATTTTTACTTTAGTATCTAATTTTTCTCTTAGTAATTCTTCTACAAACTTAAAGTCATTATTTACTGGTTTAGTATGTCTTTCAATTTTAACTTTTTTATCTTCGTTAAAAGAAGCATATTCTAAATCTCTAACTGATATTTTTTTATCAACTATTTCTCTAGCCATATCAATTATTTTCTGATCATCTTCTAATTTACTTAAAACCCTAGCATGTCCCATACTTATCTGATTATTTGCAACCATTCTCTGTACTTCACTAGGTAATCTCAATAAACCTAATATATTTGTAATATGACTCCTACTTTTACCAACTTTTTTTGATAATTCTTCCTGAGTTAATGATAATTTTTCTATCATTGTTTTATATGCGATAGCCTCTTCTATTGAACTTAAATTCTCTCTTTGTAAATTTTCAAGTAAGGCAATTTCCATCATTTGTTCATCGTCTAAATTTCTTATTATTGCAGGTATTTTAGTTAAACCTGCTCTTTTTGAAGCTCTAACTCTTCTTTCTCCAGCTATTATTTCATATCCTTTTATACTCTTTTTTACTATAATTGGTTGAAATACACCGTGCTGTTTTATGGATTCAGTTAAATCGTTTAAAGCTTCATCATTGAATATCTTTCTAGGTTGATATGGATTTGGTCTTAAATCATCTAAATTAATTTCGATAATTTCTTCATTTGTGGCTGTTTCATAAACAGCTTTTTCAAAACTATCTAAGTCTAAATTTTCAGAATTAAATAACTGTTCTAAACCTTTACCCAATGCCCTTTTTTTAGTTTCCATTTCTTTCTATCACCTCTTTGGCTAAATTTATATAGGCCTCAGTTCCTCTACTTCTAGGATCATAAGCGTGTATTGGTTTTCCATGGCTTGGAGCTTCAGAAAGCCTTACTAATCTTGGAATTATAGTATCATATACTTTTTCTTTAAAGTAACTTTTTATTTCCTCTACAACTTCTAATCCTAAATTAGTTCTATTATCAAGCATAGTAAGTAATACTCCCTCAATATCTAAACTTGGATTTAATTTCTTTTGAGCAATCATTATAGAATTTAATAATTGCATTATTCCTTCAAGTGCGAAGAATTCACATTGAACAGGTATTATTACAGAATTAGATGCAGCAAGTGCATTTGTAGTAATAAGACCTAAAGATGGAGGACAATCAATTATTATATAATCAAATAAATCTTGTATTTTACTTAAATATTTTTTTAATTGTAACTGAGGTACAAAACCTGGATTTGTTCTAGACATTTCTATTAATTCCATATCAACACCAGCAAGGTTTATTGAAGCTGGTATTAAATATAAATTTTTAAATTTTGTTTTAGTTACAACATTATTTATTTCTGCTCTATCTACCAATAGTTCATAAATACTATTCTCATAATCTCTTTTATCTACACCTACACCAGTAGTACTATTTCCTTGAGGATCTAAATCTATTAGAAGTGTTTTCTTACCTAAAAGTCCTAGGGATGCTGCTAAATTTATACTAGAAGTAGTTTTACCTACTCCACCTTTTTGATTAACGAATGCTATTATCTTTCCCATTTTTTCACCTTTTTTCATTTTCTTTATATATAAATAGTTTAACATATTTTTATAAATAAATCTATCTTTTAAGATGATTTTAGTAAAAAGAAAAATCTTATAGATATTAATATAATGTTTAAATATATATCATAGTATTAAATAGGTGATAGTTTGAAAAAAGTTTTAATTTTATTTGGTGGGAATTCTTTTGAACATGAAATTTCTTGTAAATCAGTTAATTTTATCATAAAAAATATCGATACTAATTTATTTGAATATAGTGTTGCAGGATTAGACTATAACAATAATTTATACAAAGTAGATAAATATTTGTATATAAATAAAAATTGGAAGAATAATATTAAAGAACAAGTAATAGATATCGTTAGTTACTTTAAATCTTTTGATATTATTTTTCCTATTATACACGGTAATACATTAGAAGATGGAAAACTTCAAAGTTTATTTGAATTATTTAATATTAAATATGTAGGATCAAACTCATATAGTAGTTTAATATCCTATGATAAATTAATTACTAAAATATTATTAGAAAAATATTCAATACCACAAGTTCCATATTATATTTATAATAAAGATTTAAACATTAAAGATATTAAGTTTCCAGTAATAGTTAAGCCTTGTAAATGTGGATCTTCTATTGGCATAAGCATAGCTAATAATAAAAAAGAATTAAAAAATTCTATTAAGAAAGCTTTAAAATATGACAGTCAAATAATAATAGAAAAGTTTATAAAAAATAATAGAGAATTAGAATGTGCGATACTACAAAAAAAGCATAAATTAGTTATTTCTGATATTGGAGAAATAATTAATAATGGTAAATGGTATGATTATGATTCTAAATATGAATCAAAAACCAACACAGTGATTTCTGATATAGACGATAAAATAAAAAAGGAAATTAAATTTTATTGTAGTAAAATCTTTAAAATTTTAAATTGTTCAAATCTCAGTAGAATAGATTTTTTATATGATATTGAAAATAAAAAATTATATTTTAACGAAATAAATACTATGCCAGGTTTTACTGATATTAGTATGTATCCTAAATTAATGGAAAATGAAGGAATTAGCTTTAAAAATTTAATAACAAACCTATTACTTCTATAGACTATCTGTCTATAAAATTTTAATAATTTATATGAGAAAATTAAATTGGTGATAAGTATGGCCGAAAAGAAGAAATCTGATATTTATAATGTAATTGGTAAAAATATAAAAAAATACAGAATTAAAAAAGGTCTTAAACAAAGAGAGTTAGCTGAAGCTTTATATTTAAGTGACAGTTTTATAGCAAAATTAGAATCAGTCACACATCAAACTATTTCGATTGATACTTTAGAAGAAATCGCAAATGTTTTAGAATGTGATATAAGAAATTTTTTTGATAAAGACGACGATTAATACTAGCTATTTAAAAGCTAGTTTTTATTTTGATAGAAAAAATGTAAACAGTTTTGATGTTTACATTTTTACTACTTTTTTGCATCTTGTTTTTTTCTAAGTTCTGTATTTAATATTCTTTTTCTCATTCTATAATTAAGTGGTGTTATTTCTACAAGTTCATCATCATTTATATAATCTAGACAAATTTCCAAACTCATCTGTCTTGGCCTTTTTAATACTACTGTATGATCTTTACTAGATGAACGAGTATTTGTTAAATTTTTACCTTTTACAACATTTACAGCTAAATCGTTATCATGATTATTTTCACCAACTATCATGCCTTCATAAACTTCTGTTCCAGGTTCAATAAACATAACACCTCTATCCTCTAGATTTCCTAAAGAATAAGCAGTAGCTTTACCATTTTCCATTGATACTAAAACGCCATTTTTTCTTGAGCCTACTTTTGTTCCAGCTTCTTTTCTATATTCTTTATATGTATGATTTAATATACCATAACCTTTTGTCATAGTCATAAATTCTGTAGAAAAACCTATTAATCCTCTTGTTGGAACAGTATAATGAAGTTTTACTTGATTATCTATAGTTGTCATATTCTCCATAACACCTTCACGGTTACCTAAAGCTTCTATTACTGGCCCTACATATTCTTCAGGAACATCTATTTGTACATCTTCAAAAGGCTCACAAATCTCACCATTAATCTCTTTTTTTATTATAGCAGGTTTTGATACTTGAAGTTCGAATCCCTCTCTTCTCATATTTTCTATCAATATAGAAAGATGTAGTTCTCCTCTACCAGAAACTATGAAAGATTCTCCGTCATCAGGAACTGGAGCTACTTTCAAGGATACATCTTTTTCAGTTTCTTTAAAAAGTCTTTCTTCTATTTTTCTAGCAGTTACTATTTTTCCTTCTTTACCACAAAATGGACTTGTATTTACACCAAATGTCATTTGAAGTGTTGGCTCATCTATTCTAAGTAGTGGTAGTGGATCTTCTTTTCCTATCTCACATACCGTTTCTCCAACAGATATATCAGGTAATCCTGCAATAGCTATAATATCACCAGCTGTTGCTTGTTCTATTTCTATTCTTTTTAATCCTAAAAATCCATACATTTTTGCTATTCTAAATTGTTTATAACTTCCATCTATTCTGCAACAACTAACCATTTGATTAACTTTAATAGTTCCTCTTTTTACTAGACCTATTCCGATTCTTCCTACAAAATCATTATAGTCTAATAATGCTGGTTGAAATTGTAGTGAACCTTCTTCTTCCTTTGGTGAAGGAATATTTTCTATTATCATATCTAGTACTTTTGTCATATCTTTTTCTTGAGTTGTTATATCATCTGAAAAACTTGAAGTACCATTAATAGCAGATACATATACAATAGGGAAATCTAAATCTTCTATATCAGCGCCAAGTTCAATAAATAAATCCATAACTTCATCTATTACTTCTTTTGGACGAGCTGATTCTTTATCTATTTTATTTACTACTACTATAGGTTTTAATCCCGCATCTAAAGCTTTTTTTAAAACAAACCTTGTCTGTGGCATAGTGCCTTCATATGCATCTACAACCAATAATACTCCATCAACCATGTTCATAATTCTTTCAACTTCTCCACCAAAATCAGCATGTCCTGGTGTGTCAAGAATATTTATTCTATAGTCTTTATAATTTATTGCAGTAGTTTTTGCAAGTATTGTAATTCCTCTTTCTCTTTCAATATCATTTGAATCAAGCGCTCTTTCTTGAACCTCTTCATTATCTCTAAATGTACCACTTGCTTCAAGTAATTTATCAACTAAAGTAGTTTTACCGTGGTCTACATGTGCAATTATAGCTATATTTTTCTTTTTCATATTGATACACTTCCTTCGAAATACGCTTTTCATTATAGCACACTTTAAAAAAAAAGCAAATACTTAATTTAAAAATCCAAATAAAAAGAACACTATTTAATTATGTTCCTTAATATATAATCCATTGTTATTTTTATATCTGGAAAGCAATCAATATATTCAAGTTCTTCTCTCGAAAACCAACCTATATCATCGCTTTCTTGTGTATTTAATACTAACTTTGAATCATCATTTGGTATTGCAGCATATATTATATCTACATGCATATGTGTTTCACCGTCAGAAACAGTTCTTCTATTTTTTTGTATTCCAAGTGGTCTTATAAAATCATCTTCCCTTGGAAATCTTTCACCTAATAATCTAACTCTAAGTCCTGTTTCTTCATAAACCTCTCTAATTGCTGCCTCCTCTGGTGTTTCATTACCTTCGATATGTCCTCCTGGTTGAGTCCATTTGCCATTTTTTTTATGTTTTACAAGTAATATTTTTTTTGTATAAGGATCTATAATAAATGCAGATGCGCAAAAATGTCTTATCATTGTATCACCAATTATAATATATCAAATTTAATTTTTATTGTCACTATTTTTTAACTAAAATGTTAATCCTTTTTTAAAATGTTACCATATCATTAGTTAAAATGTTATCAAACTTATGTTGTATAATATCTCTTTG
>CANQFF010000016.1 GCA_947598345.1 uncultured Bacilli bacterium
ATAGAAATAGAATGGAACATTGAATTTTAAGAAATAATGATATTTTTGGACTTTTCCTATTCCTGCACATGGAGGTTTAGATCCTGGAACTATATATAAAAATATATATGAAAAGGACATAAACTTACAGATATGTGAAAAATTACAAGAAGTGTTAGAAAAAGAAGGTGCAATAGTATACTTAACTCGATATGGTGATTATGATTTGAGTAAAAATTATACGGGTTCAAGAAAAAAAAGTGATTTAAATAATAGGGCAAAAATTATAAATGAATCTAAGGCAGATATTTACATATCAATACATTTAAACTCTATAAGTTCATCTACTTGGAGTGGAGCTCAAGTTTTTTATGATGATGTAAATGAAAAAAATCATGATTTAGCTATACTTATGCAAGAACAATTAAAAAAAGATTTGAACACTACCAGAGATGTTAAAGAAATAAGCACAATGCTTATGAATCGAAAAATAACTATACCTGGAATATTAATAGAAGCCGGATTTTTGTCTAATCCAAACGATAGATATTTGTTAAGAAAGTCAGAGTATCAGTATAAGATATCTGAGTCAATAAAAAAGGGAATAATAAAATATTTCGATTAAAATTTACATATTTTTACATTGATAATAGTTAAAATATTCTTAATATATATAATTTTTTATAAATTGTGTTAAAATATTTTTGAGGTGATTATATGGTAAATGATGATAGTAATAAAAATGACTTAAAATTCAGAATAATAACAACGGCTATAGCAGTGTTAATATTGATAATTATAATATCAGTAGGTATTTCACTCAATAAAACTAGTCATCCATATAATCAGGATTTACAATACATAAGTATGGGTGGATATGAATTTGATAAATCTTTTAGTGCTGATAATTACGAATATAATGTTGAAGTTTCAGAAGATATTGTGGAAATATCTTGTTTGGGTGATGAAGGAATCAAAGGTTGTAATGAAAAAATAGATTTAACAAATAAAAATGAGTATAAACACGAAATTGAAGTATATGTAAAAGGTGAGAAAAAAGTATATACTATAAATATAAATAAAAATATATCAGAAGAAGAATCTAAACTAAGGATAACTTCTATAGAAGGAAATCCATTAAATTGGACAAATAAGAGTGCTGTAATAAAAGTAAATGCAACTTCAGAAAATGGAATAGATTCGTATTCTTTTGATGGAGGAAATAAGTGGCAATCAGAAAATACAATAACTGTTTCAGAAAATAAAAAACTACAAGTAGTAGTAAAGGATAAAAAAGGAAATATTACAAAGGCAAGAGAAGTAGATATTAGTAAGATAGATAAAAAATCTCCAACAATAAAATTAGAAATGAAAAAGGGAAGTAAAGGACAGGTTACAATAACAATAACAGCGGAGGACGATTTATCAGGTTTAGAAGGGATAGATTTTAATAATTCTGGATACATAAATAAAAATACTTATATTATAGAAAAAGCAGGAATATATTTTGCAACAGCAAAAGATAAAGCGGGAAATATATCAAATGAAGCTAAAATAGAAGTAAAAAATAGCGATTTAGGTATAGAAGAAGATAAGAAAAGTGAAAAAACATTTACAGCTACATTTAATGGAAATGGAGCATCAGTAGGCAAGACACAAGTAAGTTGCAAAACAACAGGAACTAGTTGCGAGGTAAAAGCGCCAGCTATAACAAGAAGTGGTGCAACAGTGGTAGGGTTTAGTACTAATGCTAATTCAAAGACAGCAGAATATAAAGCTAATTCAACAATTAAATTAACAAAAAATACCATATATTATGCAATAACATATAAAAAATATACAGCCAAATTTGATGGTAATAGCGCAACAATTAAAGAAAAAGAGAAAACATGTAATGCTTATAATACTGAGACGAGTTGTTCAATAGTATTACCATCAATAACAAGAAGCGGTTGGAATATAGTAGGTTGGTCATCAAGTAAAAATGGTTTAAGTGCAGACAATGATGGTAGTAAAAAATATGTAGTTGGAGAAACTATAAATATAAGTGGTGATAAGACATATTATGCAGTAACTTCTAAACAATATACTGCGACATTTGATGGTAACGGTGCGACACCAGCATATGGAAAATCAAGTTGCAATATATATAATAATCAAACAAGTTGTTCAGTAACATTACCATCAATAACAAGAAGCGGTTGGACTATAAGCGGTTGGTCATCAATGAAAAATGGTGTGAGTGCAAATAATGATGGTAGCAAGAAATATGTGGCTGGAACAATTATTGATTTAAAAAGTGATGTAACTTATTATGCAGTTACATCTAAGGAAATAACAGTTAATTTTGATAGTAATGGTGCAGACTCGGTACAGTATTCTAGATTAAAATGTAATGTATATAATACCGCAAGTGGTTGTTCAGCATTTCCAACAATAACAAGAAGTGGTGCGACAATAATCGGATGGAATACAAATAAAGATGCAACTTCAGCAACTAGAACTGTAGGAGAGAATTTAAGAATAGAAGATAATGAAAAAACATATTATGCGATAACAAAGAAAACAATAAGAGTAACATTTGACTCTGGAATTGCATACAAAGAATGTACACTTTATAATGGTGGTTCTTGTTCAATATCTATGCCAAAATTTAATAAAAGAGGTTCGTTCAGTTTCGGTTGGGGAACAAATCAAAGTGACCCATCACCAACATATTTAGTTGGTAATTCATATGAATTTAAAGCTAATACTAATTTGTATGGAAGTATAAAAAGTACATATAGTAGTTCAAATTATTCTAAGACTCGTAATTTTACTATTACTAGTTCATATTCGATAGGAGCTATTATATTCGAATATGAAACAGGGATTCCATCTAACATAATAAATTCGTATAATTCTTTTATACAACAATTATATAAAGACATGCCTCATCTATTTGTTCCACCAAGTAAAGTTTTTGCTTTAACAAATGCAACATATTCATCATATTCTATAGCGTATGGATTGACACTTCATGCAAGCGGTGGTTATTACAGCATAGATGTAAAGTATGATACTGGAGGTTTTATATCTACAAATACTCTTGCTCACGAATTAGCTCATGCTTGGGATTATTATTATGGATATAGAATGGGAACAGGAAGAATATCCACACAACAAGATTTTAAAAATTTTTATAATAGTTTAAAATCTAAATCAAGATTACAGTTAAGTAGTGGTCAACCTTTAAGTGAAGTAGAAACATTTGCAGGAATGTTTACCAATTATTACTGGCATATATTAGGTAAAGATTCTAGTGCAAAATATTATGCTATGTGTAGTGGTTGTTCACTTACATCAGATGAGTCTAATCAATTAAAAACGATAATGGAAAAATATATTAGAATATCTAATAATGGTTATAAATAGGACATAATTTGTCCTTTTTTTAATATAATTTTATAGGTGATAATTTGAAAAAAATCTTTATATTATTACTACTTATAATTCCTGTATCAATAAAAGCAATAGAAACAAGTGCTAGAAGTGCAATATTAATGGATATAGACACTAATAGAATATTATATGAAAAAAATATAAATGAGCAAAGAAGTGTAGCTAGTATATCAAAAATAATGACTGCAGTAATTGCCATAGAATCATGTAAGTTAGATGATATAGTTATAGTTGGTAATGAAATAGATGCTGCATATGGCTCTGGAATCTACATAAAAGTAGGTGAAAAAATGACTTTAAGGGACTTACTTTATGGTCTTATGTTAAGAAGTGGAAATGATGCTGCATTAGCTATTGCAAAATATGTTGGTGGTAGTGTTGATGATTTTGTTAAACTTATGAATGATAAAGCTAAAGAATTAAAAATGAGAAATACAATATTCAATAATCCTAGTGGATTAGATCAAGAAAAAGGCAACTATTCAACCGCATATGATATGGCAATATTAACAAGTTATGCTATGAAATTAGATGAATATAAAAAGATTACAGGAACAAAAAAGTATACATTAACAACTAATAAAAATACATATAGTTGGATAAATAAAAATAAGTTATTATCTATTTATAAATATACAACAGGCGGTAAGACTGGTTTTACTGAAATTGCTAAAAGGACACTTGTTACTACTGCTAAAAAAGATAATTTAAATTTAGTAGTTGTAACTTTAAATGATGGTAATGATTGGCAAGACCATCAAAATTTATTTGAATATGGGTTTAATAATTATACTAATATCAAAATATTAAAAAAGGGTAAGATTAATATATATAATGAAGAATATTATAGTGATTATGAATTATATATAAAAAATGATTATAATTATTTATTACAAAATAGTGAACAAGAAAATTTGCTTTTTAAATATGAATTAGATAAAAAAAGAAAGTTTAATACTGGTGACAAAGTGGGTGTATTAAATATTTATATTGGTGATAAGAAAATACATGAAGAACCTATATTTATTAAAAAAGTAAAAAATGAAAAGAAAACTATATTTGATAAAATAAAAGAGTGGTTTGATAATTTATGGTAAATATAATATGGATGATATTAATAGTTGTAGGTGTTTTTTATGGAATTTTAACTAATAATTTAGAGACTATTAATAATACTATTGTTGATAGTACTAAAATAAGCTTAGATATGTTATTTAAGATATTCCCAGTAATTGCTCTTTGGATGGGACTTACAAAAATAGCTGAAAAATCAGGATTATTAGAAAAGTTGTCTATAAAGTTATCACCATTACTTACAAAACTTTTTCCCGAGATACCAAAAAATCATGAATCATTAAGTTTAATAGCAAGTAATATGATAGCTAATATATTTGGTCTTGGAAGTGCAGCTACACCTTTTGGATTAAAGGCAATGTCATCACTTCAAAAACTTAATAAAAAGAAAGATACTGCATCTAGATCAATGATAACTTTTTTAGTAATAAATACTAGTGGTTTAACAATAATACCTACAACTATAATATCTTTAAGAATGATGTATGGAAGTTTAGAACCAACAAAGATTGTATTAGCCTGTATAATTAGTACACTATTCGCAACAATTGGTGGAATTTTAATTGATAGAATTTTAGCTAGGAGGTATAAAAATTAATTTTATTTCTAATTTTATAATACCTGCTATGGTAGTATTTATAGTAATATACGGCTTTTTGAAAAAAGTAGATATATATGATACTTTTATAGATGGAGTCAAAGAAAGTTTTTCCATGATTTTTAATCTTTTTCCTACTTTTATAGCCATGATATTAGCTGTAAATTTATTCATAAATAGTGGTGTCTTAGATTTTATTTTATCTTTTTTTGAGTCTTTGTTTTCTTTAATAAAAGTTCCCGTAGAAATATTGCCATTAGCAATTGTTAGACCAATATCAGGTAGTGCTTCCCTTGCATATTTAAATAGTATATTTGTCAAATATGGACCCGATAGTTTTATTGGATTATTGAGTTCAGTAATTCAAGGATGCACTGATACCACTTTATATGTTATAAGTTTATATTTTGGGAGTATAGGAATAAAAAAAATAAGATACAGTTTATATGCTGGGTTATTCGCAGATTTAATTGGAATAATTGCCAGTATTATTGTTGTAAATTTATTTTTTAATTGATTATTATAAATAAATAAGGTATAATAACATAAGGTGATTTAAATGGAACGCTTACAAAAGGTTATCGCACTTTCAGGATATTGTTCTAGAAGAAAAGCAGAAGAGTTAATTGTACAGGGAAAAGTTAAAGTTAATGGAGAATTAATCACTCATATGGGACATAAGGTGAGTTTTAATGATAATATAGAAATAGAAGGTAATCCAATAACTAATAGAGAAGACAAAGTTTATTTTTTACTTAATAAGCCTAGAGGAGTTGTAACGACTTCATCTGATGATAAGGGTAGAAAAACTGTTGTAGATTTAATAAAAACTGATAAAAGAATATATCCTGTTGGAAGATTAGATTATGATACAACAGGATTATTAATTCTTACTAACGATGGCGAGTTAACAAATTATCTTACACATCCAAAGAATGATATAGAAAAAGTATATGTGGCAAAAGTAAAAGGATTTGTTACAAAGAATGATTTAAAAAAACTTTGTAATGGTGTTGTAATAGATGGAAAAAGAACAAGTAAGGCGAAGGCAAAAATATTAAAAATAGATAAAAAAAATAATTCTACAATAGTTGAATTAATAATACACGAAGGAAGAAATCATCAAGTAAAAAAAATGTTTGAAGCTATAGGGTATATGGTTTTAAAATTAAAAAGAGAAAGTATTTCTTTCTTGACACTTGATGGAATAAAATCAGGGGAATATAGAGAATTGAGTATAAAAGAAGTAAAAAAATTATATGGTGAAAAAAACGAGTAATTCCTCGTTTTTATTTATCATTTTCCTCTTCAATTGCGCTAGTAGGGCATCCTTCCTTAGCGTCGATAGCTTCTTCAGCAACTTTTTCATCTATTTCATCTACGATAACTCCTGCAAGCCCATCGTCTTCGATTTCAAAAACTTCAGGACAAACGGCTTGACAAGCCCCACAACCTATGCAAAGATCCTTATTAACTTTTAATTTCATAACTACCTCCTATCTAATTATAAATAAATTGCATTAAAAAAGCAAGTAAAATATTTTATTATTTTAAAAAGTATGGTATATTATTATTAGGGTGATAGTATGTCTAGCAGGATGGATCGTTATTACAAAAATGATAATATTTCTATAGGTCGTAGTACGAAAAATAAAGATTTATATAAGCAGATAGAAGATTTAGATACCTATACAAATATAGAAGGGGTAGCTACTATAGAAAAAACAAATGAAATTGATATATCTAAAGTCAAAGAAATGTTAAAAAATAGAGAAAATTACAGAAAACAAAAAAGATTTAAGGATATTATTGATAAAGAAAAAGATATAGAAAAACCTATAGTGGAGGAAAGAGAAGAAACTAAAAATTACGATTTAAAAGATATACTTTCTAAAGTTAAAGAGGATAAAAAAGAAGAACCCAAGTATAGAAGTTTAGGTAAGGAACAGTATGAAACATTAAAAAGTCTTAGTGTTAAAGATAAGAAATATGATATAGAAAAAGAAGAGGAAGAATTAAAAGAATTAATAAATACAATAACAGCAAAAAAATCATTGACTCAACTTGAAGACACGGATGATGTAGGACTTTTAGATGATCTTAAATCGGATACAATGGTAGGTGATGTGTCATCTATAAAGAAAATAATAGAAGAAGAAAAGAGAAGTATTCAAAATATTAATCCAGAAGAAAAAGAAGATGAAATAGATAAATCATTTTATACTTCCAGTTTTGGATTTACACAAAAAGATTTTGAAGATTTAAAAAATCTAAATCATAATATTAAAAAAAGTAATAAATTTATAATAATATTACTTGTAGTATTGATAGTTTTAGTCATTTCTGTTGTGTTATATTTTGTATTACTATAAAAAATAAGTATTATCTTTTACTTATTTTTATTTTGATACAAATTAGTGATGTTATAATAATAGTAAATATAGTTGCTATTATTGGTATAAATTTAATCATTAAATTATCTAAGTATATATTATATTTTGATAGAAAAAGTGTACTAATTATTATTAATATACAAGTTGTTAGATATAATAAATTTGTTTTTTTTACTTTAAAGGCAGTTTTAATATTATTTGCAATATAATAAATTATAAGTACATTAAATATAAATATATCAAATAGTAATTGCATAACTAAAATACTTTCTATTCTAGAATTAAGGCCAAATAATGAAACATGCTTTAAAACATGAAATTCTGCATATTCATATAATGAAGCTAGTTCATATCCAAATACTGCTAATGTTTCAAATACCATCATAAATAGGGTAATAGCTGATAATATAGATGAAATTATTAAACTTTTTTTTATTTTTGGATTATTTATGTCATCTTTTGGTATCATAGTAATAAGTAACATAGGTGCGATATTAAACGAGTAATAAATATTTAATCCACTTATATATTGATTAATATCTGATACTAAAAAAGGTTTAATGTTAGATATTTTAAGTGATTGAATTAGACCTAAAAAACTAATAACTAATAAAATTATATTTATATAAAATAGTATTACACTTGTTCTTGATAAAGTATTAATTCCTTTATTAAGTATGTAAAAACTAGCTAACATGAATGCTATTGAGATTGCAAGTATAGGGGTTTTAGTTAAAAATTGACTTTGAATAAAATTGTTTAAATTAAGATAATTTAAAGTGCACATAAAAAATGCAAATATAACAGTTATTATTATTATAAATGTACCAATTTTTCTTTTAAATAATTTAATTATTTTATCTGGCAAACTTAGTGATGGCTCGTATTCAATTATATAGTTAACTAACAAAATAAATATTATACTTGGTATTACACTTAGAATCGGAATAATCCAACTATCTTGTTTCATTGAATTAATTAAAGCATTAAATGTTATGCCTATTAAAAAAGCTCTTGTTATGAAGTAATTTAATGTTGATATTTCAAAGTTAGTAATCTTTTTTTTCATTGTGTATTTCCTCCAAACTGTTTTTTGAAGATACTTTGGTCTTTAGTATCAATTCACTATTTATGTTAAAATCAATTGAACTCATAATATTTCCCCAATCGTCTTTTACACTTTCAAAGTATTTTGGATGGTTTTGGTAAAACTTTAGTCCGAATCCAAATACATCAGCCTTATTTTTAATTGCTAAATTAATTGCTTCATTTATATGACTTTTGATTTTATCATTTGATTTTTTTTCAAGTTGTTCAATAACATTTGATTTTTCTAAGTTAATATTTCCTCTTACTTCTATTATTCTGGCTTCACATTTTACATTTATATCAATTTTAGGTTTGTTATTTTCTACTTTAGTTTCTATTTTAGATGAAAATGATGTTGTATCTACTACGATATACCCATCTTCATAATCTAATGTTAAATACATTTCACTAATCATATTATTTAAAATATTAATTCCTAAGCTCTCATCGTGTGTTGCCCAATCTACTAGTTTATCGTTTTTAAATATTGATAGGTATCCAATTTTTATATATGATTTAGGTTCACTTGATTCTAAATTTTCTTTACTTTCACCTTCTTCTGGGTTACCTATAACACTAATTGAATTAATTGCAGGATCTATACCTTTTCTAAGCAAAATAGATAATAATTCATTAAAACTTGTTTTTGCTATTGTACCTTGAAGATTTGTTGTAGATTTTAAATTATCTGAAATATTCTGTGATGGAAAGCTTGTAAGTGGCGTTAGTATTTTAAGAGTATTAACTGCTTTTGTATCTTTGGCGATTGCTATATAAAAATTGTTTCTAGCGCTAGTATATCTAACGAAAAGATCAACTACATTTTCTAAACCTTCTTTTGCAATTTCTTCTGATACAACAAGTATTGAGAAACTACCTATATATAGTTCTTTTGGAGATATTAAACCAATGTTTTTAAGTGCTTCAAATAGTGATTTGCCATCTTCAGTATAAACAACTATTTGTGATTGAGACGAATCGTTATTATCGCCACTGCTTTTTGGTGCGTTTGAGATAAGAACGCTTACTTCATATCTGTCTTCATTTTTATCTATTGCAATTCCTGTAACTATGGAGTAATCATTTAATTCCTTATAGTTCCAACACCCACTTAAGGTAAATAATATAAAAATACTAATTATTATTTTCTTCATTAGGATCCCCCAATCTTTTTATATTTTTTGTTAGATATGTAGGTCTATATTTCATATTTTTCCTAGATACCCTTATAATACTATCTTTTAAACTTTTTATATTGAGTGGGCTAAATGGTGTTAGATATGGCGTTCCTAAACACTCTAAACTAGATAATTTAGCTATGAATATTATAAAAATAATCATAAATCCTACAATTCCCATAAAACTAGCTGCAATTATAAATAATATTCTCCATTCTCTAACGGCATCAATTACATCTACATCATAAAATACAAGTTCTGATATTGATGTAGCAGCAACAACTATAATTACAATAGGTGATACGACTCCAGCTGCTACTGCCGCATCACCAAGTATTAATGCGCCAACTACATTCATCGCGCTACCGGAAAAGGAAGGTGAATGGATATCAGCTTCCCTTAGAACTTCAAATGTTAAAACAAATAATAATACTTCAATTGCAGTTGGAAATGGCACACCATCTCTTTGAATAGCTACGGATATTAATAATTGATCGGGTATTATCTCTGGATTATAAGTCATAAGTGCGATATAAAGAGCAGGTGTTAATAGGGCAATAAAGAAACAAATAATTCTTATAATTCTAGAAAATGATATATTAAATGATTTTTGGTAATTATCTTCTGGAGAGTGTATAAAATCAGTTAATACTGCTGGTAAAATCAAGACAAACGGGGTATTTTCAACTAATATTACGATTTTACCATTAAGAAGTGAAGTGCATGCTTGATCAGGTCTTTCTGTACTTATAACTTTAGGAAATACAGATTTTTGATTTTTTTCTATCAATTCTCTTATGTATCCACTATCTATTACAGCATCTATATTTATTTTTTTTAAATCGTCTAGTATTCTTTTTACTTTCCACTCAGGTGTTAAATCTTTTATATATGCTACTGTTACTTTAGTTTTTGTTCTAGTACCAATTTTGACATCTTCATACCATAAGTTAGGATCTTTTATTCTTTTTCGTATAAGTCCTAAATTTTTATTGTGATTTTCAGTAAAACTATCTTTTGGCCCTCTAATAATGGTTTCACTAGTTGATTCAACAACTCCTCTATCTAGTGATGCTCTAGTTTCTATAACTATTGCTTTTTTTTCACTGTCAACAACTATTATTGTAAAACCACTAGCTAGATAATAAAACATATCTTCATATGTTTCGCATGTTTTCATGTTACTATTATATATACTGTTTTTAACCTGGTTATAAAATGAATCAAAAACTCTTTTTTTATCTAAATTTATAAGTGCTTTGTTTAAAAAATCGCTTATTTTATCATCGCTACTGACACTTTCTAAAAATATATATCCAACTCTATAATTCTTTTTTTCTATAATACGAGTTACAATATCACTGCTTTTACCATTCATTTCGTTAATAGTTTTAAATATTTTATCTATATCACTATCTATTTTCATACACTCACCCTTGGTTATTATTTCCAAAACAATAAAAAATATAATATTTTTGTTGAATTTTAAGCGAAATGTATATAAATATTTAAAAACAAAAATTTCTTTTTCTTTACTTTAAAATAAAACTATAATATAATAGTAACTTAAGGTGATATTATGTCTAGTATACTTAGGGTTCAAAATTTAGGATATAAAGATATATTGAATGAAGTATCACTTGAACTTGAAGAAAATACATTTAATATTTTAATAGGTTCTAGTGGAAGTGGGAAAACAACATTAATTAAATGTATTATGGGGTTAGTTAATTACAGTGGACAAATAGTTTTTGATGGCAAAATTATGTGTGAGAAAGATAAAGAAATAAGAAAAAATATTGGAGTTTTATCATCTTTTAATAAGCTTTTAGATGGTACCGTCTTTGATAATCTTATATATCCACTATTAAATCTAAAATATAGTGATTCACAAGCAAAAAAGATGGTATATGAAAATTCTTTAAAATTTAATATAAATAATATCTTATTTAAGAATGTAAAAGAATTATCTAATTCACAGAAAAAAATAGTATTGTTTATAATTTCTATTATTCATAAACCTAAATTTATAATAATAGATGATTCATTTGATGAATTAGATAGTATTTCTAGAGATATTATCATTAATTATTTAAAGAGCAAAAAAAGAACTACTATTTTATTTATAACTAATAATGAAAATGATATATTAATTTCAGATTATTTAGCAATAATGAAAAAAGGTAAAATAATTTCTTTTGATAAAACAAAAAAATTATTAAAAGACGATAATATTTTTATAAAAAATAATTTAAAATTACCATTTATTGTCAGTTTGTCGCATAAACTTAATTCTTATCAACTTATAGATAAATTAATTTTAGATGAAGAAGAAATGGTGATGAAAATATGGAATTAGAATTTATAAATGTAAATTATAAACAAATCTTAAAAAACATCACGATATCATTTAAAAAAAATGAAATTATTTCTTTAATAGGACAAAATGGAAGTGGCAAAAGTAGTTTTTTAGATTTAATTTATGCGATAAATAAACCTGATTCTGGAGAAATAAAAATAAATAACTATGTAATTGATAATAAAATAGATAAAAAAATAATAAAAAAAATTAGAAAAATGGTATCGTATTTAAGGGAAGATTATGACCTTTTTGGAATCAATATCTTAGAAGATATAAGGTATCAAGTTTCAAATAAAGATGAAAAAAAATTATATGAGTTATTTAAATTATTTAATTTAGAGATAAGCATTTTATTAAAGAATTATACTGAATTGAGTACTAGTGAAATAAAGAAAATTTCTATTATTAATACTATATTAAAGGATAGTAAAATCATTTTATTAGATAATCCAACTAGTTATCTTGATAATAGGGGAATAGAAGGATTAATAAAAATTCTAAAAAAAGAAAAAAGGAACGATAAAATAATAATTATAGTATCTAATGATTCTAATTTTATATTGAGTGTATCTGATAAGATAATGGTTTTAAAAAATAAAAATATAGTCGCATTTGATACAAAATATAAAATAATGAACAATAAAAACTTATTAAAAGGTGTAAATATGAAAGTACCGGATATTTTAGAATTTAAAAGTAAAGTTAAAAAAAATAAAAATATTAAATTAAGTGATACGGATAATATTAATGATTTGATAAAGGACATATATAGAAATGCAAAGTAAATTTATAGATAATATATTAACATCTTCAAAAATAATAATGTTATTTTTGATAATTGTTACCTTATTGATAACAAAATCGCCATATTTAATATTATTCTTTACTATATTAGAGATTATAATTCTTATATTAATAGATAAAAATGTAAATAATTATGTACAGTTTATTAAAAACAATGTTTTTTGGTTGTTATTTATTTTAATCATATATATAATTATTTATAGGGATATTATTTTATCTTTTATATTCATGTATAAATTGTTATTAAGTATTATCCTGATTGAATGTTTTATTTTAACAATTAATTTTCAAAAATTACATTCTGGTATATATAGATTAATTAAACCACTTAAAATATTTAAGTTAAATGTAGAAGCTATTTCTTTTAATATGACAGTATATATATATTTTCTAATTTATTATTCTGAATCAAAAGATGAAATAAAATATATTCATAGGATAAAAAATAGGAAAAGTTATGGTTTAAAAAATTATTTATTACCTAGAGTACTTTTGTCCATCAATAAAATAGAAGAATTAGTTGTTAATCTAAAAATTAGATTTTATAATGTAAAAAAAGAAAAATTTAATATAAAATCAATAATATTACCATTATTATTTGTTATATTATTTTTTATAGTTGTGTTTAAGGAAGTGATTTAATGAGATATTTTATGACTTTTTCATATGATGGTTCTAAATATAATGGTTATCAAAAACAGCCAAAAGCTAGGACAGTTCAAGGTGAATTAGAGAAAGCTTTAAAACAAATCAATTCTTTAAAACCAGTTAGTATTCACGCATCTGGAAGAACAGATGCTGGGGTACATGCTTATAATCAAAGAGCTCATTTTGATATGGATTGTGATATAACTCCAAATAAGTTAAAGCAATCTTTAAATGGTTTAATTCCAGATGATATATATGTTAAAAGTATAATAGAGGTTAATGATGACTTTCATGCTAGATTTAATGTGAAAGCTAAGGAATATATATATAAGATAAATATGGGAACATATAATCCTATAGAGAAAGATTATGTGTTTCAATACAATAAAAGGTTAGATATTCCAGAAATAGAGAGAGCTTTAAAATATTTAGAAGGTACTCACGATTTTAGATCTTTTGTTAAGTTAGAATCAGATGATGAAGATTGTGTGAGAACTATAGTGCAGACTAACTTAATAAGGGATGTTAAAAATGTAAATCAAATAGTTATTTCAATACTTGGAACAGGATTTATGAGATACATGGTTAGAAATATTGTAGGTATGTTAATTGAAGTAGGAGAGGGAAAGTATAAAAGTGAGGATATAATTGGTATACTTGAATCTAAAGATAGAAAAAATGCTGGAATATGTGCTCCTGCTTGTGGGCTTTATTTGAAAGATGTTTATTATTAGACATCTTTTCTATTGATTTTTTTTTAGTATTAGATTATAATTGTCATAGGATAAAAAGGTGATAGAATGGATAGAGTGTCAATATTACTTGAAAATGGTGAAAGAAAAGAAGTATATAGTATTTTTTATTTATACAATAGTAAGTATTATTTTATATATACTGATTGTGAAATAGATGAAAATGGTTATGTTGTTCTACATTTAGTACAGGTAGGAAAAGAAACTCAAAATACAGCTAGTGGAATTGTTGATACTGGAAACATGGTAGGTATAGAAATACAGACACCTGATGAATGGAAAAGTGTTCAAGAATCTATAACTAAAATAGTAGATGATAAGAAAAATGGTACTCAAAGTCCAGAAATACAATACCTTCCAATTAGTATGTTGACTAATTTAAGGATTGTAAGTAAAAAAACATTTAGATTGTTAAAGGGTATAATAACTGACGATTTTAAAGTACCTATTCCAGTAGAACCAGCACCAGAGAATTCTACTATACAACCTATTCAGCCGGTTATGCCACAACCAGTAGTAGCACCAGTACCTATCGATATATCAAATATAACCGCACCAACACCATTAGTTCAGCCTACAGAAGTGGTACCAACACAAAGTAATGAACAAGTATCAGAGGTTCAACCATTGGAATCTAACAGTAATAATGATATAAATGATGTAATTATAGATTATAGAGCAAGTTTCTTTGAGGAACAACAAAAAAATATTGAATTACAGGCTAAAGTTGATGAATTAACTCAAAAGATTGAAAGTATAAAAAATTTAATAGGATAATTAATTTATCTTATTTTTTTTGCATAAAATTAGTAGAGGATATTGATATGAAAAATTTAATTAGTTATTATTATAATTTAATAATAAATGAGATTAGAAAAATAGATGATTATTATAATTTTGAAATTGATGGTAAAAAATATTGTTTTTTACCATATTACGGGGATATAAATAATCTTTATAATATTTATACTTTACTGATAAGAAATAATAAATATTGTCATCAAATAATTTTAAATAAAGATAATTCAATTGTTACGGTTTATGAAAATAAACCTTATATTCTTATTAAGAAAAATATATATTTATTAAACAAAGTAACGATGGATGAAATTTTAAGTTATGATTCAATAGTATATTATGAAAAAAATATTAATTGGAAGGATCTTTGGAAAGAGAAAATAGATTACTATGAATATCAAATGAATCAGCTTGGATTTAAATATAAATTATTAAAAAATAGTTTTAGCTATTATATAGGTTTAAGTGAAACTGCGATTAGTCTTTTAAATTATTTAGATAAAGGTAAAATAACTTATTATATATCACATAAAAGAGTAAATTATAAAGAAAATATGGATGATTTTTTAAATCCTCTAAATATTATTATAGATAATAGAACAAGAGATATCGCTGAATTTTTAAAATTTAATTATATAAATGACGCAATAGATTTTGATGATGTTTTAAAATCTTTAAATATGTTGAATTTGACATATAATGAATGTATCTTATTACTTGCTAGACTAATATATCCTTCATATTATTTTGATATATATGATAAAATAATACAGGAAAGGTTGAGCGAAGAAAAAATAACTTTTTATACTAAAAAAAATGTTTACTATGAAACATTTTTAAAAAATATTTATAAATACTTAAAATCTAGAGTTAGGCTTCCTCAGATAGAATGGTTAGAGAGTTAAGAAATATTTATTACTTCTTTGACTTCGGGTACTTCACTTTTTATTGCGGATTCAATACCATCTTTTAATGTAAAATCTAGTGCTTGACAGTTAACACAAGCTCCCAGCATTTTTATATATACTATACCATCTTCATATTTTACAAATTCTATATTTCCTCCATCACTTATTAAAAATGGTCTTAATTTATCAATAATATCTATTATTTTTTTCTCTTGTTCTTTCAAGTCCCATCACCTAGAATGTATTATATATCAATAGATGATATTTGTAAAGGCTTTTTTTATTAAATAAAATGTGTTATAATTCAGTTAGGTGGTATTATGTCAAAAATAAAGAAAGGACGAATTATAAGAGGTACGGTTACAGGGATAGAACCGTACGGTGTATTTGTATCCTGTGATGATTATTATACAGGTTTAATACACATATCTGAAATTTCCCATGGATTTGTAAAAAATATAAATGATTTTGTTAAAGTCGGTGATATTATATTTGTTGAAATACTTGATGTTGATGAAGAATTAGGGCATTTAAAATTAAGTATCAAGAATATTGAATATAAGAAAAAAATTATAATAAAAAGGAAAAAAATTAAGGAAACCTCTTTAGGATTTAAAACTCTAGAATATAAATTACCGTTTTGGATAGATGAATCATTAAAAAAAATAAAAAATAAATAAAATTGTATTGACAAAATTAGGTATGCATGGTATAGTTAACTATGTCAACGGTTTTTTTCGGGCGATTAGCTCAGTTGGTTAGAGCACTTGCCTTACAAGCAAGGGGTCATAGGTTCGAGTCCTATATCGCCCACCATTTTTTTTGCCGGAATAGCTCAATTGGTAGAGCAACTGACTTGTAATCAGTAGGTTGTGGGTTCAAGTCCTATTTCCGGCACCATTTTTATGGAAGGGTAGCGAAGTGGTCAAACGCGGCAGACTGTAAATCTGTTCCTTCGGGTTCAATGGTTCGACTCCATTCCCTTCCACCATTTTAAAGTAATGAAGCAGGCTATCGTGATCATGTCTTCAGTATGAGTGCAAAATTGCCTCGTAGCCAAGCGGTAAGGCACCACACTTTGACTGTGGCATGCGCTAGTTCGAATCTAGCCGAGGCAAC
>CANQFF010000017.1 GCA_947598345.1 uncultured Bacilli bacterium
CCCCAGAAGAATGTAGTAATCCAGAATTCTCAGAAACAGCATGTGGATTTGTAGTAGAGTTTGTAGATATAATAGTTGAACACGCTATGAATACAGAAAATACAAATGCAGGAGGATGGAAGAATAGTAAAATGAGAGAATATGTAAATAATGAAATATATAACTCATTACCACAAGAGATAAAAGATGGAATAATATCAACAAGAGTAATATCAGGGCATGAATACGGTGTGACAAAAAATTATAAAACACAAGATAATTTATACTTGTTGTCAACAAAAGAGATATATGGTACAGCAAGTTCTAATGATACAGTTACTGAAACGAATCAATTAGATTATTATAAAAATCAAAGTCAAATCAGGACAGCTGCTATTAAGAAATATAATAATGTTGTTGCATATTGGTGGCTCCGCTCGGTCAGTTCTGGAAGTAGTTTTTATACCTACAGTGTGACGATTTCTGGTAGTAATGACAGCAACAGACTTCCTGCTAATGCTTACGGGGTAGCTCCAGCTTTCCGAATAGGATGAGTCTTTAGAGAAGATAATGAATGATTATCTTCTTTTTAAATTACAAATCTTAAAATAATGTTTTATAAAGTCTTGACACGAATGGTAGGTGAAGTTATAATGAATTATAGTAGGAGAAGGGTTATTATGAAAAAATGTGGATTTACTTTAGTTGAATTACTTGCGGTAATAATAATACTAGCTATAATATCATTAATAGCTGTTCCAATAGTATTAAATATAGTAGAAAAATCAAAAATCAAAAGTTCTGAAGAAGGTATGTTCATATTAGAGAAAGCATTGGATTTGTATTATTATAATAATCAAATAGATAAAAAATTTAATTTTACAACATTTAGATGTAAAAATGGGGAATGTAGTAATGGTAAAGAATTACTTGAAGTAAATGGTAAATTACCTGATGAAGGAATAATAACAATAGATGAAGACGGGAAAATAAAATATAATGGTGTAATATTAAATGGATATATATGTACAAAAGATGATAAATTTAAATGTCAAAAAGGTACAAAGGAACAAATAGATAGCGATGATAGCATAATAACAATAAATTCTTCAAAAACATCATTAACTAATTATATAATATATGGAAATAGTTTACAGGATTCAACTCCAACACCATCCTCACCACAAGAGATAAAAACAGTAGGAGATTTGGTGACAGATAGTGCTAATCCTAATTATGGGAAATATGAGATAAAAATAAAAGTATTAGGAAAAAATTTGTTAAATATGGATGATTTTATAAAGACATATTCTAATTATTATAAAATAAATTATGAAACTTTTGATGGGCATAAAGTTTATAAATTTACTAGTGCTAGTAATGCCTCATCAAAAGTGAAATATCTAGAAGGGTATTTTAAGCCTAAAACATCATATACTTTTACAGTCAATGGTTATACAATTTTGGGGGCTGGTGGGATGACGAATTTTGTACCTCAATTATTTTATAAAGGATCTGGTAGGCCATATTTCTGTAATTTATCAAAATCGCAGTGGACTAAATGTGTATATACTTCCTCAGATAAACTTTCAATTGATTATTTTATAATTTCATATGGACGCGATACAGCAACAACATATATAGAAAATTTTCAAGTAGAGGTAGGAGATACTAGTACTGAATATGAGCCATATAGTGAAAAAATTTATAGTATATATTTAGATGAACCATTAAGATGTGCAGGAGATATTTGTGATTATATAGATTTTAAAGAAGGCAAATTAGTAAGACAAGTAAAAGAATTTGTATTTAAAGGAAATGATTCATACTGGAATGACTGGTCTAGTTCAATAACTGAAAAAAGTATGGGTGTTCTGTTTTACAATAATGATATTCTTGGAGCATATAAAAATCCAAAAATAAAAAAAGATAAGGGTATAAGTAATTATTTTAAATTAAGGAATATAAATGAATTTTCAATTACTAAAAAAGCAGATAGTGATGTAGGCAGCTTTGCAGTAAGTGCTAATTCAAGTCCACCATATATAGGTTTTAAAGTTCCATTTACAAGTTTAGATGATTGGAAAACTTTTTTGAAAGAAAAATATGAAAATGGTAATCCAGTAATAGTATATTATGCGCTTAAAGATTCAATAGAAAGTGAAATAGATTTACCTATAATAGATTTAAATGAAAATGTATCAAATATAATAATAGATACTGAAACAAAACCTGGAAAAGTAGAATTAGAATATTATAAGTAGTATTAACTATGTTTAAACATAGTTTTTCTTTATTTTAAAGTAAAAAACTAGATTTAAATTTTATAATTTGATAAAATATGAAGTAGGTGGTTGTATGAAAATGTCAGAGGTAGATTTAAATAGGGTTTCTCCTATGATGAGACATTACATAGATATTAAAACTAAGTATCCAGATGTAATAATATTTTATAGATTAGGCGATTTTTATGAAATGTTTTTTGAAGATGCAATAATTGCTTCAAGAGAGTTGGAATTAACTTTAACTGGAAGAAATGCAGGATTAGATGAAAAAGTTCCTATGTGTGGTGTTCCATATCATGCAGTACAAGTTTATATAGAAAAAATGGTGGATAAAGGTTATAAAATAGGTATTTGTGATCAATTAGAAGATCCTAAGACTGCAAAAGGAATAGTTGAAAGAGGTATTACCCAAATAGTCAGTAAAGGAACTATTATGAATTCTGAATCTTTAAAAGAAAATGAATTTAATTATATTGGAAGTATAATAGATTTTGACCATGCATATTCAATTTGTTATGCAGACATAACAACAGGAATTATATACACTTTTATATTAGAACATTCACCTAATAATTTAATTAGTGAAATTGTTAGTACAGGGATAAATGAAGTAGTAGTTGATTCTAAATTTGATAAAAATATAGTAAATATATTAAAAAATCAATTTAAAATATCAGTATCAATTTTTGATGAAATAGAAGACATAGATGAATATAATTATGTTTATGAAAATATTGAAGATGATAGATTAGTTAAGACTATAAAATTTTTAATTACATATGTAAGTTATAGTAAGATGACTAGTTTATCACACTTACAAAAAGCTATTGTAAAAATAAATAAAGATAGCTTAAAGATGGATATACATACTAAAAGGAATTTGGAATTAACAGAAACACTAAGATTAAAACAAAGACAATATTCTTTAATTTGGTTATTAGATAAAACTAAAACAGCAATGGGATCTAGATTACTTAAAACTTATATTGAAAATCCTCTTGTTGATGCTGATGAAATAAATAAAAGATATGATGTCGTTGAAAAATTATTAGAAGAATTTATTTTAAAAGAAGATTTAAAAAATTTACTTTATGAAGTATATGATTTGGAAAGATTAAGTGGTAGAATAGCATTCGGTAATGCTAATGCTAGAGATTTGTTACAACTAAAATCTTCATTAAAAGTATTACCTGATATAAAAAAGATTTTATGTTCAATAAAATATAAAGATATAGAAACATTAAGTGAGCTATATGAATTATTAGATAATTCTATATATGAAAATCCTCCTGTCGGAATAAAAGAAGGATTTCTTATAAAAGAAGGCTTTAATAGTGAATTAGACGAATTAAAAAGTATAAGAGCAAATGGTAAGAATTTTATTGCTAAATTTGAATCTGAAGAGAAAGAAAAAACAGGTATTAAAACATTAAAGGTAGGATATAACAAAGTATTTGGATATTATATAGAAGTATCTAAAGGAATGACTAATCTTGTTAAAGATGAATATGGTTATGAAAGAAAACAAACATTGAGTAATTGTGAAAGATATATTAGTCCTATTTTGAAAGAAAAAGAATCCATGATTTTAAATGCAGAAGAAAAAATAATAAATTTAGAATATGAAATATTTATAGGTATAAGAGATAAAATAAAAGAATATATTCCTAAACTTCAAAATATTGCTAAGGTTATAAGTGAAATAGATGTATTACAATCTTTTTCAACTGTTACTGAAGAAAATAATTATGTAAGACCTACTATAGTAGATAAAAGATTGGTTGATATAAAGGATAATAGGCATGCAGTTGTAGAAAAAGTTTTATCTAGTGAATATGTGTCAAATGATATATATATGGATGAAAATACTAATGTACTTTTGATAACTGGACCTAATATGGCTGGTAAAAGTACTTATATGAGACAATTTGCGATTACTATTATAATGGCTCAAATAGGATGTTTTGTTCCAGCAACAAGTGCTATAATACCAATATTTGATGCTATATATACTAGAATAGGTGCTTCTGATGATTTAGTAAGTGGCGAATCAACTTTTATGGTTGAAATGAATGAAGCCAATAGAGCAATTAGTAACGCTACACAAAATTCATTAATACTTTTTGATGAATTAGGTAGAGGTACAGCAACATTTGATGGAATGGCCTTAGCTCAATCAATAATAGAATATATACACGATAATATAAAATGTAAAATGATGTTTTCTACACATTACCATGAGTTGACTGACTTAGAAGAAAATTTAAAATATCTAAAAAATATACATGTAAGTGCTCATGAGGAAAATGGCAATGTAACTTTTTTACATAAAATAAAAGATGGAAGTGTAGATAAAAGTTACGGAATACATGTAGCTAAACTTGCAAATTTGCCAGATGAACTTATAAAAAGAGCAAGTGATATATTAAATATATATGAGTCAAAAGAAAGAAAAAGAGATATAAAGATACAAGAGTCATTACCACTAGATTTTGTTACTCCAAAGGAAGATTCAAATATAGAAAAAAAACTTAAAGAAATTGATCCTTTAAATATAACGCCAATGCAGGCATTAAATATAATTTATGAATTAAAAAAAGAACTTAAATAAGCCCTTTAATTCACAAATTATTTTTTTCTAAATCACTTAGATGAATATTAAAGTTTTCTAAGTGTTTGTAAATAGTCTCAACAGGTACTCCTAGTATATTATAGTAACTTCCATCTATTTTTTCTATAAAATTTGATATTACTGTTTCGATTACGAATCCAGATACTTGCATTTTATTTGGTTCGTTTTCTATGTAATATTCAATATCTTTTTCACTTAATTTTCTTAATTTTATTTTAGTTACAGAATAATCATTAATAATTTCATCAGTATTTTTATTTATAAGCGCTATACCAGTAATAACAGAAGTTGTATTGTTTGAGCACATTCTAAGAAAATTTCTAACTTCATCTAAGTCTTTTGGCTTTTCTAATATTTTTCCATTCACATATACAACTGTGTCTAATCCCAAAATTATGCCACTATCAATATTATCTTTAATACTTAGCGCTTTACCTAATGCTAAATCTTTAACATATTTATATACATCATTATAGTTAGAAGAGATTTCATCAAAATTACTTTTCATTACAAAATGGTTTAACATTACAGTAGTCATAATTTCACTTTTAAATTTAGATGTACTTGCTAAAGTTAATTTCATAATTCACCTCTAAGTAATTGTATATTAATTTAATATATAAGTCAATAATACAAATTGGTGAATTTAAATTATTAAATAGGAGGTGATCAAATGATAATTAAAAATTTATCTCTTTCATTTGGTACTCAGATAATTTTTGAAGATATAAATATGCATATACCAACTACTGGAAAGATAGGTGTGGTTGGAGTAAATGGTGCAGGCAAAACTACATTATTTAAGTTAATAAAAAAAGAAATATTGCCAGATAAAGGTGAGATTATATATGGAAATAATGATAGAATAGAGTTACTTCCTCAAGTAATTAGTGATGAAATTTCATCACTAGACATAACTGTTCTCGCTTTTATATTATCTGGAAGACCTATAAATGAGCTTGAATTAAAGATGCAAAATCTATATGATGAATTAGCTATTTCAAATGGTAGTGAACAAAAAGGAATATTAAATAAAATAAATAAAGTTCAACAAAAATTGGATTATTTTGATTATTATGAAGCAGATAGTATATTATTAAAAATAATTGAAGGTATGAATATTAGTTATGAATTACTTGATAAAAAGTTAAGTGAAATTTCAGGAGGACAGAAATCAAAAATTGCTTTTGCAAAACTTTTATATTCAAAACCAGAAATACTTTTATTAGATGAGCCCACTAATCATCTCGATAAAGATACTAAAGAATATGTAATAAATTATTTGAAATCATATAAAGGTAGTATTTTTGTAATTTCTCACGATATTGATTTTTTAAATCAAGTTACTGATAAGACTTTATATATAGATAAAAGAACTCATAAAATGAGTTTATATAATGGTAATTATGATATTTTTAAGAAACTTAAAGAAATTCAAGAAGAGACATTAATAAGACAAGCAGAAATTCAACAACGGGAAGAAAAAAAATTAAGATCTATTATTGATAAATATGCAACTGCATCAGGAAAAAGAAAGAAAATGGCACAAGATAGAGAAAAAAAGTTGGAAAAACTTTTAGATAAAAAAATTGAACTAGTTCCAAATCAAAAACAAATGAATTTAGAGATGACATTTAAGCGGGACAGTTCTAATATACCAATAAAGATTAAAAATTTATCTTTTAAATATGATAAAAATTCATCTAAAAATGTTATAGATAATTTAACATTAGATATATATAAGGGAGAAAAATTTTTAATAGTTGGACAAAATGGCGCTGGGAAATCTACATTAATAAAACTTATAGTTGGAAAATTAGTTCCAGATAGTGGGGTAATAGAAATAGGTAGTAAAACTGATATTGGTTATTATGCTCAAGAACACGAGCTATTAGATAATTCAAAAACAATTTTAGAAAATTTCAGCGATATTGATATTGATACTAAAAAATTAAGATCAGTTTTAGGTAGATTTTTATTTTATGACGACGATGTTTTTAAATCTGTAGGAATACTATCGCCAGGTGAAAGAAGTAGAGTAGCACTTGCAAAATTATCAGTAAAGGGTTCCAATTTATTATTACTTGATGAACCTACTAATCATCTAGATCCAGAAACTCAAAAAATTATTGCAAGTACATTTAAAACTTTTAAAGGGACAATGTTAGTAGTTTCTCACAATCCAGAATTTGTCAATAATTTGGGAATAGAAAGAGTTTTGGTTTTACCACAAGGAAAAATTTCTTATTATGATAAAAATATTCTTGATTATTTTCAGGAATCTAAATAGATAAAATTTATATGACTAGTAACAATTTATTTTATGTGTGATATAATTATATCAGTATTAGGAGTGTGATTTATGAGAAAATCAATAAGAAATATATTAGGATATAATATAAAATCATTAGTAGGATTTGAGCTAATATATAAACTTGTTTCCGTATTTATTTTTACCCCTATATTTTTAACGCTTTTTGATTTAATTACAAAGGTAAGTGGATATAAATATCTTACTTTTGAAAATGTAATAGCCTTTTTATCTAAACCAATAACTATAATTTTTTTATTTTTATTAATTATATTAATTACTTTTTATACATTAATAGATTTAAGTACTGTAATAATTATTTTAGATAGTTCATATCAAAAGAAGAAAGTAAAAATAAAGGATGCATTTATACTTGCTTGTAAAAAATCATTGCGTATATTTCATATAAAAAATATATTACTTCCTTTTTTAGTTATATTTTTAATACCATTTTTAAATATAGGATTATCAACGGGTTTTATATCAACTATATCTATTCCTGAATTTATATTGGATTTTATAAATAGTAATACTTTATTATTAATTTTGTACTCTATATTAATTATAATATTAACAATTATGTTATTTAGATGGCTTTATGTAATTCATTATTTTGTACTTGAAAATTGTAGTTTTAAAGAGGCAAGAAAAAGAAGTGCTAATTTAAGTAAAAAAAATAAAATAAAAGATTTTATTAGTATTATATTAACTCAAATAGGTATTTTTATAGCTTATATGTTATTTATATTAATAGGTATAGTATTTATAATTTTAATATATAAGTGGTTGGGTAAAGTAAATATATTTTCAAGTCTTTCTATAACTATTATATGGATTTTAATAGCCATATCTTTTATAATTATAACTTTAATGTCAACTCCTATTAATTATGCAATAGTTACTCTTAGATATTATTGTAATAAAGCTAAGATAAATGAAAAAGTAAATCATTTAAAAATTAATAATAGAGATAGTAAAAAATTAGGAACTAAATTTAAAATATTTAAGTATGTAGTTATAGTTCTTATAATATTTAGTGGATCTTTATTTACATATTCTGTTATGAACAATAAATATGATTTAAATATAGAATATATAAAAACTATGGAAGTTACTGCCCATAGAGGAGCATCCAAATATTATCCTGAAAATACTATGAGTGCATTTATAGGCGCTAAAAAACTTGGCGCGGATGTTATCGAATTAGATATTCAACAAACTAAAGATAAAAAATTAATAGTTATGCACGATACTAATCTAAAAAGAACTACAGGTGTTGATAAAGATATATGGAAAACAAATTATGAAGAAATTAAATTATTGGATGCAGGATCATTTTTAAGTGATAAATTTAAAGGTGAAAGAGTTCCATTATTTGAAGATGTTGTTAAATGGGCTAAAGAAAATAATATGAAATTAAATATAGAACTAAAACCTACTGGGAATGAAACTGATTTTGAAAAATATGTTTCAGATATTATAAAAAAATATAATTTTTATGATCAATGTGTAATTACATCGCAAGTTTATGAGGTACTTGAAAATATAAAAAAATGTGATAAAGATATAAATACAGTTTATGTCATGAGTTTAGCTTATGGTGACATTAATGAATTAAAAGCAGCAGATAATTTTAGTATTGAAGCGTCTAGTGTAACTAAAACACTTGTAAGTAGGGTACATAAAGAAGGTAAAGAGTTATATGCTTGGACAGTAAATACTCAAAGTAGTATAAGTAAAATGGTAGATTTAGGGGTAGATAATATTATTACAGATGATATAACACTTGCTAAAAATGTTATTTATTCTAGTAAAACTAGTAATTTGATAGAAGAGTATATTAAATTTGTAAATAATTTATTAAGTTAAAAAAGTACAAATAAAAATTATTCCTATTTAATATTTGTGATATAATTAGATTAGTAATAAAATATTACGGAGTGTGAGGTTTTTATGGAAAAAAATAAAAGAGATATTGTTAAAATGTTACTTAATCAAAATTTATATGAAAAAGATGAAGAGGAAATAATCGATCTTCTAATTAATAATCCTATAACAGTGGATGTTGATAAAGAAAATGATTCTAAAATGACTTTTGGTGATAAAGTTGCTGATAAATTATCTGAAATTGCAGGTAGTTGGACATTTATAATTATTTTCTGTGCATTTTTAGTAATATGGATTATTATTAATGGAATTTTATTAGTAAATGCAATTGATCCTTACCCATTTATATTGTTAAATTTAATGTTATCTTGTCTTGCATCTTTACAGGCTCCTATAATAATGATGAGTCAAAATAGACAATCTAAAAAGGATACAATTAGAAATAAAAACGATTATAGAACTGATTTAAAAAGCGAATTAATTTTGGAACAATTATACGATAGATTAGAAAAAGTTATTCAAAATCAAAATAGAATTATGATATATATTAAAAAAATGAGTGAAAAAGAAGACAAAAAATAACATTTTGTTTACAGTAAAAGTGTAAATGAATTAGGATTTGACATTCTTTTTTTTTAATTCGTGTTATACTAATAATAGGTGATGGTATGGATATTATAGATATAATAAATAAAAAAAGATTAAAACAGGAACTAACTCGTGAAGAAATTAGTTTTGCGGTTAATGGTTATATTGATGGTACAGTAAAAGATTATCAAATGAGTTCTCTTTTGATGGCAATAGTTTTAAATGGAATGACCGATAGAGAAAGCATAGATTTAACTGATATTATGCTACACAGTGGTGATGTAATTGATTTAAGTAATATAGATGGTATTATTGTGGATAAGCATTCTACTGGTGGTGTTGGTGATAAAGTTACATTAGTATTTGCTCCTCTTTTAGCCTCTTTAGGAATAAAGATAGCTAAAATGAGTGGAAGAGGACTTGGACATACAGGTGGTACTATTGATAAACTAGAATCAATAGAAGGCTTTAATACAAAACTTAGCCAAGAAGAATTTATTAAACAAGTAAATGATATAAATATTGCTATAGTTAGTCAATCAGGTAATTTAGTTCCTGCAGATAAAAAGATTTATGCTTTAAGAGATGTGACTGGGACTGTAGAATCAATACCATTAATAGCTTCTAGTATTATGTCTAAAAAAATAGCGAGTGGTGCTGATATAATAATAATAGATTTGAAAGTAGGTAGTGGAGCCTTAATAAAAAATCTTGAAGATGCGCATGAACTTTCAAGAATTATGGTTAAAATAGGTGAAATTTATAAGAAGACTGTAATTTGCATGTTAACAAATATGGATCAACCACTTGGATATGCGGTAGGTAATTCTCTTGAAGTTCAAGAGAGTATAAATACATTAAAAGGTGATGGTCCATCAGATCTTTTAGAAGTAGTAATATCACTTTGTTCTATAATAGTTGGCGCAGTAAAAAAAATATCTAATGAAGAAGCTAAAAATTTATTATTCAAACAATTAAATAATGGTGAAGCTTATAATAAGTTTGTAGAGTTTGTAAATAGACAAGGTGGAGATATAAATAAAATAAAAATATCTGATAAAGTAATTTATATAAAAAGTGAAGTAAGTGGATATATAAATAGAATAGATGCTTTAAAAATAGGTGAAATAGTAAAAAAACTTGGTGCTGGTAGAAATACTTTGGATGATGAAATAGATTATGGTGTTGGCATTGTTTTAAGTAAAAAAGTTGGAGATTATGTAGAAAAAGATGAGGAATTGTTAAAAGTCTATATGTCAGATAAAGATGTAAGTTTGAATGAGATACTAGACTGCTATAAAATAGATAAGCAGTTAGATAAGCCTATTAAAACTATATTGGATATCGTAAATTAGTGTAAAAAAATGTAAAGTTTTATCATTTTGCTTGAACTTATTAAAAAGATGTTATATGCTTATATTAATACTAAGGAGGAGGCGATAACATGATATATCCATCAATAGATAAATTATTAAATCAAGTTGGTTCTAAATTTTTGCTTGTAAATATTGTTTCTAAAAGAGTAAAAGAAATGGAAGAAAGTGATTATTATCAACTAAGTGAATATAAATCTTCTAAAAATATAGGTAAGGCACTAGAAGAAGTTTCAAAAGGTTTAATACATATAAAAGAAAAATAGTTTATGAAAAAAATAAAAAGATATTTTAAAAAATTATTTGAGATAATTATGACGCCTAGTATGGCGTATCTTCCAGGTAATTTAGCTTTTTTTCTTGTACTTTCAATATTTCCTATATTAACACTTATAGGGGTAATTGCGGGTAGTTTTTCACTTGATATTAATTCCTTAGTAAATTTATTCGATATAGCTCTTCCAAGCGGAGTTGCTTCTGTACTTGCTTCTTTTGTAGAAGGTAAAGCTTTTGATAGTAATGTTGGAATATTTATGATTATAGGTTTTTTCTTAGCAAGCAATGGTGCTCATGCAATAATACTTGCAAGTAATAATTTATATGGATTTCCAAATTCTGATTATGTTAAAAGAAGAATAAAAGCTATGATTATTATAATTATAATGATACTTTTATTTATATTTATGTTAGGCTTTTTAGCTTTTGGTAATCATATTGTAAATTTGTTATTAAAACAAATTTCAGATAAAAATTTAGTAATGATAATTTATAATACATTTATTATATTAAAGTGGCCATTTGCTTTACTTGTAATATTCTTTAATGTGAAGTTAATATATACTATCGCACCAGATTGGAAAATCATGAGTAAGCATACAACAAGAGGTGCAATATTTACAACAATAAGTTGGATAGTAGTTATACAAATATACTCATATTGGGTAACGCATTTTTCTAATTATAATTTGTTTTATGGAAGTTTATCTAATATAGTAATACTTATGTTAATTACTTATATAATTTCATATATTTTGGTCATAGGAATTGCAATTAATGTAAAAACTTATGAATATAAGATAGAAGACTGAGTATAATAATAATGTACTTCGTTACTGAGTACAAAGACTACTATATAATGTTTTATACATTTAGGTAACAAAAGGTAAAATTTATATTTTATCTTTTTTCTTTATAAAAATAATAAAAATAATGACTTTTTGAATTGTCTATGGTATACTTTAAGTGGATTTATTATGTAAAAGTTGGTGATAACATGAAAAAAGTTGTAATAGGTATGAGTGGCGGTGTTGATAGCAGTGTAGCAGCAATAATGTTACAAAAGCAAGGTTACGATGTAATAGGTTTGTTTATGAGAAATTGGGACTCTTTTGCTGATGGAGAATTATCTGGTGCGCCTACCACAGATTTAGGAATATGCCCACAGGAAGTAGATTATAATGATGCTAAAGAAGTATGTGATAAGTTAGGAATTCCTTTGTATAGAAAAGATTTTATTAAGGAATACTGGGATTATGTGTTTACATACTTTTTAGATGAATTAAAAAAAGGGCGAACACCTAATCCTGATATTATGTGTAATAAATATATTAAATTTGATATGTTTGCTAAAGAAGCTTTAAAACTTGGGGCTGATTATATAGCTACAGGTCATTATGCAAGATTAAAGGATGGTAATTTACTTAAAGCAATAGATGAGAATAAAGACCAAACTTATTTTTTAGCGCAGGTGAGCAAAGAACAGTTTAGTAATGTATTATTCCCTATAGGTGAAATGACTAAAAAAGAAGTTCGTAAAATAGCAGAAGAAAATGGTCTTATTACAGCAACTAAAAAAGATTCTACTGGAATTTGTTTTATTGGTGAAAGAAATTTTACTAATTTTTTAAAAAATTATTTACCTAATCAACCTGGTGATGTAGTAAATATAGAAACTGATCAAGTTATAGGTAAACATATAGGTCTTATGAATTATACAATAGGTCAAAGAAGGGGACTTTATATTGGTGGATTTCCAGATAGAATGTTTGTAGTTGGAAAAGATTTATCCAAAAATGTATTATATGTTTGCATAGGTGAAGATAATGATTATTTGATAACAGATTCTTGTATAGTAGATACGATTAATTGGCTTTCAGATGATAAACCTAAAAATTGTATGGCTAAATTTAGATACAGACAAAAAGATAATCCAGTAACATTAGAATGGTTAGATAAGGATAAAATATTGGTTACCTATAAACAAGGTGTAAAGGCAGTTACACCAGGTCAAGCTTGTGTATTTTATGATAAAGATATATGTCTTGGCAGTGGTATTATTAAAGAAGTTAGGAAAAATAATGAAAAATTATGGTATCTATAATTTTATAATATTTAAAAATTAGAAAGCATGATATAATATAATTAGGAGGTAATATATGACACCACATATTGAAGCAGAAATTAGCAGTATAGCAAAAACAGTTATTATGCCAGGTGATCCACTAAGAGCTAAACACATAGCGGATAATTTTTTAACTGATGCAAAGTTAGTAAATACAGTAAGAAACATGTTTGCTTATACAGGTTTTTATAAAGGAAAAAGAATTACAGTAATGGCAAGTGGCATGGGTATGCCAAGTATTGGAATATATTCATATGAATTATATAAATTTTATGGAGTAGAAAATATTATTAGAGTAGGTTCAGCTGGATCATATAGTAAAGATTTGAATTTGTATGATATTGTTTTGGTAAACGAATCATATAGTGATTCTAATTTTGCTAAGAATCAAGGTTATAATGATGATATAATAAAGTCTAGTGAATATTTAAATAATAAGATAATTGAAACAGCAAAAAATTTAAATTTAAATATAACACAGGGAAGAATACATACAACAGATATATTTTATAGCAATGTAGATCCAAATGAATTATATGAAAATAAAAAATGTTTATGTTGTGAAATGGAATCTTTTGCTCTTTTTTATAATGCACTTTCTTTAAAAAAGAATGCTAGTTGTATACTAACAATTTCAGATAATCTTATAACAGGTGAAGAAACAAATAGTAAAGAAAGACAAACTGCATTTAACGAAATGATAAAACTTGCTTTGGAATCCATATTAAATTTATAAAACCTTAAGTTTAGTACATAATAGAATGTAGAGGTGAGTAAAGTGAAGTATGAAAAGATAAGTACATATTCATATAACTTACATGTAATTAAAACAAAGAAATTTAAAACAGTTACAGTAAAAATAAATTTTAAAAGAAAATTATCAAAAGAAGAAATAACATATAGAAATATGATTGTAAATATGTTGTGTGAATCTACAGCAGAATATCCAACAAAAAGGCTTATGTCTATTGCCACTGAGGATTTATATGAACTATATTATAAGGGAATGACTTATATGTCTGGAAAATATAGTGTACTAGGATTTGATGTGACTTTTTTAAATGAAGAATATACAGAAAAGGGAATGATGGATAAATCAATAAAATTTTTAGCTGATTTAATATTTAAACCTAATGTAGAAAAAAAAGGTCATAAAACCGTTTTTAATTTAGAAAATTTTAAACTTGCATACAATTTGTTAAAAGATAATATAATCGCAAGTAAAGAAGATCCAGATAGCTATAGCAGAATAAGAATGCTTGAAAACATGGAACCAAATTCTTATACATCATATAGAAGTTGTGGTTATATAGAAGATTTAGAAAAGGTTGATAGTGAAAAACTATATAATTATTATAAATCTATTTTAACTAATGATATAATTGATATATTTGTAATAGGGAATGTAAATGAAAGACATATCGTTAAAACAATTGATGAAGCATTTTCAAAGATTAAGACATTAAAAAAGCCATCTGATTCACACTTTATAAGACCTAAAAAAGTTAGATTTAGACCTAAAACTGTAAAAGAAAAACAAAAAATAAATCAAAGTAAATTAGTTTTAGGTTACAAAATAGATAAAATGTCAGACTTTGAACTTAGATATGTGCTTAATGTTTATTCATATATATTAGGTGGAGGCCCAGATTCAAAACTTTTTAAAACGGTTAGGGAAGAAAATAGTTTATGTTACAGTATATCTTCTGTAGGTCAACCACTAAATAGTATATTAACTATTAATGCCGGAATAGATAAAAATAATTTTAAAAAGACACTTTTACTTATTAAAAAAGAAGTTTCAAATATGAAAAAAGGTAAGTTTTCTGATGAGGATATAATAAAAGCTAAAATTACTTATATAAACAGTTTAAAAGAATTGGAAGATAGCCCACAAAGTTTGCTTAGTTTATATGCCGGAATAGAGTATTTAAAAAGTGATGATATTAAAGAAAGATTTAATAAAATTAATAAAGTTACACATAGTGATGTAATTAAATTAGCTTCTAAAATACATCTGGATACTATATATTTATTGGAGGGAGAAGCAAATGAAAAAGCATAATTTAGAGAAGTTAGATTTGGAACTTTTTTATGAAAAATTGGATAATGGACTTGAAGTATATGTAGTTCCAAAAGATAATGTTAATGGTATATATGTTACTTTTACAACTAAATTTGGTTCTATATATAATGAATTTATACCTAACGGTAGTAAAAAGATGATAAAGGTTCCTCTTGGAGTCGCACATTTTTTGGAACATAAAGTATTCGAACAAAAAGATGATGTTGATCCTTTTACATTTTATTCAGAAAGAGGTTGCGATGCAAATGCTAATACATCTAACTATAAGACAACTTATTTATTTAGTGGTGCAAACTCATTTGCAGAAAATTTAAATTATCTACTTGATTATGTTCAATCACCTTATTTTACCGATGAAAATGTAGAAAAAGAAAAAGGAATAATTGAACAAGAAATAAAAATGTATGATGATGAGCCATTTTTTAAAATGTATGATGGAATTATATATAATGCATTTATAAAAAATCCAATAAAATATCCAATAGCTGGAACAGTTGATGATGTATATTCTATAACTAAAGAAGATTTATACAATTGTTATAATACTTTTTATCATCCATCTAATATGTTTTTGGTAATTACTGGAAATGTAGATCCAAAAGAAGCAATTGAATTAGTTAAAATAAATCAAGAAAAAAAGCGATTTGATGATTTTAAACCTATAAAAGTAAAAAATTATGATGAACCTAATAAAGTTGAAAAAGAAAAACAAACAACTAATATGGATATAGAAATACCTAAATTAGGAATTGGATATAAAATCGATTGTACAAAGATGGGTAAGAATATAAACGATATAAAAACATATTTGAGTATATTGTTTGATTTAAAATTAGGCAGTACATCTAATTTAAATGAGAAATTAAAAAGTTTAAATTTAATTACAAGAGATATTGATATAACAATAGTAAATACTGATAAGCATATATTGGTAATATTAATGTTAGAATCAAATGATATTGATAAGGTATTAGATTTAATTCAAGAAGAGTTAAAAGATTTAAATATAGATGAAGAAGAATTAGAAAGAAAAAAGAAAGTTAGAAAAAGTAATTGTATATATAGAAGTGATAGTATTTATTCAATAAATAATAAAATAATGGGTAATATTATGAATTATGATAAGGTAATCTTGGATGATTATAAAAAAATAGACGATTTAAATATAAAGGATATGGAAAAAATAATTAAAAATATTAATTTAAGCAATAAAACTATATATATTATGAATAAATTCCTTTGTTAATCAAAA
>CANQFF010000018.1 GCA_947598345.1 uncultured Bacilli bacterium
ATTAAACTCAAGTGCTTTTTTTGTAAATAGAAATTGATTAAAAACTAAAGACTTTTCGTCAGAAATTTGGTACAATAATCATGTGGTGATCAAAATGAGAAAAGATAAACCAAATATAACTTTTGATGAATTATTTGAAAAAATATCAACTTATATTAATAATGAAAATGAAAAAAAGATGATTACTAAAGCTTACCTTTTTGCTTTTGAAAAACATTTTGGTCAAAAAAGACATACAGGTGAGGATTATATTATTCATCCATTAAATGTAGCATATATACTTGCAGATGTAAACGCTGATTATCAGACAATATGCGCCGCACTACTTCACGATACAATTGAAGATTCAAATGCAACTAAAGAAGAAATAGCTAATGAATTTAGTTTAGAAATAGCTAATTTAGTAGATGGTGTTACAAAAATAAATAAATTAAATTTTAATGGAGATAATGAAGCTATACTTGCAAATCATAGAAAAATATTAGTTGGACTTACGGAAGATGTTAGAGTAATAATTATTAAGTTAGCCGATAGACTTCATAATATGAGAACTTTGTGGATTTTAAGTGAAAAAAAGCAAAAAGAGAATGCTTTAGAAACATTGGAAATATTAGTTCCTATAGCTCATAGGTTAGGTATGAATAAAATTAAAAGCGAACTTGAAGACTTATCACTTAGATATTCCAAACCTGATGTTTATTTTTCAATTGTGGAAAAATTAAATCAATCTAAAGTTGAGAGAAATAATAATGTTGAATTAATGAAGGAATCTTTAACTAATTTGTTAAAAAGTCACGGAATTAAACATAAAATAAAGGGTAGAGCTAAAAGTATTTATAGTATCTATAAAAAATTAGATACTGGTAGACGATTCAGTGATATATATGATTTACTAGCACTTAGGATATTTGTTGATACAGAGCAAGATTGTTATCAAGCAATAGGAATTATTCATTCAAAATATAGACCTATTCCTAAAAGATTTAAAGATTATATTGCTATGCCTAAAGAAAATGGTTATCAATCACTTCATACTACAGTTTTTGGTGAAAATGGACAATTATATGAAATTCAAGTAAGAACTTATGAGATGGATCAAGTTGCAGAACACGGAATAGCATCTCATTGGTCTTACAAAGAAAAAGGCAAAACAATTATGCAATCTGCAATGGAAGAAAAATTACAATTTTTTAGATCTATAATGGAACTTTCGCAAGAAGAACAGAGTGATGAAACTTTCATAAACAGTGTAAAAGAGGATGTACTTAAAAATATAATATATGTATTTACACCTAAAGGTGATGTAATCGAATTACCACTTGGTGCAACACCAATAGATTTTGCCTATAGAGTTCATAGTAAGGTTGGGGACTCTATGGTGGGGGCAATAGTTAATGGTAATATAGTACCACTTGATTATAAGCTTCAAGATAACGATATAGTAAAAATAAATACAAATAAATCTCAAACACCATCAAGAGAATGGATAAACATGGCCTATACTGCTCAAGCTAAAAATAAGATAAAATCATATTTTAATAAAATTGATAAAGAAGAAAATCTAAAAAAGGGTGAAGATTTATTAAATAAAGAATTAAAGAAAAAGAAAATAACATTATCAGAATTTTACAAAGATGAAAATATTGAAAAAATATTGGATGAAGTACATTTAGATAATTTAACAGATTTATATATAGGAATTGGGAATGGAAAGTTTAGCCCAACTTCTGTTGTGAATATTGTAAATAACAAACCAATACCAAAAGAAAATATTATTCTAAGTAGAATAAATTCTTCTAAAGAAGATAAAACATCTATAAAAAATGATATAATAGTAGAAGGAATTGACGAAATAAAAGTAAATATAGCCTCTTGTTGTAAACCTATTCCTGGTGATAGAATAGTAGGGTATATAACAAAAGGAAATGGTATAAGTGTACATAGAAGTGTATGTCCTAATGTTAGTGAACTAGATGAAAGATTAATAGATGTAAAATGGAATGATATAATAAGTAAAAAATATTCAACTAATATTTTATTGCATGCAACTAATAATAAGAGCGTTCTTATTGATGTAATTTCTAAAACTTCATCGTCAGATATTATAATTCAAAGTATAAATATGCTTAATACATCAGAAGATTATTTATTTGATATTATGGTACTTGTAACTGATAAAGAAAATTTATTAAAATTCATTAACGATATAGAAACATTAAATGATGTAATTCAGGTTGAAAGGCTTATAAAATGAAAATAATAGTACAAAAAAGTTTAAATTCAAGTGTAAAGGTAAACAATAAAATAGTAGGTAAAATTGATAAAGGTTTGGTATTACTTGTAGGTTTTACACATGAAGATTGTAGTAAAGATATTGATTATATGGTTAAGAAAGTAATCAACTTAAGAATTTTTGATGATGAAAATGGGGTTATGAATAAATCAATTTTGGAATGTGGTGGTAGTATTCTTAGTATATCACAATTCACATTATATGCAGATACAAAAAGGGGTAATAGACCAAGTTATATTTCAGCAGCTCCAGGTAATGTAGCAAAAATATTATACGATGAATTTAATAAAAAATTAAGTAGCTATGTTAATGTTGAAACTGGTATATTTGGTGCTGATATGAAGGTAAATATAATTAATGATGGTCCAGCGACTATAATATTAGAAAGTAGGTAATAATATGTTAAAAAATAAGTTAGATTTTAAATTAGTAAACTTAGCTATTATAGTTTTAATAATATTTTTATTATATCAAACTGGTAATCTATGGATTGGGGTAGTTAATAAAATATTACAAATAGGTTTACCATTCCTTTTCGCTTTTGCATTTGCGTATGCTCTTCATCCATTTTTAAGAAAAATGCAAGATAAAGGAGTACCAAAATGGCTTGGAATAATAATTATAATATTTTTGATTCTTTCTCTTGCCACATTAGTTATTTATTTGATAACAACAATAATGATAGGACAGTTAAAAAGCTTGTTTGATAGTATACTTGCATTTATTTCTTCATTAGGAGAATCTAATTTTGATTTCAATTTTGCAGGATTAGAAACAAGTTTAACTGGAACCTTTCAAACTATAATAAATAATTTAGGAACTTATGTTTCTGATGGCGCTATTAATTTGATAGATTCTTCATTAGGCTTGATTTCACAGATTTTTATTATTTTTGCTTCTTTCATTTATTTTTTAATAGATATGGATAGTATAAGAGAAGAAACAAAATTTTTCTTCAGTAAAAAATCTAGAAAAGTATTTACATATGTAAGAAGTTTGGATGATGAAATGAAAAAATATTTAAGTGGCTTGGTACAAATAATGATAATAACTTTGATAGAATATACTTTGGTTTATACATTAATTGGTCACCCTAATGCAATACTTTTAGGATTTTTGGCTGCAGTTGCAAATTTAATACCATATTTTGGAGGTATTGCTGTAAACATAATAGCTGCTATAACAGCATTTGTTGTAAGCCCATCACTTTTGGTAAAAACTGTCATTGTATTTGTTGTATTAAGTGCAGTAGATAGTTATGTAATAAATCCGACTGTTTATGGAAAAACTAATTCAATACATCCTCTAATTACAATAATTGCTCTTTTTGCTGGTGGAATTTTATTTGGAATTATTGGTGTATTTATTTCATTCCCACTAGCTATAATAGCTATGACAACTTATAAATATTTTAAAGATGATATAGCTAAAAATATAATAAAAGTTAAAAAAACTGAATAGATTGGTGTAATTTATGGGGGAAAATATTAATAAATGTAGATCATTTAATTTGACTTCAATTAAAGCATTAATCAATGATTTAGAAATAAATTATGTTTCAACTTATAATTCTGATTTTTTAGATGGAAGTATACATATAAAGCAAAGCTTTGATAATCCGTTTGTAATTGTAGAAAATTTAGTAACAGGTTATTGTTTATATATAAATGAAAAATGGTATTTAAAACATAAAAAAGATGTAGATACCCTTATTATAAATATTGTAAACAAATCAGTTTCAGAAGATTTTTGTATTGCAACTAATTATTTAATAAATGATGATTTAATATTTTCAATATCCAAGAATAATTATATTAAGTTATTAACACTAGGAAAAATTGATTCATCTGATAATGAAAAATATGTATTAAAAAAATCAGATTACTTAAAACTTAAAGACTCTAATATAAAAGGTATTTATACTGGCAGTGTTGATGAAGAGTTAATTGAAGTTTTTGATCCTATTATAGCTTATAATAAAAAAAGATACTTAATAGATAAATATAAGTACTGTGAAATAAGTAGTGAATCAACTAAAAATATATTTTTAGATAAAAAATTAAGTGATGAAGAAATTTATAATTTAAAATTTATAGGTTCTGAAGCTAACATAATATTATTTGAGTCTTCGTTTTTAAGTATTGATGATATATGCTCTAGACTTCATTTGTTAAATAAGAAAAACAAAGTAATTTTATTAATCAATAAAGAACAGTTAGAAAATCTAAATTTAAAAAATAAACAATATGAAAATTTATTTATATATTTAGATAATACCCTTATAAACTTAAATGAATATTTTAAATTAGATAATTTATTAAATCTTATGGTAGAGCAAGCACTAAACTTAAGTCCATTTGAAAAATATATATATGCATATAATTTAACAAAACAATTTAAAGAGTATAAAGAAAATGATGAGGATAAATTAGCTGCAAGAAACTTACATTTAATTTTAAAAAATGATTATATAGTGTGTGCTGGTTTTTCAGAACTTTTTGGTAGTTTATTGGACAAGCTTCAAATACCAAATATAAATCTTAGTTTAAAAGTTGATACTTCATATCAATATGGTAATTATCAAAAAGAAGCTATATCTACAGAAAAGGTAGGACATGCTAGAAGATATGTTTATATCAAAGATAACAAATATGGAATAAATGGATTTTATCACTCTGATCCAACTTGGGATAATGATTTAGGTAATGATTATTATAATTATCTTGCATTTACCGATAGTGAGTCAGTTTTGGAATATAATTATTTATGGATAGATACTTATGAAATAATAGATCTATTTAATATTAAAGATATTTATGAATTTTATGAAAAAATAAATTTTTTGTTATCTAGGCATCTGCACGACGATTTACAAGATATAATAGATAAAATAATATTTATATTATCTTGTCTTGATAAAAATTATGTAGATTTTTTAGATAAAAAATATAAAATAAATGAATGTAATTATGAAGAACAAGAATTACTTTATGATTTAGGAAATTACATACTAAAGCATGTCAATAAAAGTATTGATGGCGATATTATTATGGATGCAGTAAAAGTTATTTATGAAAAAATATACGGCTATCCAAAAGAAAGAATTACTTTATTAATTGAAAAATTAAGATTGGCTAATGAAGAGCGACAAGAAATATCATTTCCTGTTAGATATAAAGAATATTCAAATGGTAAAAAAATTACTATTACAAATCATTTTAATAAATTTGGAGAAAGATATTGATAATATTATAAAAAAATGATATTATTTAAATAATTTTGAAATAAAAAAGAGGTGAATTCATATGATACAAAAAGCTAAAGGAACATATGATGTCTATGGTGAATATGGCAAAAAAATATTATATATTGAAGAATTAATAGAAGGACTAATGGAGAAATATAATTATGAATATTTTAGAACTCCAGTTTTTGAATACAGTAATTTATTTCATAGAAGCGTAGGAGAGACAAGTGATATTGTTTCAAAAGAAACTTATGATTTTAAGGATAGAGGTGATAGATTAATCACCCTTAGACCAGAAGGAACTGCAGGAATTGTTAGAAGTTACATAGAAAATAAAATATATGGTAGTTATTTAAGTCCAACAAAAGCATGGTATTATGGACCTATGTATAGATATGAAAGACCACAATCTGGAAGATTTAGAGAATTTTATCAATTTGGTGTTGAAGTGTTTGGAAGTTGTAATCCTATGTTAGATGCAGAGGTTATTAGTATACCAGTTAATTTTTATAAATTATTAGGTTTAAAAGATATAAAAGTAAATATAAATTCACTAGGTGATAGTGAATCTAGAAACAATTATAGACAAGCATTAATAGATTATTTCACACCACATATAGATGACTTATGCGATGATTGTAAAGAAAGATTTAGTAAAAATCCTTTAAGAATATTAGATTGTAAAGTAGATGCTAATTTAGATATAATTAAGAATGCACCTAAGACAATAGATTATTTGAATGAAAGTAGTAAAAAACATTTCGATAAAGTTCAAGAATTTTTAAAATGTCTTCATATTAATTATAATATTAATACTAATTTAGTAAGAGGTTTGGATTATTATACTCATACTGTTTTTGAAATAGAAGCAAAAGTAGAAGGTTTTGGTAGTCAAAATGTATTATGTGCGGGTGGAAGGTATGATAATTTAGTTGAAATGTTAGATGGTCCAAAGACTAGTGGTGTAGGATTCGCTATGGGAATGGAAAGACTTATGACCGCACTAGAATATGAAAAAATAGAATTACCTATAATAGATAATATAGACTGTTATTTGATACCTATGGGTGAAGAAAATAGAGAATATGCTTTCCATTTATGTCAAGACTTAAGAATGAATGGTTTTATATCAGAGATAGACTATAATAATAGAAATCTTAAAAATAATTTTAAAGTAGCAGATAAACTAAAAGCTAAATTTATAATTATAATTGGAAATGATGAAATAAATAGTGGTATTTTAACAGTAAAAAATAATGAAACTAAGAAGGAGTACAAGGTATCTAGCTCCAATTTAATTGATTTTTTAGATGAAAATACTTTAGAAAACGAAGAATAAAGGAGGATACATGAAAAAGATATATTTAAATGAACTTAGTAATTATTATGGTAAAGAAATTGAAGTTAGTGGATTTGTAGATAATATAAGAGATTTACAGTGGGTTCAATTTGTTATTCTTAGAGATTCAAAAGGTAAAGTTCAAATAACAATAGAAAAATCATTAGAAACTAATAAAAAAATGATAGATATAGTTTCTAATTTAACTTTGGAAAGTACAATAAAAGTAAAATGTAAAGTAGTTGAAAATCCTAAAGTAAAATTAAATGGTATGGAACTTATTCCAAGTGATATAGAAGTAACATCAATATCACAACCAGAACTTCCTATAGACATAAAAAATAAAGATAATACACTTAGAGAAACAAGATTAGATTGGAGATTTTTAGATCTTAGAAGAGAAGATAATAATTTGTTATTTGAATGTGAATCTTTTATTCAACATATGATGAGAGAGTATTGGTATAAAAATGGATATAGAGAAATACATACTCCAAAGATAAGTGCTCAAGCAGCAGAATCTGGTGCAGAGACTTTTAAATTAGATTATTTTGGACAAAAAGCTTGCCTTTCTCAATCTCCACAATTTTATAAACAAATGACAATGGCAGCAAATTTTGATAAAGTATTTGAAATAGGACCAGTTTTTAGAGCTGAAAACTCACATACTAGTTACCATGCTTCTGAAATACAAATGATTGATTGTGAAATTTCTTGGATTAATTCTGTTGATGATGTAATGGATGCAGAAGAAGAGTGGATAAAATATTTTATGACTAAATTAAAAGAAAATTATGGTGATAAGATAAAAAATATATTTAATGTAGAAGTAAGTGATGTAACAAATAAATTTCCTAGAATAAACTTTTATGACGCTAAAGAAATCATGAAAAAAGAGTATAACTATGTTGGTGAAAATCCTATTGATTTTGAAAGACAGGAAGAAGAACTTATGTGTAAATACGCGAAAGAAAAATATAATAGTGATTTTGTATTTATTACTAACTATCCATATGAATCAAGAAGTTTTTATGTAATGAAAGATGAGAATGGTGTAACACAAACTTATGATTTATTATTTAAAGGACTTGAAATAACTAGTGGAGCTCAAAGAGAACATAGATATTCTGTTTTAAAAGAGCAAATAAAAGAAAAAGGAATAAAACCAGAAGATTTGGAATTTTATTTGGATTTCTTTAAATACGGTTGTCCTCCACATGGTGGATATGGTGTTGGTCTTTCAAGGATAATTATGAAAATATTTGAAATAGATAATATCCGTGAAGCAACATTGATATATAGAGGTCCAACAAGACTTAATCCTTAAAAGAACATAGTGTTCTTTTTTTGTTTAAATAAAATAAAATTATATAGGTGAAAAAATGAAGAATAAAAAGGTAGAATTGACATTATTTATAAGTGTTATATTGATATCACTTTTTGGTGTAATAATGATATATTCTTCATCATATATTTGGGCTGAATATAAATATAATGATCCGTATAAATATTTGAAAAATCAATTATTATTTTTCCTTGTAGGAACAGTACTAATGATTACAGTAAGTAAGATAAATTATAAAAAATATTTTAAGTATTCAAATAAAATACTACTCATATGTATTACACTTTTAATATTGGTACTTATACCAGGAATAGGTACTGTTAGAAATGGATCTAGAAGTTGGTTTGGTATAGGTTCATTCGGTATACAACCAAGTGAATTTGCAAAATTAGGATTAATAATATTTATTTCAAAATATTTATCTAATAATCCAAATAGTATGAAAAATTTTAAAAAAGGAGTTCTTCCAATATTAATAATAACAATGTTTATATTTGGAATAATATTATTACAACCAGATTTTGGAACAGGAACAGTACTTGTTATGACAATAATAGGTATGCTATTTATAGCAGGATTAGATATGAAAATATTTATAAAATTTGGTATTGTAGGTGTAATAGGGATAGTTTGTCTTATATTAATCGCGCCATATCGTTTAAAAAGAATATTATCATTTTTGGATCCTTGGAGTGATCCTCTAGGTAGCGGATTTCAAATTATACAATCATTATATAGTATAGGTCCTGGTGGATTATTTGGACTTGGATTTGGAAATTCAATACAAAAACATTTTTATTTACCAGAACCACAAACAGATTTTATATTTTCAATTATTTCAGAAGAATTTGGTTTTATGGGTATACTGATTATCTCTTCATTATTTATAATTATATTTTATAGTTGTTTAAAAATAAGTATAAAATGTAATGATTTATTCGGAAAATATTTATCATTTGGTATAACATTTGGTTTAATATTTCAATCAATACTTAATTTAAGTGTAGTAGTTGGTCTTGTACCAGTAACGGGTGTAACCTTACCATTTTTATCATATGGAGGTTCTAGTTTATTAATAATAATGATATCTATTGGAATTATTTTAAATATTTCAAGATATGAGGAATAAATTTTTATGGTATTAAAGTAATATTATGATTTGACAAATACATATATTTGTGCTATTATATACTGCAATTAAGGGGGACTTTATATGAAAAAATATAAACTTTATAGACAAATCGTTTCTGTTACATTAGCTGGAATTATGTCAGTAACAGCTTTATCAAGTTGTGCAAGAAATAAAAACAAATCTGAAGAGACAACAACTACAGAGGTAGTTACTATAATAGGACCAACTATGGTAGAACAAGATAAATATGCAAATGAAAAAGAAATGGTAAATTCTACTGTTGACAATTTTAAAGAAGTATTTCCAACTTTAAATGATGATGTAATAAAAAATACAACATTAATATTTTTACTAAATCAAATAGCTAAAGAAGATGAAAATGGTAAAATTAATGCAGATGTAATTTCTAATTTTAAAAGTATAATTGATTCAGATAATATGATGGACGATTTAAGTGATTTTTTAGATGTACTTGAAGGTGAAATGATTCAATCTGGAAAGATTGTAGATTTAAGTGATTGTTTACCTAAAGAGTTGACTGATGAATCAGTAATATTATCAAATATAATAAATATAACAAATAAGATAATGACTAGTGATGATTCTAAGGTTATAGTATCTGAATTTGATAAAATTTATACTTTGTTCGTTAAAGAAGATAAAATTACTGAAAATGGTGTTGAGTTTAAAGTTAGAGATTTAAGTTTAGGTTTAAGAGCTCTTGCGCAAGGATATGCAAGAACAGCTGCATATTATGCAAGAAATTATATAGAAGAAGATAAATATAAAAAATTAGACGAAAGAACTGATGATCAAAATAATAAAGCTCAAATTAAAACTAAACTAGAAATATTGAGAAATCTTGTCGATGAGGTATCTGAAGTTGACATTGTAGAAAAATCAAAAAGTATGGATAAAAAGTTAACTCAATTTTTAGCTGGAAAAATAAATGTATCTAATAAAACAGAAAGTAATTTAGTTAATTATTTAAATTTGAAATACTTGGCATCAGATAAAGTTTCAACAAAAGATAAAAGAGAAATATTGGAAGGATATGATGATGAGCAAGTAGATGATGTTATATTATTGATAGATTCAATTACAAGTTATAATGATAAAAATAAAGATAAGATGTTATGGTTATCAGATCTTTTGATAGACTCATATAAAGAAACAGAAAATGGTATGGTTGATTCTATAGCGCTTGACTTTGTACAGTTTAATGCTGCTAAGTTAACTGAAACAGTAAAAAGTGATAATACATATAAGCAAGTATTTGATAACCCATATTTTCAAAATCTATATAAATATTTTACTAAACAAGATTTTGTACATAAATACAAAGATGAAAATGGTAAAATAGTAGAAGAATCAGTAATGTGGCAAGAAATCAGTGAAGGTGTAAATTTTGTAAATAATGATGTTATATTATATACTCTTCATAATTTACCAATAGAAATAGATAGTACTTATATTGATTATGTTCAACAAAATTTATCAGATGGAAATCAATATATTAAAAATATTATAGATGGTGAATGTGGTAAAGCTAATGATCCAACTGAATTTGTAAAAACAAAATAAGTGTTCAATATGGGCACTTATTTTGTTAAATTAATTAATATTTATGATATAATTAATTGGAAGGTGATTTTGTGAAAATTTATAGTACTTTGACTAGGAAGGTAGAAGAATTTATACCTAATGATGAAAATAAGGTAAAAATGTATACTTGTGGACCTACTGTCTATCATTATTCTCATATAGGCAATCTTAGAACTTATATAATGGAAGATATTTTAGAAAAAACATTGCAATATATAGGTTATAATGTAGAAAGATGCATGAATATTACTGATGTTGGACACTTAACTAGTGATGCTGATACTGGTGAAGATAAAATGCTTAAAGGTGCAAAAAGGGAACATAAAACTGTTCTTGAAATAGCTGATTTTTATACTAATGTATTTAAAGAAGATTGCCGTAAATTAAATATAAAATGGCCACAAACCGTTGTTAAAGCTACACAAGAGATAGATGAATATATAAAATTTATAAAGAAACTTGAAAATGATGGATATGCATATTTTAGTGGTGGAAATGTATATTTTGATACTTCCAAACTTGATAATTACTATGTATTAACTAATCATACTGAAGAATCTTTAAAAGAAGCAGTACGAGATGATGTAGATTTAGATGTAAATAAGAAAAATAAAACTGATTTTGTTTTGTGGTTTACAAAATCTAAATTTGATTCTCAAGAATTAAAATGGGATTCACCATGGGGATTAGGATATCCTGGATGGCATATCGAGTGTTCTGCAATTTCATTAAAATATTTGGGAGAATATCTTGATATACATTGTGGAGGTGTCGATAATATATTCCCACATCATACAAATGAAATCGCACAAACAGAAAGTCGCATTGGACATAAGTGGTGTAATTATTGGTTCCATTCTGAACATTTAAATGATGCAAGCGGTAAAATGAGTAAATCTAAGGGTGAATTTTTAACAGTATCACTTTTAGAAAAAAAGGGGTATAATCCGTTATCATATAGGTTATTGTGCTTGCAATCTCATTATCGTAAACAAATATTATTTACTTTTGATTTATTAGATAGCGCTGATAAAACATATGACAAGTTATTAAGTAAAATAAAAAATATTCATAAGGATGATTCTGATTTAGATTTGAATAAAGCAAAAGAATATCAAAAATCATTTAAAAAAGAACTTGAAAACGATCTTAATACATCTAATGCATTGACTGTACTTTACGATGTTTTAAAGAGTGATTTAAATAATAATACAAAATTGTATTTAATACAAGATTTTGATAAAGTATTAAGTCTTGATTTGTTAAAAGAAGAAGAAATTGATGAAAATTTATTAGATTATATTAATTCTAAAATAGAAGAAAGAAATATTGCTAAAAATAATAAAGATTATGATAAAGCAGATGATATAAGAAAAGAATTACAAAATAAAGGAATTATATTAAAAGACACTAGAGAAGGAACTACATTTGAATTAATGTAGTTTTTTTTTATGATATATGTTACAATTGTTGTAGGTGTATAGCATGGATGGAATATTTATAATAGATAAGCCAAAAGGTATTACTAGCAGAGATGTTGTTAATAATATTTCAAAAAAATTCTTAGTAAAAAAGGTTGGACATACAGGTACATTGGATCCAATTGCTACAGGTGTACTTGTGGTTTGTGTGGGAAGTGCAACTAAGCTTGTTAGTATATTGACTTGTGATGATAAGGAATATATTGCTACTGTTGAACTTGGAATTGAAACAGATACATTAGATAGTACAGGAAAAGTATTAAGAAAAGAAAAATGTATAAAAGATAGATTTGAAATAATAGAAGCATTAAATAAATTTAAAGGGTGCTATTTACAAGAAGTTCCAATATATTCTGCAATAAAAATAAATGGTAAAAAATTATATGAGTACGCAAGAGAAAATATCGATGTCGAACTTCCTAAACGGAATGTAAATATAAAAAGCATAGAATTAATTGGGGATGTTGAATATAAGGATGATAAAACTATATTTAACTTTAAATGTACAGTTTCCAAAGGAACTTATATAAGAAGTTTAATTAGGGATATATCCTATAGTTTAAATTCTTTTGGTATTATGACTAGTTTAAGAAGAACAAAGCTTGGAAATTTTTCAATAAAAGATTCGATTCAATTGGAAGATGTAAGTTGTGATAAATTGATAAATATAGTTGATATTTTAGATTATGAAAAAATAGAACCTGATGATAATTTATTAAAAAAAATATCAAACGGAGCTATTATAGATAATATATATAATAATGATAAAATATTATTTATAAAGAATAATGAAGCAATTTCAGTATATAAAATATATGATAAAGATAGTACAAAAATGAAACCATTAATAATGTTTAAAGGAGGAATAAAATGACATTAGTTATTATGGCTGCTGGAATGGGCAGTAGATTTGGTGGATTAAAACAAATAGAGCCAGTAGGGCCAAATGGAGAATTTATAATAGATTATTCTATTTATGATGCTATAAAAGCTGGTTTTACTAAAGTAGTGTTTATTATAAAAGAAGAAAACTATGACATATTTAAAAACACTATAGGTAAGAGGATTGAAGATAAAATAAAAGTGGAATATGTATTCCAAAGTATGAAAAATATTAAAGAAGGTATATCTATTCCAGAGGAAAGAGTAAAACCTCTTGGAACAGGGCATGCAATAATGTGTCTAAAAGGTGTAGTTAACGAACCTTTTGTAGTAATAAATGCAGATGATTTTTATGGAAGAGATGCATATATCAAAGCAGCTCAGTTTCTAAAAGAAAATACTAATGATTACGCTATGATAGGTTATTTAATAGGGAATACATTAACTGAAAATGGAGCTGTAAAAAGAGGTTATTGTGAAAAAAATGATGGATATTTAACTAATTTAATTGAATCAAGTGTTTACAAAGAAAATAATAAAATAAAAGTTGAACCTTTAGATGGTAGAGCTGGTTTTTATGCAGGTAATGATACTATAGTATCTATGAATATGTTTTGCTTTAAACCCGATATGATAGATTACTTAAACGATCATTTTATTGATTTTGTAAATAAAAATAAAGATAATTTGTTAACAAGTGAATATCTTATTCCAGATGCAGTATTTGAAAGAATTAACAATAATGAAATAAAGGTAAAAGTAATAGATACAAATGCAGTTTGGATGGGAATAACATATAGAGAAGATAAGGATAGTATTGTTAAAAATATTAAAACATTAATAGAAAATGGTGAATATCCTGAAAAATTGTAAAAAAAAATAAGTAACTTATTTTTTTTTTACAATTTTCTATATAATCCTATTGCTTTTCCCAATATAAATACATTGTCAAAAATAAATGGTTCCATATTATCGTTTTCTGGTTGCAATCTTACATGATCTTTTTCTTTATAAAAAGTTTTAAGAGTTACTTCATTATCTTCAGTCATTGCTACTACTATATCTCCATTTTTAGCTACTTCTTTTCTTTCAACTATAACTATATCTCCATCAAGTATTCCAGCATTTATCATACTTTCTCCACTTACTTTTAAAGTGAATACTTCTTTATTTTTTGGTATTAAATATGCAGGAAGTGAAAAATACTCGTTAGGATTTTGAATTGCCTCTATTGGGTTTCCAGCTGTAATTTTTCCTAAAAGTGGAACATCGACAACATCTTCATTTTTTGGTAAATATTCATTTTTTACCATGAGCTCTATTGTTCGATTTTTGTTGCTTCCTTTTTTTATATATCCTTTATCAGCTAGACTAGCTAAATGTGCTTGTGCAGTTGCTGGTGATGAAACACCGATTGCTTGAGCAAGTTCCCTAACAGTTGGTGGGAATCCGTGTGATACTATATATGTTTTAATAAATTTTAATGCATCTTCTTGTCTTTTAGTTAATTTCTCCATATTTCCTCCTTATTTATTACATTTTCATTTTAACACATATATTTACATTTGTCAAACATTTGTTCAAAAAAATTAAAAAAAGTATTGACACGAACAAATATTCGTAGTATTATTGTTACAGAAAGAAGGTAATAGTATGGAATTGGTAAAAAGCAAAGGAATGGTTATTTTTTTAGTAGTAGTTCTTGGACTTACAATAATTAGTTCAATTAATACGAGAAAATATGACGAGAGAAATAAGAAAATTGAAGAATCTTATGTCTCAGTAAATGTCAGATAACATTCTTTGGGGAATGTTATTTTTATTTAAAATTTTTTTAACATTATATAAATCGAATAGTGTAACAAATATTATATTAGCGCTAGTAGCTATTATAAGACTCCAAAGACCAATTCTAAAAAATGAAAAAACGAATAAGCTAATTGTCCTTATAATTACACCAATAAATGTACCAATCATACTAATTTTAGCTTTATTCATAGCTTGAAGTGTACTAGAAATAGGAGATTGAATATAGTGAAGTAAACATATTGGCGCAATTACTTTAATATAATTTATTCCTTTATGTGTTTTAAATAATATTTCTAATAATTTACCTGGAAATAACTCAAATGCAATTGTTGATGGGATTCCTATTAATAAAGAAAAAAATATTGCCTGTTTTAGTTTATTAGAAATATATTTATATTTTCCCTTTGAAAAATTATTAGACACTACTGGAATTAATGCTTGTGAAATAGCTGAGGTAAAAAACGAAGGTAGCAACACTAATTGCATAACATACCCATTAATAATTCCGTATTCAGTTACAATAAAATCGTTTTTATATCCTACTTTAAGTAGTATAGATGTAATAATTATAGGTTCAAGAAAATATCCTATTGATCCTATTAATCTACTACCGGTTGTAGGAATTGCAATTTTTAGTAAAGCTTTTATACTTTTTTTATTAGGTTTTAATTCTTTTTTTGTACATTTAAAATTAGGTATTAAAAATAAAAATATAATTATGCTAGATAATTCACAAAAAATATTAGATATAATAACAAATGCTACTGCGTATTCTATTCCTTTTGTAATAAAAAATGGTATTCCTATAATTATAAATATAAGCTTTACTATATCTTCAATTATATTAGTAATTACATGTGGATACATTCTTTGCTTTGCAAAAAAATAGCTTCTAAGGGCATTTGATATAGTTATAAATGGTAATACAAATCCAATAGATAAAATACTAAATGAAAGTTTAGAATTGTTTAATAAATTCGTACTTATGAAGTTAGAAGATATTCCTAAAAAGATAAATATAATTATATCTATAGAAATAGAAATCGTAATTGCTGTTGCAACTAAATTTTTGGTATTATATTTTTCATTTGCTATTAAAATATTTAGTGCAGTAGGTAGGCCTAATTGTGCGATACTATTAAGTAACATAAATGTCGGCATTATCATTGAGTATAATCCGATCCCTTCTGTACCAATAAGTCTTGTTAGAAATATTTTTATAATCATTCCTAATAATTTTGTTATAAAACCACCAATAATTAAAATAATAGTTGATTTAATAAATTTATTTTTCATAGTACAAGTTTATTCATAAACTTATTAAAAAGTACGAGTTGTGTTTAAATTTTAAATAAATATGTAAATTTGAATATATGTATGATATAATAAATATGAGGTGAAACTTATATTATAATTTCTATCAAAGAATAATTATTTGAAAAAAATAAAAGGAAGATATAAGAAAGTATATATTAAATTTTTTTCAAAGGATATTCAATGTACCTAATAAATCAAAATAAAGAAATAAAGGATTTAAAAATAAGAAAGTGGGAATGTCTAAACTGTTTAAGTTTAAACAAAAGATATAAATGCAAGTATAAATATAATGTTTGAAGGGTTAAAACTATATATGAAGAAAGACTTGGAACTGCAAGTCA
>CANQFF010000019.1 GCA_947598345.1 uncultured Bacilli bacterium
TAAAATTCTCTCATCGCCTTACAAATAAAGGGTTTGGAAGATTTTTCTTTCCAAAAACTGATAAATTTAAGATTATACTAGATAAAAATATATTTGTCAATATTTTTTACGAACATTTGTATAATTTTTCTGTATACAATTTTTTACAATTATTAAAAAAAAGTAATTTTAATTACTCAATTTTTTTTCCATTAATCTTTCATAATTACTTATTAACCAATTATTATTTATTTTTTTATATTCAATTATTGATATCCTTTGTAATTTTTCAATATCACTCCCACTAATTATAACATTATTATGTTTCTTATATGAATTACATTTTATTGTAACTCTAAATTTTAAGATATCCTTAGAAAAATCAATTATTGAATATCCTATTAATTCAATATTATCAGTTACTTCACAAATGTTTCTTTGTTTCATGTTTTTAATCTTATTATAATAAAATTTTTTTAATTCATCTACTAATATATCATCAAAATCACTATTTAAACTTCCTAATCTATTCTCAAAATCTAAATATTTATCATATAACTCAGTCATTAATTTATTAACATCAATACTATTATCTATATTTTTTATTTCATCATAAGTTAAATCACTTTTTACATTGACTATTTGTCCTTCTTTTTCTTGTATTAATTTTAAGCAATCCTTGTATTTTTTATTTTTAGTAATTTGAAACCTTATAGAAATAATAAGCCCTATTGAGCAAATTATAATAAATATTGAAAGTATTAATAAAGCAATACTATTAACTGTAATAGAAAACATATACTCACCACTTTAACTATTTTAATCCTTTTTTATATTAAATATCGAAGAAATTGGAATACACATTAAATATATTATAACGCCATATATTATATTAAATATAATAGAACTATAAATTCCACTAAAAAGAATACTTTCATCAAAAGAAACAAAATCTATAATACAAATAAACAAATAACTTATAATTCTATAAAAAATTATTACTGCAATATTTACAAGATTTGAACTAAAAATATTATAATTTATATAATTATACATTAATATTACAAGTCCACTACTTATTCCAAAACTAATTGTATTAATAAATAGTGAATTTGAAAAAGATATATCATAAATAAATCCACATATTACTGATGTTATAAAATAATTAAATTTATTGTTTTTAAAATACGGATATAAAATTACAAGAGAAGTTAATAAAAATAAAGGAACTAATAAACTTTTTGTTGTTATTACACAAGAAAATGCAGCCTCTAGAAAAAATGATAATATTATTATTATGTAAACCATTATTCCAAAGCCTTTCTATTTAATACAGTAACTATACTAATATTTTCAAAATTAACAGAAGGGGTAACTTCTACTATACTATTTAAATCATATTCATCTTTAACTATCTTAGATACCTTTCCTATAATAAGGCCACTTGGAAAATAATCTGTCAAACCAGTAGTAGTTACAATATCACCTTCTTTTACAGAATTTGAGTCAGTAACACCCTCTACTTTATATATATTCAATTCCCTATCATATCCTATTAATAAACCATACTGATATTTACCATCTAATCCTACTTTAACAGATATTTTATTGCTTATTTCATTAGTAGTTAAAAGTTTAACCGTACTAGAAAAATTGCTAACACTGATAATTTTACCAATTAATCCACTACTAGTTATTACAGCATCTCCTTCAACAATGCCATTTTTACTGCCTTTATCTATGTTTAATGTATTATACCAATAACCTATATTTCTATTTACTACTGTTGCATTTACATAATTATACTCTGACAATGTAGCATTTAACTCTAAAGTCGACTTTAAATCCGTTACTTCTTTTTGTAGTTCTTCAATTTGAGCATAGTATAACTCAGTTTTTTCTACTTTTTCTTTAAGTTTCGTGTATTTTTTATATAAATCCTTAGTCTCAATATACATTGAAATTTCTTCTTTTATAAAATTAATTGGTACATTGAATATCTTTTGTACAAAAATAGTTGTATCTTTTATAGTCTTTTCAAAAAAATTTAACTTTCCTTCTTTATTTAAAGTATGAGTAGTAAAACCCAATAAAGCTAAAAAGATTACCACTATAGATATAATTACATACTTAAGTTTATTGTTTTGTTTTCGCATCATATCACCTATTTTTATTATATAACATATTAAATTTTTTTAAAAGGAAATATCATTATTTTCTAAAAAACTATAATAGTTATTCTTACATATAATTATGTGATCTAATATTTTTATTCCTAATAAATCCCCAACCTTTACTAAATTAGTAGTAACATCATAATCTTGTTTACTTGGTAACGGATTTCCACTAGGATGATTATGAACACATATAATCGCACTTGCCCCAAGTAAATAAGCTTCTTTAAAAACTTCCCTTGGATGTACTAAACTATAATTAATAGTACCTATAAATAATAATTTATCTTGTATAATTCTTTTGCTATTATCTAAATATACACAATAAAAATATTCTTGCTTTTTATCACATAATTTTTCTTTATAATACTTATACACAATTTCTGTATTCGTTAACCTAATATCAACTAATTTATCTACTTCCCTATTTATTCTTTTTCCAAGTTCTATAGCCGCAATTAAATTACAGGCTTTACTCTTACCAATACCCTTTATTTTTCTTAAAGTTTCAAAATTTATTTCATTAAGTTGTTTTATATTATCTATTTTACTTAAAAGTTCATTACTTAAATCCTTAGCAGATGATCCTCTTGTTCCAGTTTTAAATAATATAGCAATAAGTTCTTCATTACTTAAAGCCTGAACACCATTAATTATGAGTCTTTCTACTGGTCTTTCGTCAATCGGTATGTCCTTTATCTTCACTCCCATTAATTACTACCTCCTCATACTTCACCAAAACTTGATTCATGACAGAAGCAATAGCAGTTTCATCATCTGTACTACTTAATACCTCTTCATAATTATTTAATTGCTTTAGAAAATCTTCATTACTAACTAAAAACTTTTTCAAAAGCGTATCATAGCCTAATTTCTTATAATAATCCATTATTTTTTTTGCATTTTCTTCTTCCTTAGTTATTCCAACATATACATAAAATAAATTATCTTCTTCATTGTATACATAATTTTGTAGTGATATAGTGTTTTCTTCCATATTCTCTTTTGTAGAAAAAACACCAAATTGTATAAAATATATCTCTTCACCTATACCTGATACTTTGATACCTTCAAAATCGTTATATTGTTTTATAAAAAAATTAGAAAGAAAAAAACCGATTACTATAGCCACTAAAAATGTTAAAAAATACTTCTTCATATTATCACCATTTTTATTGTAGCTTAATAAGCAGTTTTATTTTGTCGAATTTTACTCTTGATTACTATCTCCCTTTACAAGAACTTCACGAGGTTTAGAACCATTAGGTGGACCTACTATTCCTCTTTCTTCAAGTAAATCTATACACCTTGCAGCCCTATTATATCCAAGCCTAAATCTTCTTTGTAAAAGGGATGCACTTGCTTTACCCTGTTCGGTAACAAACTGTACTATTTCATTATATAAAGGTTCTTCATAATCATCATTATTTTCTAGCATAGTTGTCGCACCTTTTTCTTCATCATCCATAAGTATTGTCTCATCATAATGAGCCTTTTGCTGGTTACATACAAAATCAACAATAGCTTTGGTTTCATCTTCTGAAATAAAAGTTCCTTGAATACGGATAGGTGCGTTTGTTCCCTGTGGTAGGAACAACATATCTCCTTTTCCAAGTAATTTCTCTGCTCCAGTCATGTCAAGTATTGTTCTAGAATCAATTCCACTAGATACAGCAAAAGAAATACGAGATGGTATATTGGCCTTTACAACACCAGTAATAACATCAGTAGAAGGTCTTTGAGTCGCAACTATTAAATGAATACCAGCCGCACGAGCCATTTGAGTAATTCTCATTATTGAATCCTCAACTTCTTTTGCAGCTACTAACATAAGATCAGCAAGCTCATCAATTATTACGACTATAAAAGGCATATGTTTTTCCTTTTCGCCATCACTTAATCCTTCATTTTTTTTATCTATATAGGCATTATAACTTTCTATATTTTTTGTTTTACTTTCTTCAAAAACATCATATCTTCTTTCCATTTCAGCAACTATTCTCTTAAGAGCTACATTTGCCCTTTTAGGATCAGTTACAACTGGAACAAGTAAATGAGGAACACCATTATATATTGAAAGTTCTACCTTTTTAGGATCAACTAATACAAGCTTTACTTCATCAGGTTTAGTTCTCATAAGTATAGAAGCTAATATACTATTTATACATACTGATTTACCTGATCCAGTAGATCCTGCAACTAAAAGATGAGGTGTTTTATTTATTTCCATCCACTGTGGATTTCCCATTATATCTCTACCAAGAACTGCAAGTAACTTTGATTTAGATTTTTCCGGTGGAACACTCGCTAGTACTTCTCTTACAGATACCATAGATATATTTTTATTTGGAAGCTCTATTCCTATAGTATTTTTACCAGGTATTGGAGCTTGAATACGCACATCCTTTGCAGCTAACGCTAATGCTATTTCCCTATTCAAACTTAATATTTTACTTACCTTAGTTCCAGCTTTAATCTCAAGTTCATATTGTGTTACTGCAGGACCTACATGCGTTGCAACGACATGCGCATCTATACCGAAATCATTTAAAACTCCCGTCAATACTGGTATATTATTTTTTATTAACATTTCGTTTTCTTTATTATCAGCTTTAGAAGGTTTATTAAGTAAAGATAGTGGTGGATAAACATACTTTTTATTAACTGAAGTATTAATATCCGCACTACTATTAACAACTACAACATCCTTTTCTTCTGGTTCCTTAACTTCAGTATTTAAATCATTTTCTTGAACAACAACAGGTTTACTCTTATCCTTTTTATTTACATGTACACGACCTGCTATCTTTTTCATTCCAGATCCAGTTTTTTTGAATAAATCGTATAAAGATAATCCTGTATAAACGATAACTCCACAAATAATTAAAACAATACAAATAAATTTAGTCCCATTTAAAGTTAAAAGCGATGTAAAAATACTTATAAATATACCACCTATAACTCCCCCTCCTGTTTCAGGACACCAAATACTTTCATTTATACTTTTCATAACATTAGAAACAGTAGATGAAAGTACACTGCTACCATCTTCTATAATTCTAAATTTATCTGGATTTATATTATCTGCTTTTATATATGATGAATGTAAAAGTGTCAAAACACCAATAAGAACCAAAAAAAGTCCAACTGTTTTACCATTCAAAAATTTAGGCATCTTTCTTTTAACAATTATTAAACATCCTACTATACCTAAAAATACTAAAAATAATGCCCAAAGAGTTCCAAACAAAAAGCAAGCAAAACCTTTTATAAAATCTGCAACTGGTCCAAATGGACACAATCCAATAATAGCTATTAATACTAGTAATATACCTTTTAATTCTACTATGTAACCACTTTGCTCTGTGTTTTCTTCTTTCCTTTTCTTTTTCTTTGCCATAAGTACCTCCTAGCCTCTAACAACATTATACCATATTTAGATACTTTTTTAATTTTTTTTTATTTATTTCTTGTATATTTACATAAAAGGAATTGTTTAAATTATAATAAAAATTTAAATATATATCAAAACCTAAATTTTTATAAATTGCATATAAAAATTTATATATTTTTAAAAACTGTAATATATTTTTTATATAATTGTTATATATAAGTACCAATTTTTTAATTTTTAAAAAAAATTGCAAAAGCGCAATTTTATTTTTCCAAATCTTCTTCTATTCTTATTAATTCGTTATATTTACAAATTCTATCTGTTCTAGACATTGATCCAGTTTTAATCTGACCTAAATCTAATCCAACAGCTAAATCTGCAATCGTTGAATCCTCAGTTTCACCACTTCTGTGAGAAATTATAGTCTTATATCCATTTTTTCTAGCAAGTTCTATAGTTTCAAGAGTTTCAGTAATCGTACCTATTTGATTTACCTTTAATAGAATCGCATTACCAGCTTTCATATCAATACCTTTTTGTAAACATTTTTTATTAGTCACAAACAAATCATCCCCAACAAGTTGAATTTTGTCACCTAATCTTTCTGTTATTAACTTGAAACCTTCCCAATCATTTTCATCTACTGGATCTTCAATAGATATAATTGGATACTTACTAATTAATTCTTCATAAAATTCTATTAATTCTTCAGTAGTTAAATTTCTTCCTTCACCTTTAAGTTCATATTTACCATTTTGAAAGAACTCTGATGCAGCAACATCTATTGCAAGATTTACATCAACACCTGGAGTATATCCAGCTTTTTTGATAGCTTCTATTATAAGTTCAAAACCTTCAGTATTATTTTTAAGGTCTGGGGCAAAACCTCCCTCATCACCAACACCAGTTGAAAGGCCTCTTTCATTTAAAACCTTTTTTAGCGTATGGAAAACTTCAGAACCAACCCTAATTCTTTCTTTTATTGTATCTCTATTAGGTATAATCATAAATTCTTGAAAATCTAAATTATTGTCAGCATGACTTCCACCATTTATAATATTCATCATTGGTTTTGGCAAAGTTTTACCGTCACCTACATATTTATACAAAGGTAAACCAGCTTCAAGTGCGGAAGCTTTTAAAGCTGCCATTGATACACCTAAAATTGCATTGGCACCTAATTTAGATTTAGTAGGAGTACCATCTAACTCTATCATAGCATAATCTAATTCTTTTTGATTACTAGCATCCATTCCAATAACTAAATCTCTTAATTCTCGGTTTACATGACCAACAGCTTTTAAAACGCCTTTTCCTAAGTATCTTTCCTCACCATCACGCATTTCTAAAGCTTCTCTTTCGCCTGTTGAGGCACCACTTGGAACTGCAGCCCTACCTACTATTCCATTTTCAAGTATTACATCTACTTCTACTGTTGGATTTCCTCTAGAATCCAATATTTCTCTTCCTATAACATCTTTTATTTTCATTTAAATCTTCCTTTCACTTTTTCATCTTCTATTACTGTGTGTGTAAAACCTTTTTGTTCATACACACTTTTTCTAGATAATACTCCATCTTTATACATAAAAGTTTCAATAACTCTATATGTCTCTTGTGGATCAGTCCATCTAGTAACTACCATATTAGTAACAACTTTATCTTTATACATGCTAAATAAAACCTCAATACTTCTAAACTCTTTTTTTTCATCATCTCCTAATATTAACTCTCCGTTAGCAGCAATAAAATTATCTTTTCTTTTAAAACTTACAGTTACAATATTACATTTTCTATGTTCACCTAAATTATTATCAGTATCACATATATCTTTACAATTTCTTAAAATATCTAAACAAAAATCTCTTTCTTCTTTACTAATTCCCTCATAAGGAAACAACATTTCATCTATTAATTCGTCTTTCCTATTCATAACACTCATATCCTTTTTCTTCATATATTTTTTTTAGCCCACTAACAGTAATTTTTTGAGCTATAACATAATTCTTATCTATCTCACCATCATCAACCATCTTTTTTAAATCTACATCACTTAAATTAACCGTAACATTAACTGTAACTGAATTTTTATCCCTTATTATTTCATAATCATATCCGCCATATAAATCATTTAAATTACTGTAATCAAGTGTCTTATATTCTTCAAAATAATCTATTATATTTTCATCATTAGATTTATAAACCTCATTTTTATAAATTTTTGTAGCAAAATTTTTATCATAATAAATCTTGTATTTTGAAACCAAATTATAATTCTCAACATTATTTTTAATATCCACACTACAAACTATATACTTAGAATTACCACATCCAGATAGTAAAAAAAGGAAAACTAGTAACAATATTTTTTTCAAACTAATCACCTATCTTATTTACTTCTATTTCACATCTCAGTAATTTTTTTAATAATCTTCTATTTAAATTTTGTTCACTATCTACATTTAATGATATATCAACAACTTCCCAAATAGCTACCCATCCTATTATTATAATTATCTCATTTAAAACATCATTCATAATATAGGTAGAAATTATCAAAAATAACGATCCAATAAGAAAAAATAAAATCTGCTTATTATCTAATAATTTATCTATTATCCTAGATTCGTTATATGCCTTATTAAGACCAGCCTTTATTAAAGAATCTAAATTTTCTACATTAACTTTAGTATTTACAACTATTTTAAAATCATCTTTTATATATTTAGATTCTTTCATTAAATATTTTATTAAATCCATTGAAATATTATTGTTATATCGTTCATATAAATCTGATTCATCTTTTAAATTAACAACTATCTTTTTCATAAATCACCATCTAAATTATAACATATTTCAAAAAAAGAAAAAAGGTATAACCTTAATTCGATTTACACTATTCGTAAAGTGGAAATTGAAGCATAACCTTAGTTCCTTTTCCAAGTTCAGATTCATATTCAATCTTTCCTTTGTGAGCTTCTACTATTTCATATATAAGAGATACTCCTAATCCTGAACCTCTTTTTTTTGTCGTAAAAAATGGCGTTTTAATTTTTGATAGAACCTCTTTTGACATACCTTCTCCATTATCCTCAATAAACAAGTAATATGAATTATTTTTAATTTTAGTATATATAGTTATTTTACCATTTCTACCTTCCGGCATAGCTTCAATACTATTTTTAATTAAATTGATTATAACTTGACTTAATCTATTATAATCTCCATTAACAAATATTTCATCATCTATTATATTTAAACTCAACTCTATATCATTTTTAGTAAGTAATGGTTTTAATTTATATAAAGTATCTTCTATCATCATATTAAAATCCATTATATCTAAATCTAAATTAGCTTTATTTATCATAAGAAAATCCTGTAATAGTGTTAGTAATCTTTCTATTTCAGTCTTTATTATTGGTATATATCTTTCTACTTGCTTTTTATCATTAGTATTTAGCATATCCAAATATCCTTTACACACAGCTATAGGATTTTTTATTTCATGAGTTATTTTAAATAACGATAATCTTATTTGCTTTTCCTGTTGTAATTCCTTAAATGTCAAATGTGTTTGTATTATAGACTTACCCGTTTCATATAACAGGCAAATTATATTGCTAATAAAAACATAACTTATTATTGCAAGAAATAACTCTCCTACTTTGAAATAGTTAGGATTAAAATTATATATCCATATACTGTATATAATACTACTTATCAAAATAAAAGATTCTACAAAAACCATATTATTTATTTTATTAGTCCTTTTAATTAAATATATTATTCCCATAATTATATATATATAAACAAGTACCCATATATTGTTAAAAGAATTGTTGTATATTAATAATATTGAAACAGAAAAAACATTAGATAATATATAGTAATCGTTAAGATATGACAATATTACTATAGAATTAAGTACTAAAACAGGTAAAATATCTGGATCATTTATACCATAATTATAAATCATAAAAAACGATGTAATAAGCATTAATTTAAAATATATCTCCTTAGATTTTATATTTAAATTTTTATCTGTTGATAAATATATTAAATATATTAATATAGGAAATATAAGCATTACTACATCTAAAAATACAATTTGAAAAAAATTCATAACAATCACCATATTTATAGTAACAAAATATGTTGTCGACAAATGTCGAAAAATATCAAAATTTAACTAAAAAAACGACAAATTGTCGTCTTATCTCAACTCATTAATATATTTTTTTATCTGTTTAGCGCTACTACCAAGAATTATTTTTAATTGATTATCTATCTCTACAATTCCCTGTGCGCCCATTCTTTGAATACCTTCTTTATTAGCCTTAGAAACATCTTTTAAATTTACTACGAATCTTGATTTATTAAATTCATAGTCAATTACATTATCTTTTCCTCCTAATAACATTATCAATTTATTTGCCTCTAATTTAAAATCTTTTCTTTTAGAGCGAGCTATTGCTATCGCTATTAATAAACAAACTAAAATAATTATTATATATTCTATTCTCAATTTAATCACCTATTTAATTATACTATAAATATATGTAAAAATCAAAACAATTTAAAACATATAAAAAATTGCAAAATTAGAAAAATAACTTTACTCTTTTTCATAATAAATATTTTTTAATTTTCATCTAGTAATTGAACTATTGCTTTTTCTAATATATATGTGTAGACAAACAATGCTTCTATATAATCGTCTTCAGTGTATGAATAATTTAAATCATCAATTTCTTTATTATATAATAAATCTATTTTTTTATTATACATTTTACCAATTGCAACAATCATATTTATTAATTCCTTATTTTTATTAATTAGAACTAATTTTTTATCCTCCAAAGATAAATTTTTAAATTGTTCTATAAATTCATTAAAATTATTATCTGTTATCTTATTACTCCTTTATTAGAATTTACATTTATCATTTGTTCTAATTCTTCATTTTCTTCAATAGGAAATTTTTTATATTCTTGTTCTAATGAAATAATTAAATTTGGATTATTTTCAATTGCTTCGAGAAGTGATTTTCTTCCTTTATTAGTATGTGGTAATATTGCACCTTCAAAAGATGTTAAGCTACCTAAATTTAACCTATAAATACTTTCTGGTAACTGTAGGCCTTCAGCACTCTCTAAACCGCTTAAATCTAAATTTACAATACTTTCTGGTAACTCTAAACCTTGGGCATTCTTTAAACCGCTTAAATTTAACCTATAAATACTTTCTGGTAATCGTAGGCCTTCAGCACTCTCTAAACCGCTCAAACTCAAAGATTTAAGATTTTCTGGTAACACTAAGCCTTCTGCACTCTTTAAACCGCTTAAATTTAACCAATAAATACTTTCTGGTAACTCTAAACCTTCTGCACTCTCTAAACCGCTTAAATCTAAATTTACAATACTTTCTGGTAACACTAAGCCTTCTGCACTCTTTAAACCGCTTAAATTTAACCACCAAATACTTTCTGGTAACTCTAAACCTTGGGCATTCTTTAAACCACTTAAATTTAACCTCTCAATACTTTCTGGTAACTCTAAACCTTCTGCACTCTCTAAACCATTTAAATCTAAAAATTCAAGATTTTCTGGTAATATTAAGCCTTCTGCACTCTTTAAACCGCTTAAATTTAACCTCTCAATACTTTCTGGTAACTCTAAACCTTCTGCACTCTCTAAACCATCTAAATGTAACTCTACAATACTTTCTGGTAATTCTAAACCTTCTGCACTCTCTAAACCATCTAAATGTAACTCTACAATACTTTCTGGTAACTCTAAACCTTCAGAACTCTCTAAACCATTTAAATCTAAAGTTCTAATTTTTTTTGATAATATTAAGCCTTCTACACTCTCTAAACCGCTCAAACTCAAAGATTCAAGATTTTCTGGTAATCGTAAACCTTCTGCACTCTCTAAATTTTTCAAAATTAATGCGCCTCGTATATATTTTGGTAACCCTAAACCTTCAGAACTCTTTAAATCACTTAAATCTAAATCTCCATAATGATATATAATTCCCCCTCTTAATGCTTCTTTTTTAGTAATAGAAATTTGTTTTTTATCACAATTAAAAATAGTAGCTAAATCTTTTTTTATACTTCTCTTTTCTCTTATTTCTTTTATTCTTGGATCAGCTTCATATCCAAAGCCAATAATTTCTCGATCTATTTCATATAAAAACTTTAAATCTTCCATTGTTAATTCTTCTTTATTTTGCCATTTTGTATAAATTGATGTCATTATTTGCATATCTTCTACTTTTTGTTTATATTCTTCTCTGTCAGGAAAATCTGCTTCTTGCAATTTTTTTTCTACAATTTGTTCCATATTACTTTCTAAATTTTGTCCTGGTCCTATTCCTCTTATTTCTGCTATTTTAGGACCTTCTTTACGGATTGCTATTCTTGGTTGACTATAATTTCCATCACTACTTTTAGTAAAATATACATAAAAATCTCCACCATTTATATGACTAGTAGCTGTTTCTAATCCTCCTGCTGTACACCATCCTGTACCTTTTCCACGAATATCATTATATAATATTTCTGGATTACTTCCTTGTTCATATTTCTTCCATATACCTTCATCACTACTTATATCCTTTTTTGCTTCATCTAACTTTTTTAATGCATATCCATATAATTTTCCGAAACTTCCATTATTTATTAATTTTTCTAATTCCTCATCATTTATTTGCTCTTTTTCCATTGATTTTCTTAAAACATCATATACAAAAGCTATAGCTTCTCTATTTAATTCAATAAATGGTTTTACTGTACTAGGTGTTCTTCTATTAAAACTTCCTTTTGCTTTATCAAATGTCCCTAATTTTAACATTCCTTGAAAAGCATAATATTTATACCAAGTAGGATATACATCAGTATCAGGACTAGCAAAATATTCTATCCAATCATCAAGACTTCTTTCTTGTTCACTTATTATGTGATCTATCTCTTGATTTCTTATTTCTTCAGTATATTCTAAATGTCCCATTCCTCGTTCTAAAGCTATTTTCTTTTGTAATTCAAAATATGTTTCAGGTATATTCTCACGAGTTATTACATATTTATTGTAATAAAGTCTTTTTAACATAGCAATATCATTATCCATTGAAACTCTTGTATTATCAAATGCCCTTCTTGTTACATGCTCTAATCTATCCATGTATTTAGCTATTTTTTCATTTTTAGTATCACTTGGTATAGCAGTATGCATTACCTCATCACTTAAATGTAAATTTTGATATATTTTATTTAAAAATTCATAGCCTTTATTATCCATCTTTCTTACTCCTTAAATTTTAATCATTATAACATATATCAATTTCAAATACAAATCTCATATTTTGAATTTTATAAAGATAAGTGCTTTATTCATTTAGTTCATAACTATTTAAAAATATTTTATTTTTTATTGTATAAATAAATTAAATAGTGTAATATAATAATGGTGAGAAAATGAAGAAGATATCTAAATACAAAGTAGATATAAGTATACTTATGTGTATTATTTTATTTGCAATTATAAGTATTGTTACTATTGGAAGTGCGGAAAAATTACTTGAAGATAGCAATCATTTGATATTAAGGCAGACACTATGGTATGTAATTGGTTTTGTATTAATTTATTTTATCATGTTTATTGGTAATCACTTTTTGTATAAAAATGCTTGGATACTTTATATAATTGGTGTATTATCATTACTACTATTACTTTTTTTTGGTAGTACTATTAATGAAGCAAAGTGTTGGTTTAAAATACCAGGTATTGGTAATATACAACCGAGCGAATTTATGAAAATTATTTTAATTATAGTAATAGGTAGAATGATTAACGACTTTAAAGATAAATATAAATCTCCTTCAGTTCTTCAAGAATTTATATTTTTGATTAAAGTTGCAATAGTAGTTTTAATACCATCTATTTTAACATTTTTACAACCAGATACTGGAGTTGTTTTGATATATTTATTAATAACTTTTGTTATGTTATTTATATCAGGTATTAGATATAGATGGTTTATATTAGTATTTGGTATATTTGGTTTTTTGATAGCCTTTATATTAATTACATATTTTGTTGATAATGATTTATTTATTAAAATATTCGGATCATCATTTTTTCTTAGAGTAGATAGATTACTTGATTGGTCTAATGGTATTGGATATCAATTAGAAAATGGTATTACCGCTATTGGTAGTGGAGGTTACCTTGGTTATGGTATAAACAATACTCCTATATATTTTCCAGAACCACAAACAGATTTTATATTTGCAGTATTTTCAAATAACTTTGGATTTGCAGGTTCTGTAATATTAATATGTTTAATTACATTTTTTGATTTAAGACTTATTAAACTTGCAGTTGAAAGTCCAAATAACATAAATAAATATATAATAAGCGGTATAATAGGGATGCTAATTTATCAACAATTACAAAATATAGGCATGACAATTGGTCTTATGCCTATAACAGGTATTACACTTCCATTCATAAGTTATGGTGGTTCTAGCTTATTAAGTTATATGATTATGGCTGGAATTATATTTAATATTTCAAATGAATCAATAAGGTATAGAAACTAAAAACTGTAAATAATCTAATTTACAGTTTTTACATCTTTACAGGCATAACTTGGACAACTAGAGTTTTGAGTATAATATACATCAAAACTATCAGAATTAGGCATTACTGCATATATACTTTCTTTCGCACTATCATCAATTTTATCCAAAGTTATATTAAATAATGAACAAATTTCACTTACACTTAGTTCTTTATCATTTTTTACATCATAATAATATGCCGTTATTTCTTCGATAATTCCTTTTCTGGAACTTAATTCTTCATCTTTTATCAATATAAATAATATATCGTTTTTTAATGTATATTTATAAGAAATAGTTATATTTGTTGGTGGGATTTGAACTTTATCACTTTCTAGTTTATCAGTACTAGATTTATATTTATTATAAATCTTATTATTTATACTTTGTGCATCTTTAGTATTTAATAATATCTTAGGTAGGCTTATTTTAATTGTAACAGAATCAGGATCACCAGATTCTTTTGGTAATTCATCACTTGGCCATACATAAGATTTTGAATCAGAATAAGCTATTCCAATATATTCTACTTTATCATCAGAATTTGTATTATCATTATTCGTAGAATTATCTTCATTACTTATTAAAATTAATCCAATCGCCAAAACAAGTATACAAATAGCAACAGCTACAATTATAATTACATTCTTTTTCATATCATAACCTCTAATTTATTATAACATATTTTTTACATAAGTGTTAAACGCTTTATTTTATTTCTATCTAATTCATAATTTTTTTTATTTAATTCAAATACAAAGTTTTTTTGATTATTACTTATATTACTTTCAGTATCTCTAAGTTTAACAATTATATTTTTATCTATTAAAGGTAAAATCATGTTTTCATATATTTTAATCAAACTTTTTTTATCATTATATTTATTATAAAAACTCGCAAAATCTTTAACAGTAAGTAAACCATTCATAGATAAAATATAATATATAGTTTGATAATCTAAATTAGATAATCTTTGAGTACTACTTTCTACCATCCCTATTATACATTCTTTTTCTAATTCTAACTTAACAGTTTCTAAAATATAATTAATAAAATATGTAACATTATGATGAAATTTAACTTCTCTTATAACTTTATAATATTTTGATTTATTTAAACTAATAGCTCTATTAAAAATTATATAAGGATATACTTTATTATTAAGTAAATACCATAGACTAGTTGTTCTAGCAGTTCTTCCATTTATATCAAAATAAGGATGTATATTTACAAACTGAAAATGTAATATTTGTGACTTAATAAAATAATCTGTCATTGTATCGAAATTATTATTAGTATTTATAAAATTAAATAATTCATTCATATAATTTTCTATTTCATTAAAAGGAACTCCAGTACTAGGCTCAATATTAGGATTATTATTAAAAAATATATATACAGCATCATTTCTATAAAATTCTCCCATATTTGACTTATCATATGAAGATAATAAATTTTTAGATAATAATGAATAAAGAGTCTTTAAATTTTCTTTATTTATTTCGTTACCTTCAAATATATATTTATACCCTGAATAAAGATTTTTGATTCTTTGGGATTTCTGTTTATCTCCAAAACTCACACTATTAGTTAATACATCATCTACAATACTTATATCATCATTATAACCTTCTATTGTATTATTAGCTTTTATTTCATATGAAAATAATACATTCTTTGAAAAATCTCTATTATTCATATATTTATTATCTTCTAAAAAAGTTTCTAATTCATTTTTTATCTCTTCTAAAATATTTCTAGCTAAATATAACTTTTGACCATCTATTGATAAAGGTAATTGTTCTTTTTTATAAATCATAATATCACCTGCTTATACTCGGTATATATTACCACATTTTTATTAATCATACAATATTATATAAAAAGAATATTTTCGTTTGTACCTATTTTCAACAAAAATTTATCAAAAAATTAATATTAAATATAGTATATTTATATTTAA
>CANQFF010000020.1 GCA_947598345.1 uncultured Bacilli bacterium
ACCATTGATATGAAAGATGTAAATAAGGCAGAAGGATTAAATGACAATATTAATATGACACTTGCAAATTCAAATACCATTGATATGAAAGATGTAAATAGGATAGAAGGATTAAATGACAATATTAATATGACACTTGCAAATTCAAATACCATTGATATGAAAGATGTAAATAAGGCAGAAGGATTAAATGACAATATTAATATGACACTTGCAAATTCAAATACTATTGATATGAAGGATGTAAATAGGATAGAAGGATTAAATGATAATGTTACTTTAAAAACAGCTAATACAAATAATATTGATTTTAATCAAAATGAAATTTCATCTATAAATAAAAATATAAATTCTTATAGTAGTAATGAGAGTAAGATTATATTTGAAACTCAAAAAAACATTGATAATTTAAATAGTAATGTAAGTGAAGTTTCTAGTCAAAAGCAAAATATTAATTTTCAAGCAAATACTACTATTGATAATTCTATTGATGCTTATCAAACAAGTACGAATAGTATTAATTTAAATAGTATTCCAAAAAATAATATTGATTTAAATTCTGGTATAACTACTAGCGAAGCAGGTTATAGTGGAATTTCTGGTTTTAATAGTAATATTAACTTAAATTCTGATATTAAAGCAGTAAATGATATAAAAGATATAGTAGGTCATGAGTAAGGATTGATTATAATGGGAATTAGTTTTAAAGCAGGTAATGTAAAACTTAATAATATAACAACATATAATGTAAATACAAATAAGTCTGATGTATTTAATAATAAATTTTATGATGGTATAGAAGATATAGATTATAGTAAATACGGAGATGTTAATTATAATGTAATAGATTTAGAAAAAGGAATACAAAAAGCAGAAAAAAATGTCGAAAAAAAGGGAATTTTTTCGACAATTTGGTCATATACAGCAACGGCAGTAGGATCGTTTGTATCTGGAGTTTTAGATGTAGTAGAAACAGTAACAGATGGAATAGCAATGGCAGGAGGAGCTGTTGTAACAGGAGCGGTTTCCATATTTAACAAAGAATTAGCTGATGAAATGAAACAAGGACTTCAAGATTATATACAGTATGATTGGTCAGAGGCTGGATATGATGCAAGTATGAATGCACTTGGAGTAGATGAAGACATAGCCCATGGAATAGTACATAAAGTAGGTACCATGGCAGGAAGTGTAGCAGGATATGCAGCAATATCGTTGATACCAGGAGGAGCGGCGGTAACAATGTCTGCAGGAGCGCTTGGAGCAGCGGGAGGAGCAGCCGAGCAAGCATTTAATAGTGGAGCATCATTTAATGAGGCACTGGCAGTAAGTGCAGTTTCAGGAGTAGCAGGAGCAATTGCAGGAAATAAAGTTGGAAAATTTGGAGAAATGGCAAAAGGAGCAGGCTCGGGACTAGCAAAAGGGGTAGAGGGTGCAGGAAAAGAGTTGTTTAAATACAGTATAGAGAGTGGAGCAGTATCAATGCTTGAACCAGTAGCTAATACAACAGCCCAATATTTAACATATGGAAAAGATATAGTAGATGAAAATGGGAATAAGTTGTATAATGGAATTGGAGGATATTTTGATTATTATGCTGATTCGGGAGGAATATTAAATACGGCAATAGCAGGATTATCTGGAGCAGGAGGAGCGGCACTTCAAGGTGTGTTAAGTTATAAAATCACAAATGTGGATGTAAAAAAATCTGCAATTAGAAAATATGAAACCGCAAAAAATCATGAACCAGCTGTTACTTCTACTATGAAAAATTTACAAGATAATTCTTCTGAACTGATAGGTTTAGAACATAAATTTAAATCAGTTGAGAGTTTATCAAGAAAAATAAAAAGTGACTCCTTAGCTGATAATATTACTATTCAACAGGCATCAGACGCTATTAGCGATAGTTTAAGGTATACATTGGTGGTAGATGATATGAATTATTCAACTAAAGTTAAACAGTCTTTAACTCAATTGGAAAATGAAGGTTATAAAGTAACAAAATTTAAAAATTTTTGGGGAAATAGTGAATATCAAGGAATAAATGTTCAATTAGAAACTCCAGACGGATTTTCAATGGAATTACAATTTCATACAGATCAATCCTTCAATACTAAAGAAATTTTAAATCATAAATTTTATGAGATAGCTCGATCAAATAAATCTTCTAAACTTGAAATTGATAATGCCAAAAAAATTATGGCATACAATCAATCATTAGTTAATATTCCAAATGATGCACAAAAATTAACATGGTAAATGATAGTTTGAAAGATAATTTTTGGTTATGTGTGCTTTGAATGAAATGAAAGGAATGTGTGGTTAAAATGACAAATAATATTAAATATTTTAGGAGAGAAAAAGGAGGAATTATAAAGTATGAAGATAATTCATTAGTTTATTTTTTAGATGAATTTGGTAATTGGATTCAAAATCAATATTTAATTTCTATGTTTATAGATGGAAATGATGATTTTGAAATTATAAACGAAGATGAGGTTAACAAAATAATTAATCAACGAAAGACTGAAGATAAAGGAAGGAATTTTCATAGATGATTTATACAAATTTAACAAAAAAGGCAATGAAGTTATCTTTTGATAAACATTTGGGTCAAATAGATAAATCAGGTTTACCTTATATTTTTCATCCTATTCATATAGCTGAACAATTGGATGATGAAGAATGTATTGTTGTTGCACTATTGCACGATATATTAGAGGATACTAGTATCACAAAAAAAGACTTATCTATTTTAGGATTTTCTGAAAGAATTATAAATTTGATAGATATATTAACAAGAAAGAAAAATGAAGATTATTTTGACTATATTAAAAGAATCAAAAATGATAGCACAGCAAAAAAAATAAAATTGTTAGATTTAACACATAATATAGATTTGAGTAGATTAAACGAGATTAATAGCAGTGATTTATTGAGAGTTGAAAAATATAAAAAAGCAATTAAAATTTTAAAGGAGGATAAAAATGAATAGAGAAAAATATTTACCAATAGGTACAGTAGTACTATTAAAAGATGCAAAAAAAAGAGTAATGATAACAGGATTTGTTGCAAAGGGAAAAGAAACTGGTGACAAGATGTTTGATTATATGGGATGTTTATATCCTGAAGGAGTTATTTCGTCAGAACAAAATTTATTATTTGATCATGGACAAATAGATAAAATATATTATATAGGTTATGTTGATAATGAGTGGAAAGAAACAGAAACTAAATTAAAAGATATTGTATCTAAAATGGAAAATGAAAATAAGAGCAGTTAGCTCTTATTTCTTTTATAATTAATATTTTTATCATTGGTAAGACCTAGTATATAATCTACACTCGTATCATAATACATTGCTAATTTAATAAGTATACTTGTTGGTATATCGTTAGTTTCTGTTTCATATTTTGAATATCCAGTTTGAGACATATTTAATGTTTTTGCTATATCTTTTTGAAGTAAATCATTATCTTCTCTTAAATCCTTTAATCTATTCATTTATCTCACCAATCTAATATTACTAAATTTATTCTATAATAGGTTATATATAGCCTAAAATAGATTATTAACATATTAAAACACATTATTTTGAAACATTTATAATTAATATTATAAATTTAATATAATATTAATTATATATTCAGTGCATGTGGTTAAGGTGATATAAATATGCTAAATGTATATTATCTTATTAAGAAAATAATTAAATTTCAAAATATATAAAAAGGGTATTGATAAAAAAATTGTAGTACATTCTAGCATTTATCAGTTTTAGAACCAAAAAATCACCCAAGTCTTATTTATAAAGAATTGAGAGATTTTTTAAATATTCAAAAAAGTTTCTACTATTTTTAATAATTTACTTTTTTCATTATAAGTTACTAAGGAATTCAACAATTATTTTTCAATAGCTTTTACGATTTTTTTGTTTCAAAACGGATAAACTTTTTTCTAAAAATATAACTTTAATTTTTAAAAAATTACAATGTTATTTAAGTAAAAAGGAGAAGAAATCTTAATAAATTGATTTCTTTTTTTTGTGTTTTATAGTATAATTATTGCAGGAGTTGATATTATGGCAAATAAAGCTATAACGAGTAGAGATATAGATTTTGCTAAATGGTATACAGATGTAATAAAAGCTGCTCATTTAAGTGAATATTCTAATGTTAAAGGATGTATAGTATTTGAACCAAACGGTTATGCAATATGGGAAAAAATGCAAGAAATTCTTAATAAAATGTTTAAAAAAACTGGTCATAAAAATGTTTACATGCCTGTTCTTATTCCAGAAAATCTTATGAAAAAAGAAGGAGAATTAATTAATGGTTTCGCACCAGAAGTAGCTTGGGTTACTATTGGAGGTGAAAAAGAACTAGAAGAAAGAATGTGTATTAGACCTACTAGTGAAACGCTTTTTAGTGATTATTATGCATCAAAAGTTAAATCTTATAGAGATTTACCTCTTAAATATAATCAGTGGTGTAATGTAATGAGATGGGAAAAAGAAACAAGACCATTTCTTAGAAGTCGCGAATTTTTGTGGCAGGAAGGTCATACGGTTCATAGTACAAGTAGTGAAGCAGAAGCTGAAACAAGGCAAATGTTAGAAGTTTATAAAGAGTTTTTTGAAAAATATTTAGCAATTCCAGTTATTACCGGTAAAAAAACCGAAAAAGAGAAATTTGCTGGTGCTGAATACACCTTAACTGTAGAAGCATTAATGTATAATGGAGTCGCACTACAATCTGGTACTTCTCATTATTTTGGTCAAAAGTTTTCAAAAGCATACGATATTAAATTTTTAAATAAAGATAATGAACTTGAATATGCTTATCAAACTTCTTGGGGTGTAACTACTCGTATGATTGGTGCTTTAATTATGGTACATAGTGATGATGATGGTTTGGTTTTACCACCTTATATCGCACCAGATCAGGTTGTAATAATACCAATTGGTGATAGTGAAAAAGTTAAAGATTTGTCTAAGCAACTATATGAGGAATTATCTAATAACGATATAAGCGCTTATGTAGATGATACTGATAAATCTCCTGGATTTAAATTTGCTGAAGCTGAAGTTAAAGGTGTTCCAATAAGGATAGAGATTGGTTCTAGAGATCTAGATAAAAATATTGTCACACTTGTTCGTCGTGATACAAAGGAAAAATACGAGATAAGTACTGATACCAATATTGTAGAATATATTCAAAAATTAATGAAAAATATTCAAGACGACATGTATAAAAAAGCAAAATCAAGAACTGAGAATATGACTTATGTTGCTCATACACTATCTGATGTTGAAAATATTATGAACAATCAACCAGGATTTATTAAAGCAATGTGGTGTGGTGATGAAAATTGTGAGCTTAAAATGAAAGAAATTAAGGGTACTAAATCGAGATGTATACTTGAAAATGAAGAAAAGATTGATGATAAATGTGTAGTATGTGGTAAGGAAGCTAAACACCTTGTTGTGTGGGGTATCCAATATTAATTAAATAAATTTTTAAAGAAAAAGAGGAGAAAAAATGGATGAGATTTTAATTAATGCTGAAGCTGAAATGGAAACAGCAATAGCAAATATGGAAAAAAGATTTTTAAATATTAGAGCAGGTCGTGCTAATCCTGCAATATTAGATGGTGTTATGGTAAATTATTATGGAGCTAATACGCCATTAAAACAACTTGCAACTATAAGTATTCCAGAAGCAAGACAACTTTGTATTAAACCATTTGATAGAAATAGTATAAGTACAATAGAAAAAGCAATATATGAATCTAATATAGGTCTAACACCTAATAATAATGGAGAAATGATTATTCTTAATATACCTGCTTTAACAGAAGAAACTAGAAGAGATTATGTTAAACAGGCTAAAGAATATGCTGAAGATTGTAAAATAAATTTAAGAAATATTAGACAGGATGCAAATAACGATATTAAGAAATCAGAATTTACTGAAGATGAGAAAAAAAATGCACAAGATGAAGTTCAAGAGCTAATTAACAAATATAATAAAATAGTGGATGATAAATTTAAAATAAAAGAAGTTGAGTTAATGTCAGTATAAAAGTTCTAAGAACTTTTTTCTTTTATTTTATCATATAATATGATATAATGAGTTGGGTGATGATATGAATAAAAACATTGATAAAGATAGTTTAAATGAGGTTATAGGCATATCTAAAAAAATTTTAAAATTGTTTTATTTACTTTTATTAGTAGTCGGTGCTTATTTAATATTGATAATATGTAAAGAATTACATATTTTAAATATCGTATTAAGTATTATTAAGATACTTACTCCATTATTTATTGGAATAGTAATAGCCTGGCTTTTAAATCCATTTGTAAAGTGGTTAGGTACTAAAAAAGTTAGAAGAGGTATTGCATGTATATTTTCATATGTTATTCTTATAGGGTGTATTATACTTTTGGTTCAAGCGATAATACCACTTTTATATAATCAAACAATAGAATTAGTATCTAATTTTCCAAATATTTTTTCTAATTTAAAAGAGTGGACAATTAATTTTTTTAGTAATTTTAATTCAACAACACTAGATATGGAATCTGTTCAAAAAAATATATTTATGAGATTAGATGAATTTTCTAGTAATTTAGCTACTTCATTACCTACAATGATAATAAATGGTGGTACGGCTTTAATATCATCTATTGGATCGTTTTTGATAGGATTAGTAATAGGATTTTTCTTATTACTAAGTTGTAATAATATAGGAAATACACTATTAGAGATGATTCCTAAAAAATTAAGAAAAGGGACTAATGAATTATGCAAGAATATTAATCAATCACTTAGAAATTATGTTACTGGAGCTATGGTAGATGCATTTATAGTATTTGTAGTTTCCTCTATTGTATTTGCAATTATAGGCCTAAAAGCTCCTGTATTATTTGGACTATTTTGTGGACTTATGAATGTAATACCATATGCTGGTCCATATATCGGTGGATGCCCAGCTGTAATCGTAGGATTTTCGCAAGGTACTGGAATAGGTATTGCTATTTTGATAGCTATAGTAATTATTCAATGTATAGAAGGAAATTTATTACAAGCATTCATAATGAGTAAGACAACAAAATTAAATCCTGTAACAATTATAATAGGTTTATTAATATTTGGTCATTTCTTTGGAATAGTTGGTATGCTTTTATCTACTCCTATAATTGGAGTATTAAAAGTAGTAATTAAATATTTTGATGATAAATATGATTTATTAAGTTTTAAGTAGGAGAATATATGGAATTTACAAAACGAGAAGTAAAATTATTTATATTATCTGGTAAAGCTAGAAGTGGTAAAAGTGAAGTTGCTAATATAATTGAAAAATATTATAAAAATAAAAAAACTATTACTATTTCGTTTGGATATTATATAAAAGATTATGCTAAAAGAATAAGTAATTGGGATGGTAGGGAAGAAACTAAGCCAAGAGAACTATTACAACAATTAGGTATAGAACTTATTAAAAATAGAATTGATAATAGATTATTTATAAATAGAATTATAGAGGATATTGAAGTTTTTTCTTATTTTTATGATATAATAATCGTTAATGATGCAAGATTACTAGATGAAATTGAAGCATTAAAATCAAAATATAAAAATGCTATTAGTATTAGAATAATTAGGCATAATTACGATGATAAATTAACTGAAAATCAAAAAAATCATATAACAGAAATAGATCTTGATAATTATAATGACTTTGATTTTGTAATTAATAATTATAACAACAAGATAAAACTAGAGGAAGATGTAAAAAAATTATTAGAAGAGGTGTAGTATGGGGAAAGTAATCGCAATAGATGGACCAGCTGGTAGTGGAAAAGGAACTGTTGCAAAAATACTTGCTAAAGATTGTAATTTAATGTATATAGATACTGGTGCAATGTATAGAGCAATTGCGTATTTAACACTTAAGAATAACATTGACATAACTGATGAAGAAAATATAGTAAAATTAGCTAATAATTCAAAAATAGAATTTAAGGATGAAAAAATATATTTAAATGATCAAGATGTTAGTTCTGAAATAAGAACTATGGAAGTATCAAAAGTTGTTTCGCCAATTTCTAGTATAGTGAAATTAAGGGAAATATTAGTTGATATGCAAAGAAAACTAGCAGGAAATAACGATGTTATTATGGAAGGAAGAGATATAACAACAGTTGTGTTTCCTAATGCAGAATACAAATTTTATTTAGATGCTACCTTAGAAGAAAGGGCAAAAAGAAGATATAAAGAAAATATGGAAAAAGGTATAAATTCAAATTACGATGAAGTACTAGAAAATATAAAAAAGAGAGATTATAATGATATGCATAAAGAAGTTGGTTCTTTAATTAAAACAGATGATGCAGTTTATATAGATTCAACTAATATGTCTATTGATGAGGTAGTAAATAAAATAAAAAGCATAATAGAGGTGAAATAATGAATTTAAAAGATTTATATATTGACTTTTTTGTAAGTAAAGGTCATAAGCAAATTCCAAGTGCTCCTGTAGTTCCAGAAAATGATCCTAGTGTCCTTTTTAATACTGCGGGTATGCAACCACTTGTACCATATTTGATGGGACAACCTCACCCTTATGGAAAAAGATTATGCGATTATCAAAAATGTATTAGAACTAATGATTTAGATTCTGTTGGTGATGCAACACATCATACTTTTTTTGAAATGTTAGGTAATTGGAGTTTAGGAGATTATTTTAAAGATGAGAGTATTAGTTGGAGTTTTGAATTTTTAACGAAATGTCTTAATATTCCAGTAGAAAAACTTGCTGTTACTGTTTTTGCAGGCAACGACGATATTCCATTTGATGAAGTTAGTTATAATAAATGGATTAGCTTAGGTATTAAAAAAGATAAAATTATCAAAACTTCAGAAGATAATTTTTGGATTGCTGGTGAAAGTGGTCCTTGTGGATCAGATACAGAAATTTTTTATTTCAGAAGTGACGATGAAGTTCCTTTAAAGTTTGATCAAAATGATGAAAGATGGGTAGAAATATGGAATAATGTCTTTATGGAATATTATAAAGATAAAAACGGCGTGATAACTGAACTTCCAAATAAAAATGTAGATACTGGAATGGGAGTTGAAAGAGTTACTTCTATACTTGAAGGTGTTAATGATAATTATGAATCAAGTATATGGAAAGATGTTATATCATTGATTTGTGAAATATCTGGTATTAAATATGATGATAATAAAAAAAGTATGAGAATTATTGCAGATCACATAAGAACAGCCGTATTTATTTCTGCTGATAATGCTGGTATCAAACCATCTAATACAGATCAAGGATATATACTTAGAAGAATTATACGAAGAGCTATAAGACATGCTTTTCGCTTAAATATTGATGTAAATAGTGATTGGATTGAAAGAATAGCTAAATTGATTATCAATAAATATAAAAAATATTATAAAGAATTAGAGACAAATGAAGAAGTTGTATATGAAGTATTAAGAAATGAAAAAATTAAGTTTAGTAAAACCTTAGCAAAAGGTATTAAAGAATTTGAAAAAATGGTATTAAATTTAAAAGAAGAATATTTAAATAAAGATTTAGCTTTTAAATTATATGATACATATGGTTTTCCAATTGAACTTACTGAAGAATTAGCTAATGAAAAAAATATCAAAGTCGATATAGAAGGATTTAAAGAAAAATTCAAACAACATCAAGAATTATCTAGAACTTCTTCACAAGGTAAATTTAAAGGTGGATTATCTGGAAATAGTGAAATAGAAACAAGATATCACACAGCTACTCATTTACTTAATGCTGCCTTGAAACAAGTTATTGGACCAGATGTTCATCAAAAAGGTAGTAATATAACACAAGAGAGAATGAGATTTGATTTTTCTTGTGATCATAAATTAACTGAAGAGGAAAAAAATAAAGTTGAAAATTTAGTAAATACTTGGATCAGTGATAGCATAGATGTAAAATGTACTGAAATGAAAAAAGAGGATGCTGTAAAGTCAGGTGCTGAGTGCATGTTTATTGAAAAATATCCAGATATAGTTACTGTATATTCAATTGGCAACATATCAAAAGAATTATGTGGTGGGCCACATGTTAAAAATACTAGTGAAATAGGTAGTTTTAAAATTTTAAAGGAAGAAGCAAGTAGTGCTGGAGTAAGAAGAATAAAGGCTATAATTATGTAAAAGCCTTTTTTATTTTGATGTAATATATTTCAATTTAATAAAATATATGCTATAATTTAATGGGAAGTGATTGTATGAAGTTTCAAAAAATATATTATATATTAATACCAATTTTATGTGCTTTATTAGCTGCTGTTTCTTATTATAAAATAATTAATAATAATAAAGAAAGTGATGCTATAAAATTTAAAAATGAGTATGAAGAATTAAATAATAAAAAAGCAAATTCAAGTAATCAATATAAAAATATAAAAATTGATAAAGAAAATCCTGTTAAATATTCAAATTATGATGAAATTATAGATGTTATAAATAATAAAACTGGAGTTATATATTTGGGATTTCCTGAATGCCCTTGGTGTAGGACTGCATTACCTGTACTTTTAGATGTATTAAGTGATAATGATGTTGGAACATTATATTATTTAAACATAAAATCTGAAAGAGATTCTTATGTAGTTCAAGATGGTGAAATTACCTATGAATTAGATAATGATAATAATCCTATTAAAGGTTCTGAAGGTTATTTTAAATTACTAGATGCACTAGATGAATACTTAACAGATTATACTTTAGAAGTAGATGGTAAAATTTATGAAGTAGGCGAAAAAAGATTATACGCACCAAGTGTAATATTTGTAAGAAATGGCGAAGTACTAGGTATTCAAGTTTCTACTGTTGAAAGCCAAAAAAGTGGATATGATGAATTAACTGATGAAGAGTATGAGGAGCTATATTCAATTTATGAAGATTATATTTTAGATATGTATAGCTCTACTTGCTCTACAGATTCTTCTTGTTAAAAGCACTCTTTAGTGCTTTTTGGAATGCAATGAACTATCAATTAATTTTAGACAAAGCTTTAGAAAATATAAAAAAATTATCTAATCCACCAAAATTACTATTACATGCTTGTTGTGCTCCTTGCAGTACTTATGTTCTTGAATATTTAAGTGAATACTTTGAAATAACTATTTATTATTATAATCCAAATATTTATCCAGAAGAAGAATATAAAAGAAGACTAAATGAACTTAAAAATTTTTTAAAAATATATAATTCTAAAAACAAAATATATTTGGTTGAAACTAATTATAATACATTAGAATATTATGAATCTATTAAAGGGTTAGAAACATTAGGAGAAAGAAGTAAAAGGTGCTATAATTGTTATCAATTTAGAATGAATAAAGCTATGAAATATGCTAAGGAAAATAATTTTGATTATTTTACGACTACACTTTCTATTAGCCCATATAAAATTTCAGATTGGATTAATGAAATAGGTTCTTTACTAGAAAAAAAATATGGTATTAAATATTTATATTCTGACTTCAAAAAAAGAAATGGTTATAAAAGATCATTGGAATTATCAAAAGAATTTAATTTATATAGACAATTATATTGCGGATGTGTTTATTCAAAAAATGATAGAGAAAAAATTAATGTTGATAAATGATTTATTTATAAAGGGGGAAAATAATATGCAATCAACTGAAAATTTATTAAATCAGGTATACATAGATGAAATATATAAAAAATTTATATATGCATTTGAAAATGAACAAGAATTTAAGGATTTAATATTACCTATTATTGAAGATTATTTAGAAAAAGCTAGTAAAACAAATAAAAAAATTTCTAAATATGAACTTAAAAAATATATTGAAAATTATATTAAAGAATATATAATAAAAATGTCAAATGATGATTCTTTTAAATCATTATTTATTAAAAGATATATTGATAATCAAATATCTGTTGACGATTTATACGAAAATAATTTAAAAACTTTAAATAGCTTTGTTAATTTTTTAAAGTTAATTAAATACAGCGGTTCTTTTGATGATTATATAGAGATGTTACAAGATAGTCAAGAATTAAATTCTATAGTAAATAATATTGTTAATTATAACATTGAATTAATAAAAAGTAACATGATTGAAAAAATAAATAGTGATGATATTTTTATTTCAATAATTGAAGCTTATTGTAGTTTGAATAAATTTGATTTGGATATAGAAGAAAATCAAAAAGATTTAATACAATTAATAATAGATAATGATAAATTATATGATTTGGGAACAGATAGTTTGAAATGGTATACTAATCAAATAAATGAGCCTTTATTAACTTATGAAGAAGAAAGAAAACTTTTTTTAAGAGTTGCTGATGGTGATAAAAAAGCTAGAGATGAAATTATAGTTAGAAATTTGAAATTAGTTTTGAATATAGCTAGAAAATATAAAGGCAACGGAATGGATTATTTAGATATTATTCAGTATGGTAACATAGGATTAATTCAAGCTGTAGACAATTTTGATGTCTCTTTGGGATATAAATTTTCTTCATATGCAACTTGTATAATTAGAAGATATATTTATATTGGAATCATAGAAGGTGGTAGAAATATAAAGCTACCATATAGTGTTAAGTGCGATGTAATAAAGTATAGAAAATGTTTTGAAGATTTAGAATTAAAATTTGGAAGAACTCCTACCATAGAAGAAATAGCTGATAAATTAAATATTTCATTAAAAAGGGCAATTCAATTAGATAAATTACAATACGATACAATAAGTTTTTATAAAAAGCAGGATGAAGATGAAGAAGTTGATTTAAATGATGTTTTATCTAATGATGAAGATCAAGAACTATTATTAAAAGATACAATTTTGGATGAATTAAATAAAAAAATTATTGAATTGATAAATAATTCTAATTTAACCGAAAATGAGAAATATGTAATATTTCATAGGTATAAATTAGCAGGAGCTAAATTTGAAACTTATAAAGCTATAGGGGCAGAACTAAATATTTCTAAACAAAGAATAAAACAAATAGAAATCACCGCATTTAAAAAAATTAGAAGTAATCCTAAATTAAGAGAATTTTTAGTTTACTCAGAACAACCTTCTAAAGCTGAAGAGTTTATTAAAACTTTTGAAAAAAGTAGAAAAAGAATAAATAAAGTATAATTTTAGGTGATACAATGGATCAATTTAAAAGATTAGAATTGTTAATAGGTAATAAGTTGGATTTAATTAAAACCAAAAAAGTATTAATAATAGGTCTTGGTGGTGTAGGAAGTTACGCTGTTGAAGCATTAGTTAGAAGTGGAATAGAAAATTTTATAATAGTTGATAATGATAAAATATCCATTTCCAATTTAAATAGACAACTTATGACATATCATAATAATATTGGTTGTTATAAAACAGATGAAATAGAAAAAAGAATACTTAGTATTAACCCAAGCTCTAAAGTTACAAATATAAAATCATTTATAACTTTAGAAAATATAAATTCATTGTTTGATACAGATATTGATTATATCATAGATGCTTGTGATACGATAAATATAAAACTAGAACTTATTAGAATTTCTAAAAGAAAAAACATTAAATTAATATCTTCAATGGGTACTGGAAATAAAATGGATCCTACTAAATTAAAAATAACTGATGTTAGAAAAACTAGCTATGATCCGATTGCTAAAATAGTAAGAAAAATGGTAAGAGATGAAAAAATTAAAGGAAAAGTAATGGTTGTTTGTAGCGATGAAATTAGTAGAGTTAAAGTTACAAAAGAGATTCCATCAAACTCTTTTGTACCAGCAACAGCTGGATTACTTTGTGCTAGTTTTATAATTAATGATATAGTAGGTGATAAAAATGTTTAATAGATTAGAAGAAATAATAAAGAAAATAGAGGGGAATGTACTAATTATTGGATTAGATGAAAATTTAATTAAAATGTTTGATAAAAACAATAATGTAAATTTATATTCTATTAATCGCAATTTTAAATATAAATCAGGTAAATCTGATAATTTTAAAAGAAAATATACTAGCCATGGAAAAAATATAAATATTAAACATTTAAGAAAATATATAAATAAGAAGTCTGCTAATTATATAATTTTTAATATGAATGAAGTATTTAAATATTATAAATATATAATTAAAGATAGTATATATTTAAATAATAATAAGATATATATTTATTTTAACAATGACATAGATAAGGATTTTATAGTAAAAAAATATAAAAGATACAATGTAAAAATCAAGGAATTTGAATATAAAAATGGTTACATATTAGAAATAGATAATACTTCTGGAAAAAATAATTATATAAAAGATAAACTTTATTTTATAAAAGATACTCTTGATAATTTAGCAGAATCAATAGGTAATTTATTAATTAGTTAAAAAAACAAATTTATTTTTTAAATTTGTTTTTTTGATATACTATTTGTTTTTCACTTATATTTTTTGTATTTTCAGATGTCGTTAGTTCATCTTTTAATTTTTTTAACTGTTCAATTTTATCTACTCTAGATATATTATCTTTTCCGTTTTGATTTGATAAATTAACTTTCTTAGCTTCTAAAGTTTTTTCTTTTTCATTTTCTTCTTCGCCATCAATAACTAGTAATTTTTCTTTATCATTTTCAATTTTTAATTTTTTTACCTCTTCGTTGTTTTGTTTTATATAGCTACAAGATGTTATAATTTGAGTAATAAAAGATAATGCTACTGAAACATTTGCAATAGTAAGCATAACATTATTTATCGTTGAAAAATATCCAAGTGCAAGGCTAGGGTATAGTACCCACTGTTTACCTTTACCAATTTTTGTACTTTTAATATCAATATTTTTATATTTGCTTTTATAGTATATATTAATACCGCCTATAAGAAATTCGCCTAATAAAACAATCAAATACGCAGGATTTAAATATGATAAATTCGCACCAATAACTATTGAAAAAAATTTATCGGTTGCCTGATCTAATATCTTTCCATATTCACTTGCGCTTTTATGAACTTTTGAACTTTTTCCATCCAACCAATCAGTTATTGCCCCAAATCCCGCTAAAACACCAGATGCAATAAATAGAGGAATAATACTTGTAATAACTGCTGTAATTGAAAGAATTAATGTTATTAGAGGAATAATTAATCTAGAAAAACTCCACATATTTGCTCTTTGTTTTTTATTTGTAGATTTGTTAAAAAATTCCTTAAACATAGTTATAGTTCCTGCTTTAAAATCTTCTAAATATTTTTTAAACATTTTAATCATAGAACACCCCGTTATCAATACTTTTCTAACTATTTTATCACAAAATTAATAAAAGTCAACATATTTTTCATATCATGTTAATCCTTTTTTAAAATGTTACCATATCATTAGTTAAAATGTTATCAAACTTATGTTGTATAATATCTCTTTG
>CANQFF010000021.1 GCA_947598345.1 uncultured Bacilli bacterium
AAAACATTTTCACACTTTCTCAAGTGTAATATAAATATACTATATTTTTATGAAAATGTCAAATAGTATACATTAATAGTATATTCAAAATTATAATTTTCTATAAGCTTTTTTTACTCATAAACTGATATTCTTTTTCTTTTAAAAGTGGAAGAAAAGAAGATAAAAAGTGCTGAGGTATTTCATCTCGATAACCATAATCAAGAACACTATTTATTCCCAAAAAAAGGATAAAATCGCTTCATCTTGTTTCAAAAAATAATAAAGATCAGGATTGTAAGTAAATTCTTTTCCAAAAGAGAAAAGCTCATTATTTTGACAACTTTGTAAAAAAGCTTATTGTACCGCAAACTGACAAAATAAGAGAGAGTTTTTGTAATTTTTTATACTAATTCCCATTCAAGATGAATAAGATAAACTTTATATAAATTTACTAATGACTAATGCCTTCTAATACTATTTAATTATAATCACAATTTGTTTACATTTTTGAAATGATTGCCATACTCACAAATTAATATTTTAAAAAAAATTTATTTAGATGAACTTTTGAAAACAGCTCTTCTCTTCAATTATATTCAATGAAAAAACAAATCATATTAATTTTTCTTTTAGCACATTTAATCCTTATATAGGTTTTTACTAATCTTTTTCTTAAAAACTTATTCAAAGTAAAAGGAGAATTCATTGATTCTCCAAATATTAATATTAAACTATTTTATTTTGTCATTTTTTTTATTTTAATAACTGGCTTATCATTTACAAAGCCATCTCTATACTCATCGTGATAATATGAATTATCACCATAATCGTCGTATGTATCATTATATGTATCATGATAATAAGAGTCATTATAAGAATCCCAATGAGCATCTACTGAATCTGATGATTTTTGAAATAAAATATCTAATATTCTAGAATTTATTCCTTTATTCTCTTTCATTTTTCCTCCTTTCTTTTATAAGAGCTCTTACTAAAGAGACCTATAACCTTGATAAACTTTTTTATAACCATCATCACGAATTTTATAACATTTAGTATAAGCTAATACTGAATTTTTATCTTTTATAATGGTTGAATACGATTTGATTGTATCAGTATTTTTGTCATCATTAAATAATTTTTTTATTTTTTGTTCTTCCCTTAAATAATGTATCAATAATCCGTTATTTATCAACTCCAAATCAACATTCAAAATACTTTTTAATTCATTAATCGTTATCGGATATTGATGTGAATTTACTTGATTCAACATATATTCAATCATTAATTCTGATTGTCTATCGCTAAAAATACTGTGCATCAAATCTTTAAAATAATTGATGCTTGCATAATATTTGCCTAATGTAATTAAATCTAAATTATTGTAAAGATAATCCTCACTAACATTATTAATAATATTTCGAATACAGCTTACAGAAATTTTTTCATTGTTTAAATCCATCTGAGGTTCAAACGGAGTAATCAAAGTTTTAGGAGTTAAATAAAGCTTATCACTAGCCAAAGCAATAAGTGAACCAGTACTATTAACTCTATTAAGAACAGTAACATAAAATTGCCTATATAATTTTCTAATTATATGAATGAGTCTTGTTCCAGCTGCTAGATTTCCACCACTTGTTTCTAAAACCAAATTAAGGGTATCATATTCATTTAAATCAAGTAACTTATTATATAAATTTTCAACTGCTTCATTATCAATAATGGATTTATCGCCAAGTGCTATATTATTATAAAAATAAACAATATGAGCATGAATTAATTTTTCCATATCCCCTATATTCACATTAAAACCTTCTTTTTAGCATATTCTTTTAACTCTTTACGTATTTCACAAAATCCACTTCGTTCACCTATTAAACCGAATTGTGAATAAGCTTCAGCAATACACCCACCATAACAATCTGTATACACTTGACAATCACTACATTTCTCTCTAATCTGTCTATTACGCAATTCCATTAAATGATTGATTTTACTTTCTAATTCTTCTATATTCATCCCCCTAATATTACCATAGTAAAAATCATTAACATTATATAATCTATTACATGCATATATCTCTCCATTTACATCTAAAGAAATAAAATTCATAAAGCAATTAGGAGAACACTCACAACACCTATTTTTATAATTATCTAAAACCACACTCTTAACTAGATTAGCAAATTCAAGTATTTGATATGTTTTAACTCTCTTCTCAGTATCATTGTACCATATTTCAAACAAGTTTTTAAAAAAAGTTAAATATTCGGATGCAGTCATGACAAGACTATTATCACCAGTCAGTGAAGGAAAAACAGGTCTTATATTCGTATTAATATCATTAAGAGCTATAAAATCATATAATTCTTGTTCATGATTAATATGAAGTTTATTTATCGACATAATAACACCAAATTTAATTTGTTCTTTCTTCAATAAATTCATTTTATTAATAACAGTATTAAAAGAATTTCTCCCGTCTTTATAAATTCTAGCCCCATTTTGTTCTTCACTAGCACCATCTAAACTAATTCCAACTTTAAATTTAAATTTTTTAAATAAGTCAATATAATCTTTAGTGATCAAAGTACCATTAGTTTGAATACTAAATTCCACAGGAAATTTACTTAATAAAATTTCACAAAACTCATTTAAAACTTTAGAGTCCACTAATAAAGGTTCCCCACCATGAAAGATAAATTTTCTATAATTAGTATCGCTATATAATTTAATCGTATCATTTACAATATAATCTAAATTATTAGCAAAATTATCAGTAGCTATATTTTTAGAAATTTTTTCATCATGATTAACATTATCATAACAATATTTACATCTTAAATTACACTCGTTAGTTGTTCTAAAAACGATGGTATGCATAGAGATCACCTCTTAATTTCTTACATTGTTTTTTAATATCTAAATCTTTAATAAAGTCACCTACATAATACTGATAAGGAATTACTTCATCGCCTAATGTTTTTAAAGCTTTGATAGCTTTAATAAAATCACTTGGAAAATATTTATTTAACCATTTAACAATATAATTAAAATTATCATAGCTTTGTTTTTCTATATATATATCAAGTAAATAATTTAATAACATAATAAATAAACACTCTTGATCTAAATTACCATAGTTGATAAGTTTATCTTCGTATTCATAAGACTTATCTTGAACATTATGTAAATTATAAGCTAAAGCACATATATGTGTAGAATTATATCCATCAACTACTGCATCATCAAAATCGATATAAATAGGATTATGATATTCATCTATTAGTATATTATTATGATGTAAATCTGAAAAATGAATTTTCTCTTTATTAATCAATTTTAAATGATCGCTTAAAGTAATCATAATGTTTAACATAGTATCCAAGGATACATGATTATTCTGTAGATATTTTCTAAAAGTTACTGCATTTGGTATGTAATGCATTATCATTCCATATTGATTAGTATCTGTAACAAGTTTTTTTATAGGTAATACCCCAATGTTTCTTAAATTATCTTTACTAATTAATATATCCAGTACCTTTCGTTTATAAGGTTCTTTTTTTAAATAAACTTTGTATAGAAGATTATTATGCAAATATATTAATGATGTATCACCACTATAATAAAGATTATTATTACTTAAAATACCATGTCCTAGGCTACACTCAAAATACATATACTCTCCTTATGTAATTACTTTATATTCTAATAATTTATAAATAATTTGTCAATTAAAATTTAAAAATTTAATATAAGTAATTATTTGAATAAATGTAGAACACCTTTACAGATTGTTCTCATTTTCTTTAACAACAGCTTGTGCAGCAGCAAGACGAGCTAATGGGACTCTATATGGACTACAAGATACATAATCTAATCCTACACTATGGCAGAATTCAACACTTGATGGTTCTCCACCGTGTTCACCACAAATACCCATATGTATATCAGGACGAGTTTCACGACCTAATTTTGCTGCCATTTTTATTAATTTACCAACACCGTTTTGATCTAGTTTAGCAAATGGATCACTTTCGAAAATTCCTTTAGTATAATATTCATTTAGGAATTTAGCAGCATCATCTCTTGAGAAACCAAATGTCATTTGAGTTAAATCATTTGTTCCAAATGAGAAGAATTCTGCTTCCTTAGCTATTTCATCTGCAGTAACTGCAGCTCTTGGAATTTCTATCATTGTTCCAACATGATAAGTTAAATCTACATTTGCTTCTTTGATTATACTTTCAGCTGTTTCACAAACAATTTTCTTAACATATTTAAGTTCATTTACATCTCCAACAAGTGGGATCATAATTTCTGGAGTTATATTCATACCTTTTTTATTAACATTAATTGCAGCTTCAATAACAGCTCTTGTTTGCATTTTAGCTATTTCTGGATAAGTAATTGCAAGTCTACAACCACGATGTCCCATCATAGGATTGAATTCTTTTAAAGATTCAACTCTATTCTTTAATGCTTCAAAACTCATACCTAATGATTCAGCTAATGGTTTAATTTCCTCATCAGTATGTGGTAAGAATTCATGTAGTGGTGGATCTAAGTAACGAATTACAACTGGATCACCTTCCATAGCCTCAAATAATCCTTCAAAATCCTTCCTTTGATATGGTAATATTTTTGAAAGAGCTTCTTCTCTTTTTTCTACTGAATCAGCAGCAATCATTCTTCTAAAATTGAAAATTCTTTCTTCTTCAAAGAACATATGCTCAGTACGACAAAGTCCTATACCTTCAGCACCAAATTTACGAGCTTGAATAGCATCTCTTGGAGTATCAGCATTAGTTCTAACTTTTAATCTTCTTATACTATCTGCCCAACCCATAAATGTTTCAAAATTTCCACTTATTTCTGGAGCTACTGTTTTAACTTGTTCTCCATATACATTACCAGTTGAACCATCTAAGCTCATCCAGTCTCCTTCTTTATATACATTTCCATCTGCAGTTTTAAGAGTTTCTGCCTCTTCATCAATTACAAGCTCTCCACATCCAGATACACAGCAAGTACCCATTCCACGAGCAACAACAGCAGCATGGCTTGTCATACCACCACGAATTGTTAAAATTCCATGTGCGATATTCATTCCTTCAATATCTTCTGGTGAAGTTTCAAGTCTTACTAGTAATATATCTTTTTCACCATTTTTTGCAGCATTCATTACATCTTCTGCAGTAAAATAAATTTTACCAGTTGCAGCTCCAGGTGATGCGGCAAGTCCTTTTGCAATTACTTTTGCAGCCTTTAAACTATCTTGATCAAAATTTGGATGTAACAATTGATCTAATTGTTTAGGCTCAACTTTAAGTAAGGCTTCTTCTTTTGTTATCATACCTTCATTTACTAAATCTACAGCTATTTTCAATGCAGCTTGTGCTGTTCTTTTTCCATTACGAGTTTGTAACATGAAAAGTTTTCCATTTTCTATAGTAAATTCCATATCTTGCATATCTTTATAATGATTTTCAAGAGTATTACAAATTTTTACAAATTCATCATAACATTCTGGCATAACCTCTTTTAATGTATCAATTGTTTGAGGTGTACGAATACCTGCAACAACATCTTCACCTTGTGCATTCATTAAGTATTCACCATATAATTTCTTTTCACCAGTAGCTGGATTTCTTGTAAATGCAACTCCAGTACCTGAAGTATCTCCACGGTTACCATAAACCATTTCTTGTACATTTACAGCTGTTCCCCAACTAGATGGAATATCGTTAAGTCTACGATAAGTTATAGCTCTATCATTATTCCAACTTCTAAATACAGCTTTTACTGCCTCCATTAATTGTTCCTTTGGATCTTGTGGAAAATCTACACCTGAATGTTTTTTATATTCTTCTTTATATATATCTACAACTTCCATTAAATCTTCAGCACTAAGTTCTGTATCGTACTTAACACCTTTTTCTTCTTTAATAACATCAAATTTTCTTTCAAAAGAACTCTTTGGGAATCCCATAACAACATCTGCAAACATTTGAATAAATCTTCTATAACTATCATATACAAACCTTGCATTATTAGTAGTTTCAGCAAATCCTTCAGCTACTTTATCATTTAAACCTAAATTTAAAACTGTATCCATCATTCCTGGCATTGATGCCCTAGCACCACTTCTAACACTAACTAATAATGGATTTTTCATATCTCCAAATTTTTTACCAGTTTCTTTTTCTAAAGCATCTAAATGTTCTAAAATTTCATTTTTAATTTCTTTAGAAATATCCTCCCCATCTTCATAATACTTAGTACACGCTTCAGTAGTAACAGTAAATCCACGAGGTACTGGTAACCCAATTCCAGTCATCTCTGCAAGGTTAGCACCCTTACCACCTAACAAATTACGCATGTCTTTATTACCTTCTTTAAAGGCATAAACATATTTAGTCATATTTTCCTCCTTCTAACACTCTAATATTATAGCATGAAATCAAAAACTTGAGCAAGCATTTTTAAATAATTTATATATTTTTACACTATTTTATACATATAAAAATATTACCTATTTATATTCTTTTCTATCAAAAGTGCACTTGTCATATCACCTACTACATTTAACATAGTTCCTGGTGGATCAGTTATCCAACCTATAGTTGCAATTATAGGAAAAGCTTCCATAGGAAAACCATAAAAGGAAACAATTAACATCTCACCAATAAGTGCGCCACCCGGTATTCCAGACATGACAATTCCAGATAAAACTGATATAGTTATTGCGATTAAATATATGTCAATACCAGAAAATCTTTCACCAAATATAGAAAAAATAAATGCAATTTTTAAAATAGAGGCCATACTACTACCTTCCATGTGCATTGTTGCACCTATCGGAAGAGTTGTATTTGCAATATCATCATCTATATTTAATTTTTTAGCACATTGTAAATTAGATGGTAAACTTGCAAGAGATGAACAAGTTCCAAATGAAGTTACTGTTGGAGTAAAAATATTTTTATAAAAGGTTGTAATTCCTTTTTTTCCTCTAGCAATAAAACTATAAAAAGTGTAAAAAATTAAAAAATATATAACCGCTATTACATAGTAAAATATCATGCTTTTAGCATAACTTCCTATAATTTCTTTACCATATTCTCCTATTAAAGATGCAAAATAAGCACATAAACCTATTGGAGCATAATACATAACTATTTTTATTACATTCATCATTATATTAGATATAATATGTAATGAATTTGAAATTTTATTTTTTTCTTCCTTTAGCATAATAATTGCAAAACCAACTATTATTGAAAATATTATAAGCGGTAACATACTATTTTTAGATAGTAATTGGTAAAAATCAGGCACTGTTAAGGTACTAACAATTTGATTAGCTATATCTACGCTCTCATTATTTGAAGCAACCAAATTTATCATAACATTACCAAATGGATTTACAACTTTAACACATATAAGCATAAAAATAGCTGCAATCGCACTTGTTATTATAAAAACAATAAATGTAACAACAAATATTTTACCTATTTTTTTTAAATTACTAATTCTAGATATACTAGATGATATAGTGAAAAAAACAAGAGGAATAACCACAACATAAAGTAAATTTATAAAAATTGTACCAAATGGTTTTAGTACCAAAGCATCTTCTTTAAATATTAAACCTATAATACAACCGCATACAATTGATAATAAAAGTAAGATTGGAAATTTATAATTTTTCCAAATTTTTTTTAACATCATGAACCTCCTAATAAAATATATTCAATAAAAATAAGAATTGATAGTTTTTTACCAATTCTTACAAAATATACTTTGAGTGTCCAATTTAATTATACCACTTTGAAATTATAAATAAAAGACTATTTTTTCAAAATATAAACATGCTATAATTAAAGAGAGCCTAGAGAAAGTTCTCTAGTATTTTTTGTTTAGGAGGTAGATTATGACAAAATATGTATTTGTAACAGGAGGAGTTGTATCTGGTCTTGGTAAGGGTATTACAGCATCTTCTATTGCTCTTTTATTAAAATCAAGGGGATATAAGGTTTTTATGCAAAAATTTGATCCCTACATCAATGTAGATCCTGGTACAATGAATCCCATTCAACACGGAGAAGTTTTCGTAACTTTCGACGGGTGTGAAACTGATTTGGATTTAGGACACTACGAAAGATTTATAGATGAAGAATTAAATTTTACATCTAATATTACAAGTGGAAAAATATATAAATCAGTTATAGATAAAGAAAGACACGGTGATTATCTAGGAGCAACTGTTCAAATGGTTCCACATATAACAAATGAAATTAAAAATAAAGTATATGAAGCTGGAATATCTAGTGGCGCAGATATAGTTATCACAGAAATAGGTGGTACAGTTGGTGATATCGAATCACAAAGTTTTATTGAGGCATTAAGACAAATTCAATATGAAAAAGGATCAGATAATACATTTTTTGTACATTGTACCTTGATTCCTTTTATATACGGATCTAACGAATTAAAAACAAAACCCACACAAAATAGCGTTAGGGATTTAAGAAATATGGGTATTAGGCCTGATGCTTTAGTGTGTAGAGCTCCATACGATACAGGTGAAGCTATAAAAAAGAAATTATCACTATTTTGTTCAGTACCAGTTGAAAATGTAATTGATTCAGTAGATGTTAAAAATATTTATGAAATACCAATAAATTATTATAATCAAAAAATTGACGAAATAATTTTAAAACAATTTAATTTACCAATTAAAAAAGCTAATTTAGATTATTGGAAAAAACTTATCAAAACAGTTGACAATCTTAGTGAAGAAGTAGAAATAGCATTAGTTGGTAAATATGTAGAATTACACGATGCATATATTTCTGTAGTTGAAGCATTAAAACATGCTGGTTATAAATATAATACAAAAGTTAATATAAATTGGGTGGATTCTGAAAAACTTGAAGATTCAAATGTAAATCTTAAAGAAATATTTAAAAATTCAAAAGGAATACTTGTTCCAGGAGGATTTGGAAGTCGCGGAATTGAAGGAAAAATTAAAGCTATAAAATTTGCAAGAGAAAATAATATTCCTTTTTTAGGTATATGTTTGGGAATGCAATTAGCTGTTATTGAATTTGCGAGAAATGTATGTGATATTAAAGATGCATCCTCAACAGAATTTAATCCAACTTGTCTAAATCCAATAATAGATTTAATGGCAGATCAAAAATCAATAGTAAATATGGGAGGAACATTGAGACTAGGAAATTATGAATGTACTTTAAAAAAAGGAACACTTGCTTATAAAGACTATAATCAAGAAAAAATTCTAGAAAGACATCGTCATAGGTATGAATTTAATAACAAATACAAGGATATTTTAGAAAGCAAAGGTATGGTTTTCTCAGGATTAAATGAAAAAGCCAATCTAGTAGAAATTATTGAATTACCATCTCATAAACATTTTATTGCATCACAGTTCCATCCTGAATTTAAATCAAGACCTACTAGACCTCACCCACTTTTTGATTCTTTTATTAAAGCTAGTTGTGGCAAATAAAAATGGTAAAATCAATTACCATTTTTTTTTAATAATCACAATTTCCAGGTGTTCTATAATAAGGAATTACATCTCTTATATTATCTACTCCTGTAAGATATATAAGAAGTCTTTCAAATCCCATACCAAATCCAGAGTGAATACATCCTCCATATTTTCTTAAATTCAAATACCAATCAAGTGAAGATTTATCCATTCCAAGTTCATCCATACGATTAGATAATTTATTATAGTCCTCTTCTCTTTGAGAACCACCCATAAGTTCACCTGCACCAGGTACTTCAAGATCAACAGCAGCAACAGTTTTTCCATCGTCATTTTGTTTCATATAAAATGCTTTTATATCCTTTGGCCAATTTTTAATAAACACAGGTCCATTAAAATACTCTGTAATGTATTTTTCGTGTTCTTTTGCAATATCCTCACCATATTCTGGTTCAAATTCCCATTTAACATCTGCCTCTTTTAATATTTTGATAACATCTTTATGATCAATACGAACAAATTTACTGTTAGTTAATTTTGTTAATTTATCTATTAAACCTTTTTCAACAAATTTATCAAATAATTCTATTTCTTCTTTAGCATTATCTAGTACATATTTAACTACAAATTTAAGCATATCTTCCATGATATCCATGTCAGCTTCAAGATCACAGAATGCTATTTCAGGTTCTATCATCCAAAATTCAGAAGCATGTGTTTTTGTATTAGAATTTTCTGCTCTAAAAGTAGGTCCAAATGTATATGTTTTTTTGTATGCAAGCGCAAATGTTTCTGCTTGAAGTTGTCCACTTACAGTTAAAGCAGTTTGTTTACCAAAAAAATCTTTTGTATAATCAACTTCACCACTTTTAGCAATTCTATTTAAATCTAAAGTAGTTACTTGAAACATTTCACCTGCACCTTCACAATCACTAGCAGTAATTAATGGAGCATGAAAATAAACATACCCTCTATCTTGAAAATATTTATGTATTGCATAAGCTGCAACACTTCTTACTCTAAAGACAGCATTAAAAAGTGGAGTTCTTGGTCGAAGATAAGCAATTTCTCTTAAAAATTCGCGTGTTGGTCTTCCTTTCGATTGAAGTGGATAATCATCCATACAATCTCCCTCAAGTATAACACTACTTGCTTTAAGTTCAAATTCTTGAGTTCCTTCTGATTTAACTAAAGTACCTTTAACTGTTATTGCAGAACCCAATTTTAATTTACTTATTTCATCAAAAGTAGATAATGTATTATCATAAACTATTTGTAAATTTTTCTGATATGTTCCATCATTAAAGTCTATAAACCCAAATTCTTTTTGCTTCCTATGACTTCTTATCCATCCTTGTAAAGAAATCTCTTTATCTAAATATTTTTTATAATCTTTATATATATCTTTAACATCTAACATATAATCACCTCTTATTCATTTCTTCATTTATTATATCTCTAGTAAGAGTTGGATTTGCCTTACCACGAGTTTGTTTCATAATTTGACCAACAAAATAATCAAATGTATTTTTACCTTTTCTATGATCTTCTATCAAATCAGGTCTTTCATCTAACAATTTAACTGCTATATCTCTTATAGTTTTATCATCTGTTATTTGAGTAAGACCTAACTCTTTTACAACAGTTTTAGGTTCTTTTTTATCTTCGACACATTTAAAAAATACTTCTTTACTCTGCTTAGATGATATTTCACCAGCATCAACCATATTAATTAATTCTACAAGCATTTTTGGAGTTAAATAAATTGTATCTATTGATAATTCATTTTTATTTAAATATCCTAATATTATAGTTGTTATAAAATTAGAACTGCTTTTAGCATTAACACCTAATTTTATAGTCTCTTCAAAATAATCTGATACCTTTTTATCTTTTACAAGTATTTCGGAATCATACCTAGAAAGGCCATAATCTTTCATATATTTTTCAATTCTTTCAAATTGTAACATAGGAATTTCACTTTTTATATTTTTTATTAATTCATCATCTATTTTTATAGGAGGAATATTAGGCTCTATATAATATTTATAATCAACAGCATCTGCTTTAGAACGCATTCTATAAGTTTTTAAAGTTTGTTCATCAAATCTACGAGTTTCTTGAATTAGTTCACTGGTATTTCCATTTTCTAAACACTCTATTTGTCTTTTTACTTCACTTTCAATAGCAAGTTTTACATTATTAAAACTATTTATATTTTTCATTTCAACTTTTGGAGTAATATATTCATCCGCTTCATTTTTCAAGTTAACATTAACATCACATCTCATTTGTCCTCTATCAGTACGAGCTTCTGATACATCTGTATAAAGAAATATTCCTTTTAAAGTTTCAAGAAAAGTTAAAGCTTCTTCTGCAGAATTTATACAAGGTTCTGTAACTGTCTCTAAAAGTGGTACTCCTGCCCTATTATAATCTATTAATGAATAAGTACCAAAATGATCTAGTGACGCAGTATCTTCTTCTAAATGTATATTATTTATATATATTTTTTTATCTTCACCACCTACATTAATCATTACATAACCATTTACACCAACTGGTTTTGTTTCCTGTGTTATCTGATATCCTTTAGGTAAATCTGGATAATAATAATTTTTTCTATCAAACATTACTATGTCAGGAGTTTTACAATTTAAAGCAAGTGCCATTTTTAAAGATTTTTCAAAAGCTCCTTTATTCGCAATAGGTAATACTCCTGGTAATCCTATATCAACAGTATCGACATTTTCATTAGGATATTCCGAATAAGTGTTTTTAGCGTAAGAGAAATTTTTAGAATTAGTCTTAACCTCGCAGTGTACTTCTAATCCTATAACCACTTTATACATCGTACTCCTCCTTTATAAGTCCTTTATATCCTAAAGCCTCTTCTATTTTATTTGCTATGTTTAGTGTCAATCCGTCTTCAAATACTCTACCAGTTATATTTATACCTATAGGCATATTATTTACAAATCCATTAGGTATTGTTATACTTGGAAAACCTCCAAAATTTCCTATTGCCATATGATTTTCTAATATTAAATATCTATCAGACATCCTATCTATTTCATCATCAAACTTTGGAGCTATTCCTCCACTGGCTGGTAAAATCATAGCATCATAAGTTTTGTAAAGCTCATTCATCTTATCTACTATAACTCTTCTAAGTCTTTGAGCATTTTTAAATAATCTTTCTTGATTTTCTCTTTGAAGTATATAACTACCTAATATAAACCTTCTTTTTATAAGTTCACTAAAACCTTTAGTTCTAGCATCAAACATTATTTCGTTTATACTATTACCTTCACCTCTTGGTCCAAAAGGAATTCCTGTAAGATTTGAATTATTACTTGTAGCCTCCGCACAACTTATAGTCATGTATGCTGGATATATTGCCTTTAATAATTTTTCATCAATGGAAACCTCTTCTACTTCAAAACCAATACTTTTACATTTTGATATAGTTTCTTTAAATTTATCTAGTATTTCTAAGGTTTCCTTACCAGCATCTTTATAAAACTCTTTATCTACTATTTCTTTTATATAGAATAATTTTTTACCCTTAATATCTTTATCTATAACATCAGCATATTTTATATTTTCATCAGGAAGTGATGTCATATCTCTTTCATCTTGACCTTTTAATATATCTGTAACAATTGCAGCATCTCTAACACATCTTGTAAAACATCCGACATGGTCTAAACTTGATGCGAAAGCAAAAAGTCCATATCTTGATATTCTACCATAAGTTGGCTTAAATCCAACAACACCACCAAATGCTGCTGGCTTTCTAATTGAATCTCCTGTATCAGATCCTATAGAAAAAGGTACTATACCAAGAGCAACCGCTGCAGCAGATCCAGCACTCGAACCACCTATTTGTCTTTCTTCTTTCCAAGGATTTCTAACTATACCGGTATTTCCAGTAGTACCAGTTCCGCCCATAGCAAGTTCATCTAAAACTGCTTTACCAACAAGCACTGCCCCAGCTTCTTTTAATTTTTTATATGCGGTAGCAGAATATACTGGTACATAATCTTTAAGTATATTAGAAGATGATGTAGAAAGTATTCCTTTAGTTGAAAAATTATCTTTTAAGGCATATGGAATACCACTAAGTAGTGAATCAGATTTTTCTTCTTCTTTTTCATCAATTATAGTTACAAAGGAATTAAATTTATCTTGATATTTATGAGCTTTATCTATTGCTTCATTAAATAATTCATCACTAGTTACTTTTTTTTCATCTAAATCTTTTCTTAAATCTAATATAGTTTTCATTCTCCCACCACCTTTGGTACTTTAACTTGATTAGCTTTCGTATCTTTAGCATTAGCTAGTACTTCTTCATTAGTTAAACACTCTTTTGCTTCATCTTCTCTAAGTTTAGAATGATAAATTACATATGGAAAAGTCATAGGCTCAACATTTTCTATACCTTTAATCTCACCAATTAAAGCCATATGTTTTTCTATTGTTTCAAATTCTTTTAAAGTTCTATCATACCCTTCATCATCCATATCAAACATTAACTTAGCTGCATAATCTTTTAGTTTTTCTTTTGTTACCATAACATTCCTCCTAACAAAAAAACAAGTCATAAGACTTGTTACTATCATAACTGGCGCCTGATGTAGGACTCGAACCTACGACCTAACGGTTAACAGCCGTGCGCTCTACCGACTG
>CANQFF010000022.1 GCA_947598345.1 uncultured Bacilli bacterium
AATATTATTTCAAACAAAGTTTACCTTTGTTTGTTATCTATATTACAAATCGGTAACATTTTAACTAATGTTTAACATATTTTTTAACTAAAACGGTTAATTTTTACTTTTATTTTACGATTTATTCTAATATATCTTTTGATTTTTCATTAATATTTTTTTCATAAACAACAACTTTCTCATTTATATCTAGTGTAGCAAGTAATATTTTTGATAAATCACTATAACCTTTCACTTTTAATTCCTTTAATAACCACTTTTCATCTTTATTCATATTTTCCAAATTTTTATGCATTATTTTACTATCAATTATTATATTAGCACATAAACTTTCACTAGAAACTTTTATTTTCATATCTTGTGGCGTTAAAGGCCTATACTCAGGTTTAGGTAGTATACTTAATTTTCCACTTGCTTCCATAACAGCATATTCAACTTGAGATAAATCAAAATATCCATTGCTCCTTATCTCTTCTAGCATATCATTAATATCAAATTTTACTTTTCTTAGATTTTTTTCAAGTATTTTACCATTTTGAATTATTATAGTTGGCGTTCCCATAAAAAATCTTCTAAGTGTAATACTTTTAATTGTAGCATATGAAATCAAGTATGCAACTACACCAAATATTAATACAGCTACTATACCATTTATTTCATTGGATTCTAAATTTATAGTCATTTCAGCTGCAAAATTACCTATTGATATACCTATTACATAATCAAAAAGAGATAATTGAGATACTTGTTTTTTACCCAACATTTTAGTAACTAAAAATAGAGTAATTAAAGAAGAAAGTGCGCGCAAGGTTACATTACCTAACTCTGCAAAATCTATATTCATATTATCACCTAATGTTATTATTTACAAAATTTTCATATAAATACAAAAAAAGAAGCTTTATTTTGCCTCTTTTGTAAATCCATATTTACGATTAAACTTTTCAACGCGTCCAGCTTTTGAAACAGCTATACCTTCTTTACCACCTTTATAAAAAGGGTGACATTTATCACATACTTCTAAATGTAAATCTTTTTTATTTGATTTAACAGTAAAAGTATTTCCGCAAGCACATTTTACTTCTGTTTCTACATATTCTGGATGAATACCTTTTTTCATTTTTCTCTCCTCCCGCCATGACTTATATTAAAGCCATAGAAATTTAATTACTTACATAGTTTATCAAATTATTTAAAAATTTGCAAGTATTTTTGAATTGTTTATTAATAATATGTAAGATTTTATTAATTATACATTTTAAAAGAAAAACGACGCTTGTCGTTAATTATCATTTTTTCCAAATAGTTGTAGTAATCTTAGGAAAATATTTATAAAGTCTAAATACAATTCTAATGCTCCATATATAGCTAAATTATCCTCATTTGGTATCATATAAAGATTTCTTTTTATTACTTGAACATCATAAGCAACATATATTATAAATATTATAAGTGCGATTATCGTTATTCCTAAATCAAAGCCTTCACTTCCTATAAATATGTTTATTATGCTACATATTATAATACCTAATAAAGCCATAAATAGATATACACCTATTTTTGTTAAATCCATTTTTGTAAAATGACCTAGTAAAGCAAAAATCAAAAATAATATTGCCGTTACTCCGAAAACATACATTATTGACATTAAATTATATAATACAAATACTGATGAAAAAGTAAGGCCTGTTATAAAGGAATATAAACAAAATAATATCTTTGCAGTCGTAGGCTGCATTTTCCTTATTCTAGCACTTAGTAATATAACCACTACTAATTCAACGATAATGAGTAAAATATAGTATTTTGAAAATACATTATATAACATATTCTCATTTATTGATACATAATATCCTACTCCAAATGTAATAGCTAAACCTATAAACATCCAAAAGAATACTTTAGAAAAAATATTTTTATCTTGTAACATTTTACCACCCAATCTAATTATATAACATTTTTTTCATTTAGTAAAGTTCAATATCTTATCCGTTATATATGAATATCCATCATTTGTAGGATATATACCGGTTATTATATAGTTATTTAATTCACTTATATCAACATATTTTATTTTATTTTTTATACATATATTTCTTAATCTTTCATTAGCATAACTTATTATTTCTTCATTATTTATAATATTATAGAAACTTAAAAAATATATGTCATCTTTATTATACTTTCTAATTAACTGAAGTAAATTATCTATATCTTTTAAAAGTTCATCGATATAGTCATAATTAATATTTTTTTTATAAATTATATCATTCATACCTATTGAAAGCGTTATTAAATTAGCCTTTATCAATAGATTTTGAAGTTTATAATTTTTATTATTATAGTTAACTGTTTTATTATAAGTTATATCGTTTAAAAGATCCATTGTTCTATAATCATCATAAAAAGAATAATTTACATAGTTATCTAGATTATTTTTATAATAATTTTTAATATTATTACTATAATTATTATCTACATTATCGAAATTATTTATACCATATGATAAGTGATCACCTATTGATACATAATATATATTTTCACTTATATTAAAATAATATATTAAAAAAACTACTAAAAAAACTATAATTGTCAATAATATTTTTTTCATTTTTACCTCACAAAAAAAGTAGCTTAGCTACTTAATTATATTTCCTCTAATGAGATTTTAGCACCTACATCGGTTAATTTTTCTATTATATTTTCATATCCTCTTAAAACATGTTCTATATCTTTTATCGTGGTTGTTCCTTTAGCAATAAGCGCTGCCAAAATAAGACAAGCGCCAGCTCTTAAATCTGTAGCTGTTACTTTTGCTCCTTTTAATTTTGTTGGACCTTTTATCTTTAATTTTTTACCACTTATTTTTATATTAGCACCCATTTTATTCAAATATGGAACATTTTGAAATCTATTTTCATATATGGTTTCTTCTATTTGTGATAATCCATTACACTGAGTTAAAAGTGTTGTTATAGGTTGTTGAAGATCCGTTGGAAAGCCTGGATATCCTAGTGTTTTTAGATTTACTGGTTTTAATTTATCACATTTATTAATAACTATATTATCTTTACCTATAGTCATTTTTACTCCCATTTCTCTTAATTTTAAAGTTAATGATTCTATGTGTTCTGGAATTATATTTTCTATTTTTAAATTATCTCCTAAAAGCGCTCCCGCTATTACATAAGTACCTGTTTCTATTCTATCTGGAATTACCTCTGTAAAGCATCCTTTTAAACTTTCAACTCCTTTTATCCTTATTTCACTTGTCCCAGCACCTGTAATTCTAGCTCCCATGTTATTTAAAAATGTAGCCACATTTACTATTTCTGGTTCTTTTGCGGCATTCTCAATTATAGTTAATCCTTTAGCTCTAGAAGCAACAAGCATCGTATTAATCGTTGCTCCTACACTTGGCATATCTAAATATACATGGCCACCTTTTAATTCCTCAGCTGATATCACAAATTTATTATCTTTCTCAACTACAGTCGCACCAAGTTCTTTAAAACCTTTAAGTGTCTGATCAATAGGTCTTGCCCCTATTTTACATCCACCTGGAAAATACATTTCTACATATTTATATTTGCCTAAAAGAGCAGACATAAAATAATAAGAGGCTCTTAATTTACTAGAAACTTCCTTTGGAATCATTTTATTTTTTATAGATCTAGGATCTATTGTCATTATTCCATCTTTAAATTCAACTTTTGCACCTAAATATTTTAATATTTCATCAAGTGCATCTATATCAGAAATGGCTGGAATATTATCTATTTTTACTATATCATCAGCTAAAATTGAAGCTGGTATTAAAGCAACTGCACTATTTTTTGCTCCACTTATTTTTATAGTACCACTTAATATATTCCCTCCACATACTTTTATCTGTTTCATAATACCTCCAAGACTATTATATTTTATGTTTTTAACCTAAAACGGTGTATTAACATAGTCTTTTATAATTATAGCACAGATTTAAGTAAGTATCTACTTTTTGTTTTTATAATAAATTTACTTTACAAAAATATAAATCCTAATACTATTAGACCTACTCCCCCCAATATTGTAGCTAATTTACCTATAAGTTTACTTAATTTATTTCCTAATATTAGTCCAATATATGTAAAAATTAAACTAACTATAGAAAAAATAGAAGAACATAAAAGTACATTGTTATTTATATTATATATACCTATACCAACTGAAAAACTATCTATACTAACTGCAAATCCAAATAAAATCATTTCATATATTTTCATTTTTTTTACTTTTTCTTCTTTTTTAAAACTTTCTATTATCATATCTAAACCTATAAATATAAATATTAAAAGCGTTATTATATCCTCATCTACTGGGAGCAACTTCAATATAAAATTTCCAATAAGCATACCTATTATCGGCATAAAAAAATGATATATCCCTACTATAATTGATAATATTTTTATTTCTTTTTTTGTTAAAGAAATCGTTCCATATGCAAGTGATAAGGAAAATGCATCCATACTTAAACTTACTGCAATAAAAAAAATAAGTATTATATTCATAGTTTCACCTATAAAATAATACTCATTATTTTTAAAAATATTTATTTATTATAGTTTTAATCATTGTAGTATATTCGACATCTGTTGTATTTGTCTGTTCTACTTCTATCATACAAAGAGGAGGAAAAAGTACACACCACCAGTTGTCTCCAAGTCCTTCTCCAAGTGTAACTACCAAGGATTCATAGTAACCTTCATCGTATATTATACCCTTATATTCTTTCTTAGGAAAGTAATTTAATCCAAAATTAACTGTAAATGGTAATTTATAATTTTCTTTTTGTAAAATTGTGTAAATATTGGACTGTAATTTATCTAGATTACTAGTTATAAGTGTTCTTGCTTCATTTACATTTTTAGCATTATTTAATAAATTATACATATCTTGTTCTAATGTATCTTTAACTTTTAATTTTACTTTTTGATCATAATCTGAATTTGAATTAGCTACTACTCTTATTCTTATTGCATCATCTGGTATAATATCATTTACTGCGATTACATTACCTATTAACATATATGTTATAATGATTGCGATAAACGCAAATATTATTTTTTTCATTTTTATCACCTATTTAATATTGAACAAAAATATTTTTTTTATACAAAAAAACAAGAAATATTACCATTTTATTTCTTGTTTGTTCATTTCTTTTAAATATTCATTTATTTTACTAAAAGGTTTACTTCCAAAAAATCCACGATTTGCTGAAAGCGGAGATGGATGAACGGATTCTATTATTTTATGTCTACTGTTTGTTATAAATTCCTTTTTACTTCTCGCATAACTTCCCCAAAGAACAAATATGACGGGGTCTTCTCTTTCATTTAATTTAGAAATAATTGTATCTGTAAATATTTCCCATCCTTTATCTTTATGAGATAAGGGTCTATCTTTAATTACCGTCATTATAGAATTTAAAAGTAAAATACCCTCTTTAGCCCAATCTGTTAAATCACTTTTTGTTCTTTTAATTCCTAAATCATTATATAATTCTTTAAAGATATTTAAAAGTGAAGGAGGCATTTGAACACCCTCTTTTACGGAAAATGAAAGTCCATGGGCTTCTTTTAAACCGTGGTAAGGATCTTGTCCAAGTATTACAACCTTTACATCATCATAATCTGTAAATCTTAGTGCATCAAAAATATTTTGATATGGTGGGAATACTACTTTTGTCTTATATTCATTTTTTACAAATATTCCTAAATTTCTAAAATAATCTTTTTTAAACTCGTCTTTTAGTACTATATCCCATTTTTTGTTTATCATCTTTCTTACCTCTAAAACATTGTTTTATTATTATATATGCACCTATTATTATCATAATTATTGATACTAACTGAGCTACTTTTAAATTTAAAAACATTAAACTATCTGTTCTTAATCCTTCTATTAAAAATCTAACAACACCATAACATATAAGATATATAGATATTATAAGTCCTGGTTTGTTTTGTTTTTTTCTTATTATTAATAAAATTATAAATATAATTAAACACCCTAATGATTCATATAAAAATGTTGGATGATGGTATGCTTGATCTATGTACATGCCGTCTATTATAAATTTTGGTATGTGCAACTCCTGTAATCTATAAAGTGTTGTTGCTGACCCATATGCCTCACCATTGAAAAAGTTTCCCCATCTTCCAATTGCTTGACCTAAAGCTAATGCAGGTGCGAATATATCAAGTATTTCTAATAAATTTAGTTTATTTTTCTTTGTATAAAAATATAAAAATATGAAACTAGCTATAATACCGCCGTGTATAGCAAGTCCACCTTCCCATACTTTTAATATATCAATTAAATTTTTACCGTAATAGTCAAGATTAAACAAACAGTAATATAATCTCGCACCTATTAGTGAAAATATTATTAAATAGAAACACATATCTGATACTATAGTTAATTTTATATTTTTTTTCTTACATTCTTTTAATACAAGAAAATATCCAATTATAAAAGCTAATAGTATTAATAATGAATACCACCTAATTTGTATAAAACCAAAATCAAATATAATAGGATTCATTTTAACCTTCCTTTAATTATTTTATCTATTATTAAGTTATCCATAATAGCATTCATTATTGATATAACAATTGAAACTATAAATACAAATAATGTTCCTTTAATATTAAAATGTCCAAGTAAAATAAAATCTGTTAATTTTAAAATTAATACATTTATTAATGGATAAAACAAACCTAAAGTTAATGCGGTAAGTGGTAATGTCATCCATACTAATAAAGGCTTTATTGTTCTATTTAATACAAATATAATTATAACCGCTATTAAACCCCATACACAGAAAAATGAATTATCTATATATACAGTTTTCTTAAATATTAAAGACACTATTATAAGTACAAAGGCATAACCTAGCATATGTATAAACCAGTCTAAATATTTATTAATTTTCATGTAATCACCTATTTAATTATATACCTATTCACTTTTTAATTCAAATAAAATATCTCTAAGTTCCATGGCTCTTTCAAAATCCAAGTTTTTAGCTGCTTCTTTCATTTCATTTTCTAATCTTATCATTAGTTTTACTTTATCTTGTTTTGACATTTTTTCTTTTTTATTATCAATAACTTCATCTACTTCATTTGAAACTATATCTGATATTTCTTTTACAATAGTCTTAGGAATTATATTGTGTTTTTCATTAAATTCTTGTTGAATTTTTCTTCTTCTGTTTGTTTCTTTAATAGCTACTTCCATTGACTCACTAATTTCATCAGCATACATTATTACTTTTCCATTCGCATTTCTTGCAGCTCTACCTATTGTTTGAATTAAACTTCTTTCACTTCTTAAGAATCCTTGTTTATCAGCATCCATTATTGCTACTAAACTTACTTCTGGTATATCTAGTCCCTCTCTAAGTAAATTGATTCCTACTAAAACATCATATTTACCACGCCTTAAATCTCTTATTATTTTAAGTCTTTCTAAAGATTTAATCTCTGAATGTAAATACGCTACTTTTATATCCAAACCTTTTAAATACTGAGTTAATTCCTCTGCCATTCTAATAGTTAAAGTTGTAACCAATACCTTTTCTTTTTTTTCTGTCCTAGCATTTATTTGTTCTACTAAATCATCTACTTGATTTTTTGTAGAATGGACCTCTATTTCTGGATCTAATAATCCAGTTGGTCTTATTAATTGTTCTATAGGTTTTTTAGAATGGGATAACTCATATTCGCCTGGTGTTGCGGATACATAAATAACTTGATTTATTTTATTTTCAAATTCATCAAATTTAAGTGGTCTATTATCTAAAGCACTAGGAAGTCTAAATCCATATTCTACTAAAACTTCTTTTCGTGCTCTATCGCCGTTATACATTCCTCTTACTTGTGGCAATGTAACATGTGACTCGTCAACAAATAATAGAAAATCTTTTTTAAAAAAGTCTATAAGTGTTGTTGGGGTAGCCCCAGGTTCTTTTAAAGCGAGTGGTCTTGAATAATTTTCAACACCTCTACAAAAGCCTGTTTCCTCTAACATTTCCATGTCATAGTTAGTTCTTTCACTAAGTCTTTGATATTCCAATAATTTATTATTTTTTTTAAAATATTCTAATCTTTCTTCTAATTCTTCTTTTATGTTTTTTATTGCTATTTTTAATTTTTCTGGACTAGTAACAAAGTGACTAGCTGGAAATAAAGCTATTGTTTTTTTATTTGAAGTAATATTTCCTGTAATAGGGTCAAATTCTTTTAATGATTCTATTTCATCTCCAAATAATTCTATGCGTATTCCTTTTGTATGTTCACCTATTGGAATTATATCTATTATATCTCCTTTTGCCCTAAATGTCCCTCTTTTAAAATCAATATCATTTCTTTCATATAACATATCTATTAATTTTTCTATTATTTCTTCTCTATCTATGACTTGACCTACTTCTAAATTAAGCATCTTTTTTTGATATTCTTCCATTTCTCCAATACCATATATACAAGATACAGAAGCTACAACTATTACATCATCTGAATTAAGTAACGCTGCTGTTGCTGCGTGTCTAAGTTCATCTATTTCATCGTTTATTGCAGCATCTTTTTCAATATATGTATCTGTTTTAGCTACATATGCTTCAGGTTGATAATAATCATAATAAGAAATAAAATAGCAAACATGATTTTCTGGAAATAACTCTTTAAATTCTGCATAAAGTTGTCCTGCCAGAGTTTTATTGTGAGCTAAAACTAATGTTGGTTTATTAACTTGAGCAATTACATTTGCCATAGTAAATGTTTTACCACTTCCTGTAACTCCCATTAAAACTTGACTTTTCTCGCCATTATTAATTCCATCAACTAGTTTTTTTATCGCCTCAGGTTGATCCCCTGCTGGTTTATAATTTGAATGAATTTTAAACATATTTCCTCCTTTCATGCAAGTATTATCAAAAATTTAATTCGTAAAAATAAGTAATGTAGTAATATTATTTTATCACTTATTTAATATCAAAACAAGGTAACTTATATATGTTGCCTTGTTTCATTTTTTATCTTCTTTTCAATTGTTCAATTTGTACATCTTTAGGTAAAATTTTTCTTGAATTTTGCACTATTATTTTATTCATCTAATAACCAATCTATTATATTTTTAACTTTTATACCATTAAAATCATTATTTATTGTTCTATCCATAGTTAATATTATCTTTTCATAATTATCATCTATACTTTCCAAACTTCTAAGTTCTCTATTTCTTACTTCATCACTAGATATAGACTTTGTTACTTGATAGTACTTTATGTCATTAGGATTTTCTGCTACAAAATCTACCTCATATTCATTTGATTTACCGATGTTAACTCTATACCCTCTTCTTAAAAGTTCTAAATATACAACATTTTCAAGTAAATGTCCCTCATCTATATTTCTAAAACCTAATATAATATTTCTTATTCCCGTATCTGATATATAATATTTTCCGAGTGTTTTTAGTAATGATTTACTCTTAATATCTGTTCTATCTGCTTTATACATTATAAATGATTTTTCTAGCATATTTAAATAATTATCTATAGTTTGATGATTAGACTTTTTCACTACTTTATTACTATTTAGATAATCACTTATTTTAGTAGAGGAAACACTACTACCAATATTATTAGACAAATACTTTATTATGTTTTCAAGTAGTGCGGTATCTTTTATATTATTTCTATCTATTATATCCTTTTTTACAATAGTATTATATATATCGTTTAAATATGATAATACTAAATCATTATTATCTTTTATTAGTGTTATTGCTGGAAGACCACCATATTTTAAGTATTCATTAAACTTACTTTCTATATTTTCTTTATCATAATTATTAAATTCTAAATATTCTTTAAAAGATAATGGATACACTTTTATTTCTATATATCTTCCAGAAAGTAAAGTCGATAATTCAGAAGATAATAAATATGCATTTGACCCTGTAATATAAATATCTATGTCAAAATCCACTTTAAATGAATTTATTGCTTTTTCCCACATATCTACATTTTGTACTTCATCCAATAATAAATATATTTTTTTATTCTTTACTTTATCTTTAACATATGAATATAGATCTTTATAGTTTTTTATATCATCATACTTAGCAGATTCAAAATTCATATAAACTATGCTTTCTTCTTTTACTCCACTATTTAATAAATAATCTTTAAACATCATAAGTAAAGTTGATTTACCACTTCTTCTAACACCAGTTATTACTTTTATAAACTCGGTATCTTTTGCAGCAATCATTTTGTTTAAATATTCTTTTCTCATTATCATTTGCATCACCAATATAAATGATATCACAAAAAAAAACATTTGTAAAGTTTTGATGATTGACTTGCAAAAAATCGTTTTTATGACATTTTTTGCAAATGTAAAATCAATATCAGATATAAAATTTTTATGTAACAGTAATAAACAGAGCAAATACTTTATGTGTTATTTAAAACATAACTCTACATTCTATATCTTTATTTACTAAATGCTTAAATTTTTCACAATCTAAACTATTACCCACTATGCTGCCATAATGAATAGGAACTACTACCTTAGGTTTTATTATATTAGTTAATTGAGCAGCTTCTAAATAGTCCATTGTGTATGTTCCCCCTATTGGGATAAAAGCTACATCACAATTAATTTTTTTATTTTCCTCTGTTATATCGGTATCACCTGCAATATAATATTTAAAATTGCTTAGTTCTAAAATATATCCCACCCAATTTGATTCCTTTAAATGAAAATTTTTATTGGTATTATATGCCCTAACAGTTGAAAATTTTATTCCATCTATTTCATAAAAATTATCGGGTTCTACTAATGTTATATCTTCTTTTTTAAATCCAATATCTAATACTTTTTCATATATATCAAATGGTATTACTATCTTTGTTTCGACTTTTTTTATTTTATTTATATCAGAGATAGAAAAATGATCATAGTGACTATGTGTTATGAAAATAATATCTGCTTTATCATTATTACCAGTTAAATTAAATGGATCTACATAAATTACTTTATTTTTATATAATATTTTTAATGCACTATGCCCTAGGCAATATATATTATCTAACATTTTACCTCCTATTTTGTTTTTGATTTATTATAATCATCATCATATTTTAAACTTTTACCTAAATCATATCCATAATTATATAATTGTTGTAATTTTGGATTGTTAAATGATATATTTTTATCTAATTTCAATCTCAGTCCTAATCCTAATTCAGGATAACTTAATACATCAATACCATCAGCAAGATTTAATAAGCGCATGTAAGTAAACATATTTTTGTTTGTTAAACGCATTTGAAAAATATTAGCCTCTTCTTCACTCATCTGCCAGTCAAGCACAGTTTTCTTATATCTAAATGGCAGGTAATCTGCTACTTGTACTTCATTAATTCCCATACCATTAAATATACCAAACGATATAATAATTGAAATTAAATGTGTTGGATTAAAAAATCTAAAATAAGAATTTTTTGGTAACAAATCTTTTACTTCGTTTTGAATTTCATCATAATTTTGTAGATCTAAAATTACTTGTGCGGTTTGTGTAGCTAGTATGTGAGCTATTTGTTTATCTTCTGTTGTCTCTATACCTAATCTTAAATTAGGTAGTTCAACTCTTTTATTTTTTAACATAAAGGATAAATAATATGGTGTTTCATAATCTAACTCAGATCGTTTGAACATAACATATATTTCATCGTCAAAAGCTTCTCCTAAATAATTTAACCTTTTTAATTTATCAAATGATTTATCTTGTAAAAAATCTGTATATTTTCTAAAAAATTGTTCTATATTAATTAAATCATAGTTTGTTGCATTAAACAAAGTTCTTTCAAATATCATTCTTACCTTTATATCTTCAGATAGCAAATCAAATTCTCGATTTGAAAAAACATTATAAAAACTTGTACTTTCTTTTATTGCACTAATGTAATCAGATAAAATTTTTTCAAATTTGACTATATCATTTATACATACAGATGGGTTATCTAATTCACCTCTTCTAGGGAATGAATTTAACTTAAAAGTATTATTAAAATTACTGATAGCAATCTTAGCATTTCCTTTATATTCTTTTTCTAAATCTATTTTTACATCATAATCTTTATCATATAATCTAGATATAGCTTCAATAAATATTTTAGTAAACGGATGGGTATTGATTTTATTATTAAAATATAGTGCGTAATTATTAACCAATCTAATTATATCTTTTTCATTACTATTTTTTCCATAATAGATAATGTTTTCTAAATATGTTTTTATTTCCCTAAAATATTTTGCACAATCATTAACTATGCCATATCCTAATATTCCTATTAAATATTGTTTTAATGCATTTTCTAATGCATCATAGTCCTTTATTACTATTTTTTCTGGTTTTGTATTACCTAATCTTGATATATTGTTATAAACATCTAAAAACATCATACATAATATATGTTTTTCCACTATATCACTTCCCCTATAAAATTATAATATAAAAAATATGAAAATACAAATTTTAATTTTTATAAATATAATTATTGATTTATTTAGAAAAAATATTATAATATATTAAAAGTATGAAAGGAAAAATATAATATGAACTATGAAATGAAATTGCAACCTAAATATTATAATTTTATAATTAATGGTACTAAAAGAATAGAACTTAGACTTTTTGACGAAAAAAGAAAACAAATTAAAATTGGAGATACTATAAAATTTATGAAAGAACAAGAACCAAATGAATTTTTTTATGCAAAAGTTGTAGCTTTATTAAGATATAAAACATTTGAGGATATGTTTAATGACTTTGATATCTCAATTTTAGCTAGTAAATCAATGAGTAAAAATGAACTAATTAAAGATCTTGAAAAATTTTATACAAAAGAAAAACAATCAAAATATGGAGTTTTAGGAATTAAAATTGAATTAATATAAGCAATGATATCTAAAAAAGGGCCACTTAATGGTCCCTTTTAAATAACATTTAACACTCTATTTTTCAATTTTAAATATAACTTGATACATATTTAGTAAATCATATTCTTCTACTTCAATTTTATAACCATATTGTTCTATTTTTCCTGAACATTCTCTAATTGCATTAATTACTTCCCTAAAATCAGCTTTAGATTGAGGCACTGGTTGATTAGGCATTACTGGATCATATTGTTTATTATAATCAGTTATTATTATTGGCTCAGGCATTTTTAATTCAGGAACACTAACTGGTTCTGGTGTTGGTTCTGTTGGTGGTACGCTTGGCATATCAACTGATGGTGTTTCTACCTCGCTTGGAGTTCCAAAACTAAATACACCATCTACATTTTGTACTGGATCAGCTTGTGGCATATTAATTGGTTCCTCTATTATAGGAGCTGTTACAGGTACAACTGGCTCTTGTGCTGGAGTTGGTTCTACTGGTGGAACTGGCATTGGTGCTACCGCTGGTGTTGGCTCTGATGGTGAAGCTTGAGTTGGTGATGGTTCAGCAACTGATACAACATTTCCATTAGCATCAAAACTAAATCCACCTATTGTTGCTGGTTGTGACATTTCAACTGCTGGTATATCTACTGATGGAACTGGTGTTGGTGCTACTGCTGGAGCTGGTTCTACTGGTGGTACTGGCATTGGTGCTACTGCTGGTGCTGGCTCTACTGGTGGAACTGGCATTGGTGCTACTGCTGGTGCTGGCTCTACTGATGGAACTGGTGTTGGTGCTACTGCTGGTGCTGGTTCTACTGGTGGTACTGGCATTGGTGCTACTGCTGGTGCTGGCTCTACTGGTGGAACTGGCATTGGTGCTACTGCTGGTGCTGGCTCTACTGATGGAACTGGTGTTGGTGCTACTGCTGGTGCTGGTTCTACTGGTGGTACTGGCATTGGTGCTACTGCTGGTGCTGGCTCTACTGGTGGAACTGGCATTGGTGCTAC
>CANQFF010000023.1 GCA_947598345.1 uncultured Bacilli bacterium
TTTCATTATAACATACGCTATAGTTTATTCTCAAGCAATAATTATAATTATTTTAAATATTGACATTTTGGTATAATAAATGTATAATTATTTTGTAATATAGTGGAGGTAATTAATATGACTTTTATGAGATTTCCTGCTGATAACACTCTTAAGAATAAATTATTTGATGGAAGAGCGCATAGAATAACACCATTAGCAATATATAGAATTAATGAAACAGATTTTTATTATATGTCATATTTTGATAATGAATATAATAATTTAACATATACAATTTTGTTAAAAACTCCTGTTGGTTTTTCAAATTATCCATTAGTAAGTTATGATGGATTTAATGAATTTTTAAATTCTGTAAAAATCACTGAAGTTGATGTTCAAAGTGTTTTATCATCACAAATGACTCCAGTAATTGGTGTGCTTGGTCTAGAAACACTTGATAACTTAAAAGCATTAATACAAACTGAAGATAAAAAAGAAACTAGTGAGGTTACTCATACACCATCAAAAGAAGAAGTAGAAAAGAAAGATGAAGAATCATTAGGCGACATTAAAATAGTTGCAATACCAAGGCAAACTAGTGATGGTTTAATACTAGAACTTTATAGTTATGGTACTTATTCAGTATTAGATTCTGTAAAAACTTATGAGAATATGCAACCTCTAAAAAAGTTTAAATTGGATAGTAGAAGTGATATACATAGTTTAATAGGACTTATGAATCAGGGAAAGAAATTAAGATTAGGTAAAAATTATTATATAGATGATATGGTTTTATATAGTGTAAGTTATTCTCCTAATCAAATATCATCAGATGAATATTATACTTTTGAAAATGGTGGATATAAATATGTTAATGATACTGCTCAAGCAGATCTTGAAAACTCTCCAGAAAATGAATATCTTGATGATGGAGAGTTAGCGCATAAAACTAAAATGATATAATTAAAAGTAAAGGAGTATGAAATTTATTCATGACTCCTTTTTATATTACTATTGCAAATAAATTACCAGATCCTTTGTTAACTAATTTAGTTAGAGTTTGTTGAAGTTTATATCTTGCATTTTCAGGTGTAAGTGAAAGCTTTGCTTGAATACCTTCTTTAACAATGTTATCTATACTTCTTCCAAATATTTCACTTTTCCATATAGCATTAGGATCAGTATCTTTATCCTTCATAAGATAATCTATCAATTGTTTACTTTGAAGTTCAGAACCTATTATTGGTTCAAAAGTTGATTCGACATCTACTCTTATCATGTGTATAGAAGGCGCAACAGCTTTAAGTTTAATTCCATATCTAGATCCTTGTTTAATAATCTCTGGTGTTTCTAATTTCATATCGTTTAGAGTTGGGCAAGCAACACCATATCCTGTAGTTCTAACCATTTGAAGAGCAGATTTCATTTGATCATATTCAGTTTTTGCTTCATTATAATCTTGAAATAGCATTAATAAATCAGCTTTACTTCTAACACTTATACCCATAGTTTCTTTTAAAACTTCATCGTATAAATAATCAGGTGCTTCTAAATTTATTGTTACAATACCAGTAGAAGTATCTACATCAGATATATATGCTTTTTTTATGTGTTCTGAATTTTCAAAATGATTTGTTATGTGCTCAATATCTCTTAATTTATCGACCTCGATGACACTTTCTCTAATTTTTTCAATATATTCAGCTTTTAAAGAATTTGATGGATTTAAACAAGCAATCCAATCTGGCATACTTACCTTAACTTCGGTTACAGGAAATTCATATAGAGATTCTCTAAGTACACTATATACTTCTTTTTCACTCATAGTTTCAACAGATAAAGGAAGAACAGGAACTCCATAATCATCGGACAATTTTTCAGCCATTCTTTCTGTTTCTGGAAGAGAAGGGTGAGCAGAATTTAATATAACTATAAAAGGTTTTCCAATATCTTTTAATTCATTAACTATTCTTTCTTCTGCTTCAACATAGTTATTTCTACTAATTTCTCCAAAAGATCCATCTGTTGTAATAACAATACCAATACTTGAATGATCTCTAATTACTTTTTCAGTACCAATTTCTGCAGCTTCAATAAATGGGATTTCCTCATCATACCATGGAGTTTTTACCATTCTTGGGCCATTTTCATCTTCATATCCTTTAGCCCCATCTATTACATATCCAACACAATCTACAAGTCTTACATTGCAACTAAAACTATCTATACTAATATTAGCAGCATTACTAGGTACAAATTTAGGCTCTGTAGTCATAATCATTCGTCCTTGTGCGGATTGAGGTATTTCATCTAAACATCTTTTTTTTTCGTATTCATCTTCAATATTAGGTACCACTAAATTTTCAATAAACTTTTTTATAAATGTGGATTTACCCGTTCTAACCGCACCAACTACACCAAGATATAATTCACCACCTGTGCGTTCTGATATGCTTTTTATAATTTCTACTTTTTCCATATATTACCTACTTTCTAGTTAAATATATGAATGATTAAATTAAATATCACAAAAAATTTAATTGACAAAGGGGAGGGGGTATGCTATAATGACCTGGAGAGGTTAGATGATATATATGAGAAGTAGCAAATCAAAAATGATGTTATTAGTTGGAATATTAGTAGGGGTGGTGACTTTATCAGTAGCGTTAGCTGCCTTTTCAAGTACACTTACTATATCGCCAACTGCAAATGTAACTCCAAGTAGTGCAGATTTTGGAGTAAAGTTTTCTACTGTCAAAGCAACGGTAACAGAAGGAACATTAGCAGCAACTGGAGGTTCGTCTGCGACATTAAAAGGAACAACAATAACAGGAATAAATGCAAATTTTACTGGTTCAACATCGGCAGTAATTTATGATTTTTATGTTCATAACACTGGAAAATATAAAGCATATTTAAATAGTATAGTTTTTGGAGATAAGAAGTGTACTCCAGGCACAGGTGCAACTCCAGCTTTAGTTACGGCAGCTTGTGATGGAATTAAATTAACAATAGCTTATGGAATAGGTGCCTCAAGTTCGGGTTCAAGTAGATATCTACAGTTAACTGAAACTAATAATAGTATTAATGGAAGTTATATTGATGTAGGTGAAGCTCTTCAGGTTCAAGTCAATATAAGTGGAAATAATAAAGTAGCAGATGGACCATATACAGTTAATTTTGGTGATATAAAGTTTAACTATAGTACAGCAGATTAATAAAATTATTGGCAGTGCTATTTTATATTTAAAAATATAGTAATAATACTATATTTATTTTTATTTTTATGATATTATTATTACATTGAGGTGATTTGATGAAGGAGTTAACAGAACAAGAATTAGTTAGAAGAAACAAAATAGAAGAAATAAGTAAATATACAAATCCTTATCCAGATAGGTATGAAGTAACTAATACTTTAAAAGAAGCAAGAGAATTAAATGACGGAACTAAAGATGTTAGTATTGCTGGAAGAATTGTATTCATGAGAAAAATGGGTAAACTAAGTTTTATTCGTTTAAGGGATTTAGAAGCAGATATACAAGTACAATTAAAGTCAGATGTAACTGATGAAAATGATTATGAATTTTTTAAAAAATTGGTTGATTTGGGTGACTTTATAGGTGCGAAGGGTGAAGTTATAACAACTCAAACAGGTGAAAAAACTTTACTTGCTAATAATATTACTTTTTTAGGTAAAGCGTTAAAACCACTTCCAGAAAAATTTCACGGATTATCTGATATAGAAATGAAATATAGAGAAAGATATGTAGATTTAATATCTAATGAAGAATCTAGAAAGGTGTTTTTAGGTAGAAGTAAATTATATTCATTTATTCATTCATTTTTAGGAGAAAATGGCTTTTTACAAGTGGAAACACCTATTTTACAAAATGCAGTTTGTGGTGCAGCGGCAAAACCATTTTATACACATCATAATGCACTTGATACTAATTTCAATTTAAGAATCGCACCAGAAACATATTTAAAACAGTGTATTGCTGCAGGATTTAATAGAGTTTATGAAATAGCTAAGTGTTTTAGAAATGAAGGTATGGATAAGGAGCACTTACAAGAATTTACTCAAATAGAGTGGTATGCATCATACTGGAATTTTGAAGATAATATATTATTCTATAAAAGATTTATAAAAGAACTTTTAATGTATTTATTAGGAACTACTAAAGTAGAATATCAAGGAAAAACTTTAGATTTTGGTGAAGAAAATTGGGATAGAATAAATTATGTTGAAAGGATGAGAGAAATACTTGGATTTGATTTTTTAAGTATAGATGATCCTAATGTATTAAAGTCAAAAATAGTAGAAAAAGGATTATTTACTATGCAAGACTTGGAAGATTATAAATCTATGAGTCAGATAATAGATTTTGTATATAAAAGAAAAATAAGAGAAAACATAGTAAATCCAACTATAATGTATAATTATCCAGCATTTTTAATCCCACTTGCTAGAAGAAATGATAATGATAATAGAATAATAGATGTATTCCAAGTTGTTGCTTGTGGAACCGAATTATGTAAAGCTTATTCTGAACTTGTAAATCCTATCGAGCAAAGAGAAGCATTTGAAGAACAATTAAAAGCAAAAGAACAAGGTGACGATGAAACTATGGAAATAGATGAAACTTTCATGGGAGCTATGGAACAAGGAATGCCACCTATATCTGGTCTTGGATTTGGTATAGATAGATTTCTTATGTTGATATATAATCAACCATCTGTAAGAGATGTAGTATTATTTCCAATGATGAAAGATAAAAATTAATATGATTTTATATGTTGTAAGGCACGGTGAAACTACCTGGAATAAAGAAAGAAGAGTTCAAGGTATAAGTGATATACCACTATCTGAAAAGGGTATTAGTGATGCTTTAAAACTCCAAAAGTTAGTAGATAAATTAAATATTGATGTAGTTATATCTAGCCCGTTATCAAGGGCTAGGGAAACTGCTAAGATATTGGTTAATTCTAAATATCCAATAAATACAGATGATAGAATTATAGAACGAGACTGGGGATTAAATGAGGGAGCTAAAATAGACGAAGTAGATACTATAGATTGTTGGGATGTAATATTGAATACAAGTCTAAATAGTATAGAGCCTATACAAGATTTTATGTATAGAGTATCAAGTTTTTTAGAAGATATTAAAATTCGTTATAAAGATAAAAATGTACTTGTAGTTACCCATAGTGCGGTAGTGCGTGTAATTCACTATATGTTAGGTAGTATTCCTTTAGATGGAGATTTATCTAAAATAGATATTCCTAATTTAAGAATATTAGAGTATAAAATGTAGAAGGAGAATTTATGAAAATATTATGTGTTAATGCGGGTAGTTCATCACTTAAATTCCAAGTATATGAAATGCCAGAAGAAAAAGTTTTAATAAATGGTTATATCGAAAAAATAGGGGAAGAAGATTGTTTTTGGACTATTAAAATTAATGGTGAAAAGATAAAAAAAGAAAAATTTTTAAGGAATCATACAGAAGCAGCTGAAATTTTGATAGAAGAGTTATTAGAAAATAAAGTTGTTGAGTCTTTAGATGAGATAAAAGGTGTAGGACATAGAGTTCTTCATGGTGGAGAAAAATATTCTGATTCTGTTATAATAACTGATGAAGTAATAAAAGATGTTGAAAATTTAACTAAGTTAGGCCCACTACATCACCCAGGTAATTTAGCAGGTATTAAAGCTATGAAAAAGGAATTACCTGATACAGCCATGGTTGCAGTATTTGATACAGCCTTTCATCAAACTATGCCTAAAGAAAATTATATTTATCCAGTACCTATGGATTGGTATAAAAAATATGGGGTTCGTAAATATGGATTCCATGGAACTAGTCATAAATATATAACAACTGAGATGAAAAAAAGACTAAATAAGGAAGATGTAAATTTAATAATATGTCATATTGGTAGTGGCTCTAGCATTGCTTGTATAAAAGATGGAAAGTGCTACGACACAACTATGGGATTAACTCCACTAGATGGTCTTATGATGGGAACAAGAAGTGGTTCAATAGATCCTTCAATAATTGAATATGTATGTAAAGAATCTGGTATGAGTGTAGAAGAAGTAACTAATGATTTAAATAAAAAGAGTGGATTTCTTGGTGTATGCGGTAAAGCAGATTGTAGAGATGTTGAGGATTTAGTTGCAAGCGGTGATGAAAATGCTAAACTTGCTTATTCAATGTATATCGATAGAGTAGCTAAATATATAGGACAGTATTACTTAGAATTAGAAGGTAAGGTAGATGCTATTATATTTACTGCTGGTGTTGGAGAAAATGGACCATTGTTTAGGGAACTAGTTATAAAAAAATTAAATGCAATCGGTATATATGAAGATAAAGAAATGAATAATAAAATTGCTAGATACCTTGAACTTTCTTCAGGTAAGATAAGTAGTAATGATTCTAGCGTTGATATATTTGTTATTCCAACTAATGAAGAACTCATGATAGTAAAAGATACATACAATTTAGTATCCAAATAAAAAAGATGTTTTCATTCATCTTTTCTTTTTTTCTTTTTTTTGAAATATAAGTATATATTCGTGTCCAAAAACATAAAACCCACCTAATAATGCTCTATATCTCCATATAGCTTTTTGATTTTGTTTACCTTTTGTTTCACTTATATTTTTAACAATAATTGATTTTAATTTTAATCCCTTTTTAATCATATTAATTGTTATATAAGAACCAAGTGGAATCCATTCACTATTTTTATATATATCACCAATTACTATACCTATATATCTATCGTTTTCTAGATATTTAATTGTATTTTCAACTACTTTATTAAATTTTTTTAAAAATTCATCTAATGTATTTGCGTTTGCTAAATTATCTTTTTGATCATTAAATTTTATTATATCCCAGTATGGTGGGTGATATAATATCATTTGAACTTTATCTATATTATTTTTTTTAAGAACTGTTTTAAGATTAATTTTAGAACTATCACCGTTAATAAATTCTAATTTTGAATTACCTTTTTCTTCAGAAGCTCTTTTTTGTGCGATTTCTAATATATTAGGATCTATATCTATACCTATACCATTTCTATTCATTTTTTTACATTCTATTAATGTAGTACCACTTCCAAGAAATGCATCTAATACCCAATCGTTTTCCCTTGTATATCTCATCATTAATTGATGAGGTATTTGCGGAATAAAATTTCCGTGATAATCTCCTTTATGATTACCTGAATTATCTCTTTTATCTATTAACCATAAACTATCTGTAAATATATCTTTATAGTCTTTCCAATTGTTCATATCTATATCATTTATTTTTTCTTTTGTCATACTTCCACCTTCATCATTATAGCACATCTATACATTAAATCTCAATATAAGTATTAAATAATAATTTACATTTTGTTACATAAATAGTATAATTATATAAAGATATTGAGGTGGTAAAGTGAGGGGTAAATTAATAGTAATAGAGGGTACTGATTGTAGTGGTAAGGAAACACAGAGTAAAATGATAGTTGAAAAATTAGAAAAACAAAATATAAAGTGTGTAAGATTTAGTTTTCCAAATTATAATAGCCCTACAGGAAGAATAATAGGAGGACCATATTTAGGTAAAGAATATATATGTAATTGTTGGTTTGAAGAAGGAGCTGTTAATGTAGATCCTAAAGTTTCATCTTTATATTATGCAGCTGATAGAAAATATAACATATCTATAGTAGAGGACTTAATAAATAAGGGTATAAATGTTATTATGGATAGATATATATACTCTAATTTAGCTCATCAAGGTGGCAAAATTAAAGATAAAGAAAAAAGATATGAAATGTATAAATGGTTAGAAAAATTAGAGTTTGATTTATTAGAATTACCTAAAACAGACATAAGAATTTTTCTGCACATGCCTTATAAAATATCTAGAAAATTAAATAAAAAAAGAGACGAATCTCCTGATCAGCACGAGTTATCTTTAGAACATATAATGAATGCGGAGAAAGCTTATATTGAAATAGCTAAAGAATATGATTTTCATACTATAGAATGTAGTAAGGGTGATAATCCTAAAAAAATAGAAGAAATAAACGAGGAAGTATATAACTATATTATTGCTAATTTGTAATATTTAATTAGTTGTGTTATAATTATCGAGTTGAGAGGGTGCTATATGATAGATAAAATAAAAAAGGGTGTAAAGAAAATAATAAAATATATAAAAACTAATATTTTAATGTCATCTTTTATTATAACTTCATTAATAAATGGTATTATAGTTAGATGCTTTACAGTTGAAAATTATTTTGCAATCAAACCTATATTGGCAGATTTAGTTTTTCTATTAATTATAACTTCTTTTGGCTATTTTTTGAAACCTAGAAATCAATTTAAATATTTTATTACTTGGAGTATTTTATTAAGTAGTATTTGTATAATAAATACAGTTTATTATAGTAATTATATTTCATTCGCATCGGTATCTTTTCTTGCAACAGCATCTGAGTTATCAGCATATTCTGATGCCGTATTGGAAAATATATTAGAGTTAAAAGATTTTATTTTCTTATGGCAAATATTTACTTTAATTTTTGTACATATACAACTAGTAAGAAGAAAATATTATGATAAAGTTAAAGAAATAGAAAATGGTAAAGTCAGATTTTTAAATATGGTGGTAGTAGCTTTAATAACTTTGGGATTTTTTATTTCAATGTTAACTTCTACAGATTTAAGTAGGTTAAATAAACAGTGGAATAGATCATATGTAGTAATGGAATTTGGAATATATGTTTATCAAACAAATGACTTATTTACTTCAGTTAAAACTACAGTAAATGAAATGTTTGGGTATGATGAAGCTTATAAAACATTCAGAGAATATTATGGACAAGTAGAAGATACAAAAAAAGACAATAAATACACTAATATATTTAAGGGTAAAAATGTAATAGTTATACACGGAGAAAGTTTACAAGCATTTACAATGAATCTTAAATTTAATGGTGAGGAGTTAACTCCAAATATAAATAAATTAGCTAAAGAGGGTATATATTTTTCTAATTTCTATTCACAAGAAAGTGTTGGAAATAGTAGTGATAGTGAATTTACATCATTAACATCATTATTACCATCGTCTAGTGGTACTGTATTTGTTAATTATTTTAATAGGAATTATGAGACAATACTAAAATTATTAAAAGAAAAAAATTATTATACATTTTCTATGCATGCTAATTTGGGTAGTGCTTGGAACAGACAAGTTGCTTATAAATATTTAGGTTATGATCACTTTTATTATAATACAAAGGATTATGATATAGATGAAAAAATCGGTTTAGGATTATCTGATAAATCATTTTTTAGACAGTCTGTAGATTTAATAAAAGACATTGATGCAAGTTATGAAAATTTTTATGGAACTTTAATAATGTTAACAAATCATACACCTTTTAGTGGTATTAAAGGATTCAGTGATTATTCAGTAGATTATATAACTAATGAAAAAAATGAAGAAACAGGACAAATAGAGGAAGTAGTAACTGAATGGCTTGAAGGAACTAAAATGGGTAATTATTTAAAATCAGTTCACTATGCAGATGAGGCTATAGGAGAACTTATTCAAGGATTAGATAATGCTGATTTACTTGATGATACAATAATAGTATTATATGGAGATCACGACTGTAAATTAAAACCATCTGATTTTAAAAAATTATATGATAGTGAATACTATCAAGATGTTCTTATAGATAAAGAAGATACAGTTGGAGTCATAGATGATTTTACATATGAAATAAATAGATCAGTTCCATTTATAATATGGTCTAAAGATATAATAGATACTAAATATAATAAAGAAGTAACAGAAGTTATGGGAATGATTGATGTCATGCCTACACTTGCAAATATGTTAGGTGTAAAACCTAATTATGCACTTGGACACGATATATTTGATGTTGATGATAATATAGTAGTATTCCCAAGTGGAAATTGGATTACTGATAAAATTTATTATAACAGTGCTAAAGAGAACTTTAGACAATTAGATTTAGATTATTCAATACCAGCAGATTATATAGAAAAGTGTAACAAATATGCTGAAAATTTAATAAATATATCAAATGGTATAATTACTTATGATTTAATTAATGCATATGAAAATGGTGTAGAACCTACAATAAAAGAAACCTAAAAAAAATATGGTTTCTTTTAATTTTTAATTGTACCTAGAAAACGCTTATGTTATAATAATTATATACGAGTTATCATACTTGCTAAAATAGGAGGGATTTGGATATGTCAAAAGCAAAAAGAAATAAATTGGAAGAATTAGATAAACTAGAAATAGATAAAGAAAAATTAATTAAAGAGTTAAAAGAAGAAGTTAAAGATGGACTTTTTGATGAAATAGCAAAAAAAGTAGACTATGAATCAAAAAATAAACTAGATAAAATGGAAAAAAGAATATATAAATATAAAAATTTTTCAATATTAAAACGAAATATAATAATATTATTATTCTTATGTGTAATTATATTTGAAACAAAAATATTATACGATAATAATTTATTATTCGGATTAAAAAATAAAGAAGAGAAAAATAATATTGAAAACAAAGAACCTAATAAAGTAAATGATTCAACTGAAGAAGAAATAAAAGATTTAAATTGGTATATAAAAGAATATGAATATTTACTTGATAATGTTAATACTAATTTAAAAGAAGAAGATAGATATTATTTATATAAGAAGAATTATACTGAAAGTAATATAAGAAATAGTGTAAGACTTAATATGGCATATCAAATTCTTGATAATAATGATAAACAAGAAAGTAATAGTGTTATTAGTGTTGATGGTAAAAAATTAAAAGAAGCTTACAAAAAAATATTTGGTACTACATCTAATTATAAACCTGAAAATTTTAATGATAATTGCATACAGTTCATATATAATGATACTACTGATAGTTATATGGCTATAAGTACTACTTGTGAAAAAACAGATGAAGAAATTATTAGAGAAATAGAAAATATTAAAGAAGAAGAAGATAAAATAATATTTGAGGTTTTTGTAGGAATATATAATAAAGGAGATAAAACACTTAGTAACATAGATGGTACTTTGGTAAAAAAAGATTATTCTAGTGACGATTTAGATAGTGTTAAAAATAAATTAAGTAAATATACATTTACATTTGAAAAAATAGAAAAAGAATATTATTTAAAAGAAATAAAGAAGGATTGATTAAAATGAATACAAATATAATAAAACAGATAAGTGATAACTTAAATATAACAGAAAAGCAAGTAGAGGTAACATTAAAACTTTTAGAAGAGGGAAATACAATTCCTTTTATTGCGCGTTATAGAAAAGAAATAACAGGAGCTTTAGATGAAGAGAAGATAAAATCTATAGAAGAAGTATACAGCTATCAAGTTAATTTATTAAAAAGAAAAGAAGATGTAATTAGATTGATAGATGAAAAAGGACTTTTAACAGATTCACTTAAAGAAGAAATATTAAATGCAACTAAACTTGTAGAAGTTGAAGATTTATATAGACCATTTAAGGAAAAGAAAAAGACAAAAGCTACAGAAGCACTAAAAAATGGACTTGAAGGTTTATCAAAGCAGATAATGGCTTTTCCAACTAGTGGTAATATTGATGAAATAGCTAAAAAATATTTAAATGAAAATGTAAAAAGTATAGAAGAAGCTATACAAGGAGCAAAATATATAATTGCAGAAAATATTAGTGATAATGCTAAGTTTAGAAAAACTATAAGAGATAATACTTATAATTATGGTACAATTGTAAGTAAAATAAAAAAGAATGCAAAAGACGATAATAAGATATATGATATGTATTATGATTATGAAGAAAAAATAAAAGGTATTAAACCTCATAGAATATTAGCGTTAAATAGAGGAGAAAACGAAAATATACTTAATGTATCAATAAGTTATGATAAAGATAGAGTAATTCAGTTTTTAGAGAAAAAATTGATTAAAAATGAAAAATCTTTTGTTTGTGATATAGTTAAAGATGCAATAGAAGATTCTTATAAAAGATTGATTCAACCATCAATAGAAAGAGAAATAAGAAGCGACTTAACAGAAATTGGAGAAGAAGCTGCAATTTTAAATTTTGGTAAAAATTTAGAGTCTCTTTTACTCACACCACCTATGAAAGAGAAAGTAGTACTTGCTTTTGATCCAGGATATATTAATGGATGTAAATTAGCAGTAATAGATAAGACAGGTAAATATTTAGATAGTACAGTTATAAAACCATTTATCAAAAGTAACAATCAAGATAAAATATTGAATGATTCTATGTTAATTGTAAAAAATCTTATAGAAAAATACGATGTAGATATAATTGCTATAGGAAATGGTACAGCTTCTAGAGAATCAGAAAAATTTGTTGCCGATATGATAAAAAAATATAATTTAAATTGTAAATTTGTAATTGTATCAGAAGCAGGTGCATCTATTTATAGTGCATCTAAAGTTGCAATAGAAGAATTTCCAGATTTAGCAGTAGAAAAAAGAAGTGCGGTAAGCATAGGAAGAAGACTTCAAGATCCACTTTCAGAACTTGTAAAAATTCCACCTGATGGAATAGGGGTTGGCCTTTATCAACACGATGTTTCACCTAAAAAATTAAGTGAAAATTTAGACTTTGTTGTTAGTAAAACTGTAAACAGTGTAGGAGTAAATGTAAATACAGCGTCCCCATCCTTACTGAAATATGTATCTGGTATATCTAAAAAAAATATAGACAAAATTATACAGTATAGAAACTTAAAAGGAAAAATTAAATCTAGAAAAGAAATAGAAAAATTATTAAGTGATAAAATTTATGAACAATCAATAGGATTTCTTAGAATTGTTGATGGCGAAAATATACTTGATTCAACTAGCATTCATCCAGAAAGTTATAAAGTAGCTGAAGATTTACTTAAGAATTTAGGAATGAGTTTAAAAGATATAGGAACTAAAGAATTAACAGATAAATTAGAAAATATAAATATAAATGACTATAAAGAAAAATTAAATACGGATATATATACATTAGAAGATGTAATAAAATCATTAAAAAGTCCTAATAGAGATCCTAGAGATGAGATGCCACAACCATTACTTAAAAGTGATATACTAGAACTTAAAGATTTATCTATAGGCATGCATCTTCAAGGAACAGTTAGAAATGTTGTAGATTTTGGAGCTTTTATAGATATTGGTTTACACGAGGATGGTCTAGTTCATATTTCTAAAATTACAGATAAATATATTAAACATCCTAGTGAAATTTTAAGTGTTGGAGATATAGTAGATTGTTATGTAGATGATATAAAACTTGATAAAAATAAAGTATCATTAAGTTTGATAAAACCTAATGTTTAAAATAATAAATTGAAGTTATAATTTTTATATAAAAAAATATTTATTGAATAAACCTTGTCAGTGAGTAAAATCATTACAAGGTTTATTTTTTTCTACTAAATCTCTTGACCTCTAGGGGGGGGGGTCATGCTATAATAAATTTGTTATAATAGAAAGAGGGAAGTAGGAAGTATATGAAAAATAAAGGATTTACATTGATAG
>CANQFF010000024.1 GCA_947598345.1 uncultured Bacilli bacterium
CACACTAGAAATTCTTGTTTTTAAATTTTTAGCTTTTATTTTTTTCTCTTTTACTTCACACTAGAAATTCTAGAGCCAATTTATCATTCTAAACTTAAACTATTTATTTTTCAATGACTTAAACATTTTTTTCCATAAATCACTAGATGAATAATTTAAAATACCAACTTTATATATTCTAAGTCCATATTTAACCAATAAATATATTGTAAATAACATAATAATAATTGAAATAATAACTTCTATTATACCTATTTGCCCTAAAACAAGTAATGACGGAGATAATATTGCAGAAATTAAAGGTACAAACGATAAAATCTTTATAAACAAAGCACCTTTAAACATACCTGCGATAATAGATAAATAATACCCTAATAATAAAGTTATTACAATAGGTGTTTGTACATGTTGGTAATCTTCTACATTAGTAGTCATTGAGGCAAGTATACCTGCAATCAAAGAATATGCTATAAATGTCAAAATCATTAAAATTATTGATAATATTACTACTATTACAAATTTATAAGAAGCAATCCCTGATGTTAAGGTTTTAAAAGACATTCCTATTTGACTTGCTACACCATTTGTTATTAAATCACCGCCAACAAACTTTCGAATAAGCATAGCTATAACTACATATAAAATTATAAGTATTAATTGTCCAAATATAAATAAATTATTAGATATAATTTTAGCTGCAAAATGGGTTTTAGGAGAAACATTAGAAATAATAATTTCCATACTTTTAGTTGACTTTTCATCATTAACTTCTGATCCTATAAATTGTACTAAAAATATTGTTAACATGAAAAAAGGTAAAATAATAATTGGAAAAACGGTAGTCATAATCATTTCAACATTTTCTTCTTCACTTGTTAAATCATCTTTTAATATTTCTCTTTTTATTTCTACCCCACTATTTAATTTTTCATATTGTTCTTCTGTTAAACCTATAGAATTCATTATATATTGATTTGCGCTAATAGTAAGTGCTTCATTAATTAATTGATAATCATAAGCATCAATAGTTGAAAGCGAAATTAATTTAGATGTTATTTTATTAAATTCATCATAATAAATATAAATTATTAATGACGAATTTTCTTTTTCTTCCAAAATTGTTTTTAATTCGTCTATTGACTTATCTGATAAAATTGATTCAAACTTTTCATTATTTTGTCCATATATACTAGTTTCATAATAATTAAGACTTTCTTTAAAAGAATCATATATAGAATTTGTTTCATCAATAACATATATTTTATTTTTTGAATTGAAATCACCGCCAAATAAAGTTACAATACTATCTATATTTATTATAATAATTAATATTGCTGCTATTATTATATTAGCGATTAAAAACCATTTTGATTTTATTTTCTTTTTTAAACTTGTATTTATTAAAAAATTAAGTTTACTTCTCATATGATTCACCTACTTTAGAAATGAATATTTCATTTAAACTTGGCTCTTCAACGACAAATTTAGTTATATCATCATACTTAGATATAAATTTAAATACATCTTTTGCAATATCTTTTGATGAAATCGTAATGTCGTATTCGTCTGCTTTTTCTATAACTTTTTCAACACCATTAATTTTCTTTAATTTTTCTATATCAATGCTGCCCTTTAATATTATATTTTTTTTCATAAAGCTTTCTTTTATATCTTTTATGTTTCCAGATAAAACTGATTTACCATTTACAAGTATTACTAATTTTTTACAAAACAATTCTACATGATCCATTCTATGAGATGAAAATATTATAATACTTCCTTTTCTTGATAAATCTAGTATTTCATTTTTGAATAATTCAATATTAAATGGATCAAGGCCAGAAAAAGGTTCATCCAATATTAATAGCTTGGGCTCGTTTAATATAGCCGTTATAAATTGTATTTTTTGTTGATTTCCTTTTGATAATTCTTTTATTTTTTTATTTTTGTATTCATATATATCAAACTTTTTTAATAGATAATCTAATCTATTCAATATTTTTTCATTACTCATACCTTTCAAGGCACCAAAATAAATTGCTTGTTCTTTTACAGTTAATTTTGTTAGTAAACTTCTTTCTTCCGTCAAAAATCCTATATCATCAGTAATAGAATAATCTATATTTTTCCCATTCAAAGTTATTTCTCCAGAGCTTTTATCTAACAATCCCATAATCATTCTGAAGGTTGTTGTTTTTCCAGCGCCATTTACGCCAAGAAGTCCAAAAATTTCGCCTTCTTTAACTTCAAAAGATAAATCATCAACTGCTTTAAAATCACCATAGTACTTTGTTACATGTTCAACTTTTAACATTATATCACATCCTAAAACAATCTTATTATATCATTATATGTAACAAAAATCATCAATAACATAAGTAAAATAAAACCTATATTATGTATCATATTTTCTACCTTCGGATTTACCTTACTACCCTTTATTTTTTCAATTATGATAAATAAAACATGACCACCATCAAATGCTGGAAATGGTAATATATTTATAAAACCAACATTTATACAAATTAAACATAATAATGATACTATATTTGCAAATCCATAATGAGAATAAAGACTAACAACATTAAATATACCAACTGGTCCTGATAACATACTTAAACTAATTTTTCCAGTTATTAAATAAAATACTGTAAATACCATTTGTTCAATAGTACTAAAAAATTTAGAAAAAGCATATTTAATAGCTGTTAAGAAACCTCTTTGTGTTTTGCCAGTAATATAAAAGCCATAACTATATCCACTTACTGTATCTTTTTCATTTTCTTTTGGTGTAATGTTTACTACTTTTAAATTGTCATTTTCATCAGTTAATCCAAGAGTAAATGATTCATCCCCTATTTTAGATAATTCTTTTAAAAGTTGAGTATAATTTTTTAACAGAATACCATTTATACTTACTATTGAATCATTTTTTATAACTCCAGATATATCAGAATCAGTTACTGTTAAACCAGAAACTTCAAATCCATAATCTTTACCATATAATAAATTAGATTGTCCAACTTCTATAGGATTAACTTTAATATTTTTCTTAGCGCCATCAGTATCTTTTACAGTTATTGTAAATTCTTTATCGCCAGCAATTGTCATTTCAAGAGCAAGTTTATCATAATTATTAACAAAATTTCCGTTTACAGCGACAATTTTATCGTTTTCTCTAAGTCCATCAATAGTACTTTCAGTAACATAAACATTATTTAAAGATACTTTATTAAATAACGCTATGAAAAATAATAAAACTATTGCAAGTAAGAAGTTCATCATAACCCCTGCTATCATAATCATAACTCTTTGAAATGCAGGTTTAGATTGCAATCTTTGATTTTCAGGTATTTTTTCATCTACCTCTACTTCTTCTCCAGCCATTTGAACAAAACCGCCTATTGGAAAAAGTCGAATACAATAATCCGTTTCATCATTTTTTCTTTTAAACTTAAAAATTCTTGGTCCCATTCCAATAGAAAATTCATATACATAAACTCCATATTTTTTTGCAAATAGAAAATGTCCTAATTCATGAATAAATACTGTTATACCTAATATTAAAATAAAATATATAATTGTCATATTATCACCCTTTATAATAAATTTAAGAAAAATGTAAATGCCACCGCTACGAATATTATACTATCGAGTCTATCTAGTATACCACCGTGTCCCGGCATTATATTAGAAAAATCTTTTACTTTATATGTTCTTTTTATTGCTGAAAAGAATAAATCACCAAATTGACCAATAAGTGTTAAGAATAATACTATTGCAGCTACTATAATTAAAGATGAAGTTGAATCAATTACCGTATAATAGTAAACCGTACATACAAATGTAGCAACAATACTACCACCTATAGTCCCTTCCCATGTTTTTTTTGGAGATATTACCTCCAGTAATTTATTTTTACCAATAAGTTTGCCAATAAAATATGCATATGAATCCGTTATTATCGTTATTAAGAATAAAAATACTATAAGCTCTAAACTAATATTTCTAAACAAATAAAATAATGACATTGAACTACCTAAGAAAAATACACCACCCAATATATAAAAAGCATCTTTTACACTATATATATTTTCATTGTGATAAAGCACTACTGGTAAAAGAATCGTTAAGAATATACCTGAAGCTATTCTATAGTCTAAATAAAATTCAAAGTTATTATTTACTGTATTTGAAAAATATAAGAAACTTATCATAAGATATGATATAAATCTTATAAAATCAGGTAATGGTTTATCCCTCCCCCTAATTTTCATAAATTCATTTAAACCTAATAAAGTTAAAATATAAAATGCTATATTAAATGTTAATCCACCAAAAATAAATATTGGTATAAAAATTATAAAAGCTATAAAAGCACTTATCAATCTTTGCTTCACTTATTATCACATCCTATATATAATTATAATATATTAAAGCTTTTATTACAACAAATAATGAAAAAAAATTGGAATAATCCAACTTTATATAGAATCAATATTAATTCTGACTCTACCTAACTTCTTAACATATGCTGCTGCCTGTACAATGGTCCTAATAGAATTTGCAATATTACCGCCTTTTCCAATTAACATACTAATATAATCACTTGGTACTAAAACTTGGATAACAGTATCTTCCTCAGATTCTATTTTTTTTATAGATATATTGTCAACATCAGGCAACAATTCTTTAACTAAATATTCTGTTAAATTGATCAATTCCATAATTACTTACCAACCTTAACATCTTTTTTTGATTTTTCTTCGTGTAATTCTTTTAAAATTCCTTCTTTACTTAGGATATCTCTAACTGTATCAGTAGGAGTTGCACCATTTTTTAACCATTTTTTTGCTAATTCTTTATCAACCTTAACAACAGCTGGAACTTCAATAGGATTATAATATCCTATTTCTTCTATAAATCTACCATCTCTTGGAAATCTAGAATCAGCTACAACAATACGATAAAAAGGTCTTCTTTTAGCTCCCATTCTTTTTAATCTCATTTTTACTGCCATAAAGCACCTCCATTCATACATAAATATTACCACATCATAATATATTTGTCAACCTATTTAGGTTAACAAGTTTAAAAATTATAAAAAAGAAAAAGTACAGTAGTACTATTTTATAAAATCTTCTTTTACATTATCGATTTCTTCTATATCTTTTTCAGTTAATTCATCTTCTATTTCATCCCATGGTTCCTCATCTTCTTCTACTGCAATTTTTACTTTCGTCTCACCAACAACCTCAACACCTAATTCTTTCTCAATATCAAAAGTAATATTTTTATTATTTATATTAACAGAAGAACAACTTGGTTGTTTTAATGTTCTTACTATTATATCAGTATCATTAGTAAGATCTGCATTTTCTTTTAACTTAACATTAAATAAATCATCATATGATATATTCTTATTAACTACTGTTGTTTTTGAATCATTATCATAAGAGTACCATATATTTACATCATATGAGCCACTAACTCCTATTTTTTCATTTGTTTTATAACCTTTAAATTTATGGTTAATAACCCAACATCCAAGTATTGTTGTCGGTGCGTTTTCTACACTTATACTATAATTATCTTTAAAATATTTTTTTCCTTTACCTATAACTGCTTTTGTAACTATTTCTTTATATAATGACATATAATCACTCCTCAATTTAATATATGAGAAATAAATATAAATATTTACAAAAAAAGTAGCTTTTTTGCTACTTATACATTAGTTTCTTCATCATTTGAATATGTTGAAATATAAGTATCTATATCCATAGATGAATTTATAGCATCTTCAGGAATTACTAAATTAGTGTTTCCTAAATTAGAAAATTCTATAGTTATATAAAGCTTTGCAATATTATCATTTTTAATATAACTACTTAAATCAAAATTTATTTTTGATAATTTATCAGATTTATCAAGATATATATCTAATTCATAACTCTCACCTTTATTTATAGACATAGAATCTTCATCTAATTTACTTAATAACTCATCATCAACTAATAATATGTAATGATTTAATTCATCTTCTGTTCCTACAAATTTAAAATGTTTACTATCTAATGTTTGAGACAAATCTATTTCTTGATTTAAATCTAAACTATTTAATTCTTCAAGTATATTTTCAGTCAATTGTTCTGAATATTTTACCCATATATTACCATCAGAACTTGTTGTTCCTAATAAATCCAACACATTTGATTGAGTATATAAATTAATACTATTATTATTTATTCTTGCATATAAACCCATTTCATCAAATAAAGCTGATTTATTTACAATTAATGCAATATCCAACAAATTATTTGATTTTATATAACTTAATGTAGATGATACATTAACAGTATCGCCTGTCACACTTTCAACAGTTACTCTAAAATCTACAGTACCACTTTGTCCTCCTGCCTTTAAAAAATTTTCTACTGCATTTTCAAGTGCATCTATATCATTTTTTTCAGATTTATTAAAAATCATAAATGCAACTACTGCTGCAACAACTACTAAAACCACACCTAATATTATAAATAAACCTTTATTATTATTTTTTTTAGATTTTTTATTATTTGGTTGTATAGGTTGATTTATAGTTGGTGGATTAGTTTGGGTAGTCGCTGGTTGTTGTGAATTTAAATCTTGTGTACCTGATTCATTTGTTTCAGTAGCAACTACATTATTTGATTTTAAATCCATTTGAATTAACGAAGGATGTTCAACTACTTGATTATTTTGTGCTGGTACTTCAACTGTTTCTGGCACATTTTTAATAGTTTCACTTTGAATAGAATTTTGATTTAAAGAATCATTAACTACTTCTGAATTTAAAGAATTGTTAACTGTTTCTTGATTTAAAGAATTGTTAACTACTTCTGGATTCAAAGAACTATTAATTACTTCTGAATTTAAAGAAGGTTCAACTGGATTAATAGGCAATTCTACCGTTTGAACTGGCTCCTCAACAGATTTTAAAGATTCATTGGTACCGATAGCACCTACAGAATTTTGAATATCAAACTGTGTTAATGATGTATTTGAATTTATTTTATTGTCTTGATTAGTACTTTGTTCATAATTAGAAACAGGATTCGAGATACTATTTGTTAAAGACAAATCATTTAATTCCTGCTCTTTTGAAATTTGTACATCTTGATTAGAAAACAAATCATAGCTTGACTCAGTTAAATTAGAAGATGGTATATTAAATGGATTAGAATTTTGAACATTATTATTTATTTCATCTACTTTATTTCCACAATATCCACAAAATTTAGCTGTATCAGCAATATTTGCCCCACATTTTTTACATATCATACTTTCAACTCCTCTATTATCTATTCAATTATAACACAAAAAAAGAAAAAAGTATATTTTTTTATACTTTTTCATCTATTAATTCACCATCTAAACTCCAAGTTTTGACATCAGTTATCTTTACATTAACTATTTTTCCAAGATATTTCTCATCAGCACTAACATTTACTAACTTCATAGTATCAGTATAACCCATAAGTTTTTTATCTTTTTCACTATAATCTTCTAATAAAACTTTAACAACTTTATTCAAATATTTTTCGTTAGCTTCAAGTGCATATTTGTTAACAAGTTCATTTAATTTATATAACCTACTATTTTTTTCTTCTAAAGATAAATCATTTTTCATGCGAGCTGCGGGAGTTCCTTCTCGTGGTGAGAAAATAAATGTAAATGCAGAATCAAATTTGCAAGCTTTTACTACATCAAGTGTATCTTCAAAATCTTTTAAAGTTTCACCTGGAAAAGCAACTATTATATCTGTTGTTATACTAGAATTAGGAATTCTATTTTTAATTTTATTAAATAATTCTAAATATTCTTTTTTTGTATATCTTCTTCCCATAAGTTTTAAAATTCTATCTGAACCAGACTGAAGTGGAAGATGTATATAAGGCATAATATTTGGATATTTAGCTATAGTATCTATCATATTATCATCAAAATCCCAAGGATGCGATGTTACAAACCTAATTCTTTCAATGCCTGTTTTCGCAACCTCCTCAAGCAAATCTCCCATAGTATAATTCAAATGTAAATCTTTTCCATATGCATTTACATTCTGTCCTAATAAAGTTACTTCTTTATAACCATTATTTATTAACTCTTTAACTTCATTAATAATATCTTCTTTTAATCTACTTCTTTGTTTACCTCTTGTATATGGGACTATACAATATGTACAAAATTTATCACAGCCATACATTATATTTACCCAAGCTTTATATTTAGAATCCCTTTTTACAGGTATATTTTCATATACATCTCCTTCAATACTGTATACTTCTATTTCTTGTTTTTTATCTTTAATAGAATCCTTTAAAATTTCTGGTAACTTGTGCAAATTATGTGTACCAAAAACTATATCAACCCATTTATATTTATTTTTGATATCATTTACTACACTCTCTTCTTGAGCCATACAACCACATATACCACATATAATATTTGGATTAGAATCTTTTAAATGTTTTACTCTCCCTAAAAATCCAAACATTTTATTATGAGCATTTTCTCTTATCGCACATGTATTTAATATTATTAAATCAGCATTTTCGATTTCACTAGTCTCATTAAAACTCATATCTTCTAATATTGCTTTAATATTTTCACTATCGTGTACATTCATCTGGCACCCGTATGTCTTTATATAGTATTTTTTATTTTTACCAATACTCTTCATTTCTTTAGGAACTTTATAATCATTTTTTATTATTTTTATATCTTTATTAGTTCTTTTTTGTGCTTCTTTTAAATTAGGTAAATTCATAAAATCACTTCCTCGTATATAATAACACATTTAACTAATTAAAACAATTGCTAAAAGAAAAAAGAATTCAACTAATGAAAAATAAGAACCAATCTTTAAGTTCTTACTTTTATATACTATCTTATATTTATCATCTTATTTACTATACTTTTTATATTATTACTTGAGAATGGTTTATTTAACATATCTACAATATCATAAGCAAAAGCTTTATCTATAGTTTCTTTAGTGTCATCGCCAGATATTATTGAAACAGGATATTTTTTAAATAAATTATTATTTTTAAAATAATTTAGTACCATAAATCCATCGTATTCTGGCATATTCAAATCTAATAATATACCAACTATTTCATATTCCTTTTTTATTATATAATTAATTACTTCTTTTCCATTATTTGCTTTTAATATCAAGTATTCATCACTAAGTGCCTTTTCTATAATATTTTTTACTATCATCGAATCATCTGCCACTATAATAGCTTTTTTCATATATCATCATTCCTTTTATTTAAAAATTTACATAAAACTTTTTTTAATTCAGATTCATCAATGGGCTTTGACAAATAATCATCAAACCCTACTTCTAAATACTTATTTGATTTACCTTGTATAGCATCTGCAGTTAGTGCGACTACAGGTGTATTAAAGTTTTCAATTTCTTTTAATTTTTTTAAAGTTTCGGTACCACCCATTTTAGGCATCATTATATCCATAAGAATTATATCATACTTATTACCACTATTTATTTTATTTAATACATCATATCCGCTTTCGCAACAATCAAGACTAACATTATATTTTTTTAATATTTTAGATCCTACTTTTATATTTAAAATATTATCATCAACAAGTAAAACTTTTTTATCTTTAAAATCCACAACCTCATCATCATTTATAATATCTTTTTTGTATATTCCATTTCTTATCTCTTGACTTAAATAAACAGTAAATGTTGAACCTTTACCATATTCAGAAGATACAACAATCTTACCTCCCATCATTTCTACAAGTCGCTTAGTTATAGCAAGACCAAGTCCAGTTCCTTCTACAGTTGTATTTTTATCTTCATCCAATCTTTCAAATTTAGTAAATAACTTATCAATTTGTTCTTTTTTAATCCCCCTACCTGTATCACTAACAGATATAACTATTTTACATAATCCATCTTTATTTATACAATTCACTAAAAATTTTATTTCACCTTGATTGGTATATTTTACTGCATTAGTTAATATATTGGTAATTATTTGCTTTATTTTTCCACAATCCCCATAAAGTACATCCGGTATATCTTCAGCAAAGAAAGTTTTAAATTCTATATCTTTTTCACCAATTCTTGGAATAATGAGTTTAGTCAAATTTTCTAACATCTCTTTAAAATTGTATTCAACATTTACAATTTCCATTTTATTTGCTTCTATTTTACTTATGTCTAATATTCCATTAACTATTTCAAGTAAATTTTGTGACGCCATTACTATATCTTTAGCATCCTCTTTAGCTTCTTCTAAAGTTTCAGCTCTATCGATACATTGACTAAAACCAACAATAGCATTTAACGGAGTTCTAATTTCATGTGACATACTGCTTAAGAAATCAGTTTTAGCATTATTAGCTTTTTCTGCTTGATCTTTTGCAAGCTCTAGTTCATTAATCAATCTAACATCCGGATTTTCAATTGTATGAAACATCAAATAACTTATTAGAGTCTCAGCTAAAGAATTTAATATTATATTAGGATAAAAAGAATTTATAATACTAAAAATTATCTCTAGAGCTAAAAATACAAATATAGGAATAATCTTTTTTTTGTTCAATGTTTTTCTATTAACTATTACTGATAATATACAAACGGCTATCATTACCATAGCAACTAATCCCATAAAATTAACCGCTGCACCATATGCATATAAAATAAATCCATCACTATAACTATGTTCTGACGGTAGAAAAGACATAACAATTCCTATTAATATAAATATTGTACCCAATATACAAATATTAGCTTTTTTATTTTTATTTATTATTGAATTTGATTTTTCATTTGATATTTTTACTATATAATATGTAAAGTCTAAAATCCATGCAAGTATATACATAAAATAAATTCTTTCCAGTATTATTACTATGAGTAAATTACTATATAAATGATAATTAATAACTAATGCAAGTAATAATTCTGCTAATAAAACCAAAAAATTGTTAAAAAGAATCCACTTATAAATTCTATTTTCTTCATTATTTATTTTTTTCTTTGTTGAGTATATTACTATTAAAAACAATAAAAATAGAAAACAGCAAATATTTAAAGTTAAAGTTATTACATTCATATCATTTATCCTCCATTTTCTTAATTTTAACATTTTTTCTAAACATTGTAAAGTAGTAGGAATTTAATTTAATAATATGTTTTATAATAAAATGTAAGATGATTTTAATAATAAAAAGTTTTAAATACAAAAAATTGATAGATAGAAAATATATTCTAAATATCAATTTTTATTTAATATATTTATATAAGATTATATTTTTTTTGAAGTGCTTTTTTGTCAACTTTAAACTTGCTCATAGGTTTTTCATCTATTACAAAAAGTTCCTTGGGCTTTTGTTCTGATAAAAGTTCTGTATTAATTAAATCATTTATTTTAATTAATAATTCACCAATTGAAATATTTTTCTCTGGGACAATAAACAAATATGGTACTTTAAGTTTTGAATCATCATTATTTTTTCCAGAAACAACAATAGCATCTTTTACTCCATCAACTGAAGCTATTTTATTTTCTATATCTAAAGGGAATATAAATTTATTTGGATATACTTCTATTCTCTCTCTACCAAGTACAAATAATAATCCTTCTTCAGTCATATACCCAAAATCACCTGTGTGCAACCACAACTTACCATCTGGATGAATTTTTAATACTTCATCTGTTAATTTTTTATCTGAGTACCCTAACATAATACCAGGACCACTCTTGCAAATTTCTCCTACTTCATTATACTTTAATTCATTAGTCGTATTAGGTTCAAATATTGAAATTATAGTATCTATATATGGGATACCATAACTTCCTGAAAAAACCATTTCTTTGCCAAATGTAGTAGTAAAACCTGTACCTCCCTCAGTTTGGCCATAACTAGTACTAAATTGAGTCTTACAATTGTGTTCATCTAAAAATTTTTGAACACTTTGGGCAAATTTTTTAGTTATAGGTTCAGCACCAAATCCAATTAATTTAAAATAACTCATATCGTAATCTTTTGGTATTCTATTACTTTCAAGTAAAGTGTTAAAACAAACAGGAGGGCCTCCCCAACATGTAGGCTCATAATGCATCATTTCTATATCAATATCTTGCAACTTACAATAAGGATCTAAAATTAATTTTTTACCATCAACAAGTGGATAACAAACCATTGAAATTATAACAGTTGCGTGAATTGGGGGAGCTATTGTATCAAGCCATGTATCTTTGCACTTTTGATGAAAAGGAAATAAAGTCAATTGATTGACAATTCCTAAAACAGATTCTGAAGAGTGCATTACTTCTTTAGGATTACCAACTGATCCACTTGTAAATGTTGAAAAAAGTTTAATAGAATTATCGTTGTTCTCTTCTATATGATCTATATTCTTCCCTATATTTAAAAATTTGTCCCAAGATATGTTTCTCGTATCTTTTGTTGTTTTACTTAAATATTTAGAATTAATAACTTCAAAGATGTTTTCCCTAACTTTACTTTTATCTTGAGCAGAATATAAAGGATCTATTGTAATAATATTTTTTATATTAGTTTTATTATATATTTCATTTGCATCAGAATCACTTAAATAATCTGGAGCAATATAATAACTTACAGTATCATCTGAATTAATTAAATCAATTATTTCTGAAGAACTACCCAAAAAGTCTTTTATTGAACATCCTATAAGTTCTGAGGCTAATAATAATTCTATATATTCTGGAACAGACTCTAAAGAT
>CANQFF010000025.1 GCA_947598345.1 uncultured Bacilli bacterium
AAACCTCTTTAAAATAGAGGTTTCTCTTACATTCCTTTTACATTTTTTGAAACTGGAATTTACTTTTTCATTTCACAAATTTGATTATTGTATAAATAATAATTAAACAATTTAAAACTTTAAAATACGATTTATTCAAAACAAAAAGACAAAGCATTGCCTGTCTTTTAAACTACATCATATACTTTATCAATTGATTTTAATTCATTAAATGTGTCAATTTCAATAATATCACTAAATTTACACTCTCTAACATAAATTTTATAATTTTCTTTTCTTTCGGATAATTGAACTTGTTCCCAAAATTTTTCTTTTCCACCAGGAGAATTAAAGACATCTAAAATATCCCTTGCAAGTTTAGAACCATCTTCTTCATTATAATACGAAATACCTACCAATTGATGGCAATTTATACCTCCAAGTTTTTCTTTTGTTATTACTCCATTTTTAGTTTCAATACACCAATCCTCAGTTCTATCAACAGGTATCCCTAAAAAATTACTACAATATTCATATTTTCTGATTAACTTTTGATTAGATAATACTAAATCAGATTCAAGAACATAAGCATTTTTAAAATAATCTCTTGCTAGACAAGCAGATGAAATGTTGTTAGATTCATTATATTTTGGATTATCTATAAATTTAATGTTTGGATATTTATTTAATAACACATTAAATTGCTCAGCCAAATAACCTCTTACTATAATAATTTCTGGTATCCCAGCACTAACAACTGCATCAAGCAATGTTTCTATCATTCGTTTTCCGCGTACTTTAATTAAAGGTTTAGGTGTATTTATAGTCAAAGGAACAAGTCTTGAACCAAAACCAGCAGCTAAAAATATTGCCCTTTTTACTCTATATGGCTCTAAGGACTCTAATCCTTTACTTGTAATTTTAGATTTTTCATCTATCAAACCTTCATCACTTAATTCAGAAATTATTTTATTTACTAAACCGATAGATATTCCTGTATCATTTGATATTTCTCTTTGTGAATATTTAGTTTTTGTATTTGACTCTATTGCCACTAATACTTCAAATTGTTTTTTAGTTAACTTCATAAGCATTTTTCCTTCTATACTCTTTTCTATTTATAAAATAAAATATTGTTTTAATAGTTATATTAAATATTAAAATTATTATTGATACAATTGCAGCTTCACCAAGCAACATGCTTGATTCATATGTATTTATTAATAACGAAAGAGGCATAGTATTTACACTATATAAAAACGCCACTGCCGATATCGTTACCATTGAATTTACAAAGAAATATGAAAACATTTCTCTAATCGTACTTTTAGTACATGGAATTATAACATCCTTAATTAATTTAAATATTGGTATATTACATGTTTTAGCAACGCATTCGAAATTTGAATTAACTTTTTGTAATGCGTTATATGCCATTAAATATGGTGAAGCTATGAAATGTACTATATTTACCAATACAAGTATTATCAAGGTATTATATATGAAACTTTCATTAAAACTTATTGTATATGAAAGTCCTAACACAACGCCTGGTATAGCTAATGATAAAATTGTAAAAATATGAATTAATTTTGAAAATCTTCCCTTTCTTCGCGCTGTTATATATGCAGCTATATAAGCAATAATAGTTCCAAATATCGATGTCATTATAGCTATTAATAAAGAATTAACTATATATAACATTATATCATCTTTAAATACATAATCAAAATGAATAGTAGAAAATTCTCTATTAAGTACTACATTTTCAACAATTGAATAATAAAAGAATGAACAAATAAGTAAAAATATAAAAATTAAAACTAAATATGTAAAAATTTTAAAAACAATATCCCTTAATTTATTCTTAGTAATTTTATATTCATAGTTATCATTTGAACTACTATAATCTCTAGTAAAATTATCAAATAAAAATGATACAAATGCAGGTACTAATAAAAATAATCCTATCATAGTTCCTCTTGAAAAATCAAGTAAACCTATAACTTCCTTGTAAAGGAATACTGGAAGAGTTAAAAATTTTCCTCCAACAGCAAGTGGAACTCCATAATCAGTAAATACAAGTGTGAATACAGCAAAAATAGTAGATAGTAATGGTTTTTTCATATAACACATGGTAACCTTTTTAAAAGTTTGCCATTTATTTAAACCCAAGACTTTTGCAGTATCATAAACAGAATTGTCAATATATTTAAATCCATCATCTATCATTAAAAACGCTACTGGGAAAGAATATAATACTGATCCCATAATAATTCCGGTACTACCTATTATATTAAAGCCAAAATTTTTAGAAATAATTCCATTTACACCAAACAAATTAATTAACCCAAGACCATGAGAAATCGATGGTATAAGCATTGGTATAGTTAAAAGTACTTTTAATACCGATCTATGTTTTATATTTGTTCTATTTAAAGTAAAAGCCAAAATATAAGCAATTACTATAGAAATAATAGTAGATACAAAAGTTGTATATAAAGAATTAAATATAGATTCTATAAAACTTTTTGATGTAATTAATTCACTAAAATCATACCATTTAACATTTAAAAGCATTACAAACAGTGGATAAATAACTGATAATAGCAAAAATATAAAGATAAATACTTTTACTCCATTAATTTTTTTCATTATAAATCAATTCCTGTACATTTTTCTATAGAACTAACTTTTTCATTTAAATGATCCACTATAAACTTTTTCACATAACTGTTTTTAGGCTTATTATAAATATTATTAGGTGTATCAATCTGTTCAATTTTACCATCTTTCATGACCATTACCCTATCAGATAATGAGAAAGCTTCTTCTTGGTCGTGTGTTATATATATCATTGTAGTTTTAAATCTTTTTTGTATATCCTTTATTTCTTTTCTAAGTTTTAATCTATTATCGGCATCTAATGCTGATAATGGTTCGTCAAATAAAATTATATCCGGTTTTAAAACTAATGTCCTAGCTATTGCTACTCTTTGCTGTTGCCCACCAGAAAGTTGATGAGGATATTTTTTTATATATTCTTCCATATTAACAAGTTTAAGCATGCTAATTGATTCTTCCTTAGCCTTAGATTTATTTTTAATTTTTAAATTTAATGCATACATAACATTTTGTAACACAGTCATATTAGGAAATAATGCATAGTTTTGAAAAACTATGCCCATTCCTCTTTTATTAGGCTCCATTTTAGTTATATCGTCATTATTTTTTATTATCGCACCACTAGTACAATTTTCTATACCTATTAATATTTTTAATAGTGTTGTTTTACCACAACCACTTGGTCCAAGTATAGATAAAAATTCATTGTCTTTTACGGAAAAATTTAAATTATCTAAAACTATTTTATTTCCATATTTTTTTGTCAATTTTTTTATTTGTAATTTATCCATCTACCTCACTCCAAAGTTTAAGTAGTTTTTCTTTTGTATTTATATCATCGATATTAGTCATATCTGCATCTTTTAAATTTTCAGGATAATTTTTCATTTTATTGTCTTGATCCTTTAGTATAATATCAGGCATAAAATTTTCTTTGTCGTATCTTCCAAATTCATTAATTAACCAATCGAAAACTTCAACAACATTTTTATTATCTTCTCTTCCCTTAATTATTGCTGCAGATGTTGTATTATAAGGAGAACCTGTATCTAATTGAACAATTTCAAAATTATATCCTTCGTTTATAGCTGCAACTCCTTGACTTGTCATACCAAGTCCAATTACGATTTCACCTTGTTTTAATAAATTTGTAGGACCTGAACCAGAAGTTGTAAATTCTCTTAAATTACCTTCTAACTCTTTAAAATATTTTAAAGCTGATTTTTCACCCATTACATTTACAGCATTTAAAAAGAATGCATATCCTGTACCAGATGTTTTTGGATCTGGCATCGCAATTAAACCTTTAAATTTATCATTTAAAAGATCATCATATGTTTTTGGTATTTTCAAATTATTTTTTTCAAAATAATCTTTATCTATGATTAGATTCATTGTATTTTTTACCCAAGTAAAATATTTATCAGATTTATTAATACCATCTAAATATATACTCGAATCAAATTCAGATAAATCAGCAAAATAATCTTTAAGACTATCAACATATCCTGTCTCTAAATCAATTACTATATCTGCTTCTACATTAGTCTTCTCATTTTTAATCTTAGCTGCACAATTGCCTGTAGCAATACTTTGAACTTTTACATCAATATCTTTAAATCTTTCCTTTAATTGTTCTTTTAAAGCCTGTGTCCTATTATCTTCCATACTGCTATAGATAACAACGATATCCTTTCCTTTACCACATCCGGTTAAAACAAAAATTGAAATAATAAAAATTAATAAAAATTTCTTCATATTAACACCTCACTACTTGTGTTCACATTTATAAATATTATTTTAATTTGTGAACATATTAATTTTCATTTGAATTATTTCTTTTGCCACTTAATTATAACACATACTATTCGTAATCGTCAATAAAAATTCAATAATTATGTATAAAACTTTTTTTACAAATTTATAAAAAATATGACATTTTTGAAAATTATTATAGTATTTATAACACATAACTTTAATATTGTTTAGTGTGAATTTTTTTGATAATATGAATTAAAACTTTATTTTTTATTTAAATTAAGTTATAATTAATATGGTGATAGTATGGATAAGAAAAAAATAGATTTATCTGATATAAAAAGTGATGACTTAGACAAAACCGCATCTTTTACAGATCTTATGACTAGAGCAGAACGCAAAAGAAGAAAATTAGAAAAAGAAAACAAAGAATATGCTGAAAAAATAAAAGAAAATGACGACATAGAAGAAATGGTTGAAGAAAGGAAAAAAAGTACCAAAGATTTAACAAAAGATTTACAAAAAGTTAATGAATTATACGAAAATGATTCAAAAAAAGAAAAAGAAAAAAAGGAAGAAGAATTGGAAGAAAGCATTAGTAAAACTCAAATACTAGAATTAACTAGGCAAATGAAATTTAATTTTGAAGAAAATAAAAAAGAAAACCTAGAAAATAAAAAGAAAGGTATTTCGGCTTTGAATATTATTGGTGAGATTAATCTTTTATGTATAGGATATTATATATATTTACTTGCCTTTACTAATTATCAAAAAGAACAAAAAACATATATTTTTACTGGATGTATTATAGTATTTCTAGTTTTACTGTTTGGTCTTTCTGTTATAACAAATAAAAAATATAGTAAAGTATTCAATATATTAAATATTTTAGCAATTTTATTATTTGTAGCGTATAACGCATATACATTATTTCAATAAAAAAGGGGGATCCCCTTTTTTTCAGTATATATAAGTACATTCACCAATACTGTTTGAATCTACCTCGTATTCAATTACATTTGAACCATTTGAATTTTCTTTAGATAATATCTTAATTATTAAATCGTCACTAAACTCTTTATTTGTTTTAGGATTTATTATACTTTCATCCAGTAATCCTTCTTCTTTTAAATCACCTAGTTTTAAATAAATGCATGCTTCTTCCTTAGGTAAGATAGATAAATTATTAGCGCTCCAAATTTTAGCTGCTTCCTTGATTGAAACTATCTCAGAGTTATATAAATTTTCTTTAGAACTTTGAACTAATTTTACTATAGATAACCCGACTAAAGAAGATAATATAGTCACTATAATAATTACAGCTAATAATTCTATTAATGTAAAACCTTTTTTTAACATTTTATCATCTACTTCCTAATTTTTTATTTCACTTTTATTCTTTCATTTTTATATTCAATATGTATTACTTGTATAACTGCAAGCATTCCTATTAAAGATATAGTGAAACTACCACCATAAGATAAAAATGGAAGTGGAACACCTGTTAATGGTATTAATCCAAATAATCCACCTAAATTAACTAATATGTGCAAAAATATGTATGTTGCTGTTCCAAGACATATATACCTATTCTTTAAATTTTTAGTTTTCATAGATAATTTTAATATTCTATACAGTATTATCAAATAACCCAAAAATATAAATGAACATTTTAATACACCATTTTCTTCTGAAATAATAGCAAAAACCATATCAGTATGTGGTTCTGGAATATAGGAATATTTTTGGGTACTTTTCCCTAATCCTACACCAGTAAGACCACCGTTATTTATTGCTATAAATGCATTACATACTTGATATCCATTTGAACTATATTTTGAGCAAGGATTATAAAAATCAAATCTAGATATTTGTGCATCTGAAAGAATATATCCAGCAAAATTTAACATTGTAAGTAACCCTATTGCGCCTATCACTCCAAGTATCAAAATTGATTTAAATTTTTCTTTTGGAGATATTGGACTAGCCAAATACATAACTATAAAAATTCCGAATAAAATAATAGCAGTACCTAAATCTTTCTGTAAAAAAACTAATATTGGAAATATTAAACTAAATCCTATAATTTGCCAAATAATAGTATCGTGCTTTTCCTTTTTGTTTATTAGTTTTTTGTAATACATTTCAAATAATGTAGCTAATGTAATTATAAGTATAGGTTTAGCAAATTCACTTGGCTGAATCTTTATTACTTTTAAATTTATCCAGTTATTCGCTCCTCTTGTAGATACACCTTTTAATATAAGATATAAATTAAGTCCAAGAACTGCTAAATACCCAAAAAAGAGTAACCGATTATAACCTTTAGTGGGTATTTTTAATATTAGAATAAATCCTACGAAACTTCCTATAAGTATTATTAAATGTTTGTAAAAATAATAAAACAAATTAGCATCCGCATTTACTACAGCTTCCCTACTAGATGCAGTTACTATATTGAGTGTTCCAAATATTATTAAAGCTAACGAAGTAAAAAACAAAACTTTATCCATATCGGCAAAAGTTCTCTTAATCTTCTTTAATGATATCATACTATCACCTACTATATAATAGCACATTTAATAAAATTTAACAATATCTAGGTATTTTTAATTATCAAAACTTTAGTAAAATAATAATATATATTGACTAGATTGGAGGTAAACATGTATTATTACGGTGGATACCAAGGATACGGTGGATATCCTTATGGAGGATCAGGGTGCTGCAACAACAATCAAGGCGGATACGGTGCTGGATACGGTGCAGCTATTATACTAGTACTATTCATTTTATTGGTTATAGTAATAGGCGCTAGAGCTTTTGATGGAAGATAAAAGGATTTCCTTTTGTCTTTTTTTGTGCTATAATACTCTCTGGAAGTGATTTTATGTTTAAAAAATTAAATATTTTAGACGAAAAAGATCCTCATTTAAGAAGGATTAGTAAAGATGCATCGTTACCTTTATCTAAAGAATATAAAGATATTATAAAGCAAATAATTACTGAATTAACATATAGTCAAATAGAAGAATATGAAAAAAAATATGAATTAAGACCAGGAATGGGACTTGCATTTCCACAACTTGGTATTAATGAAAGAATTATAGTAATTGTTCACGAATATGAAGAGGGTAAATTTAAAAATTATGTATTTATAAATCCAAAAATCACAAGTTATTCTGATGAAATGTTAGCAGCAGAGGCTGGTGAAGGATGTTTAAGTGTAAATCGTGATGTTGAAGGTCATATAAAAAGGCATGCTAGAGTTACTGTTGAAGGCTATGACGAAGATGGAAATAAAATTAAGGTCAGAGCTAGAGAAGAACTTTCAATAGCATTCCAACATGAAATAGATCACTTAAATGGAATATTATTTTATGACAGAATTGATAAAAACAAGCCATTTTTTAGTGAAGATGAAATAAGATTAATATAATTGGAGGAATTATGAAAGGTCTATTAAAATACATTATTTTGTTTCTTGTTGCATGTATTTTATCTATTATTATTTATTACTATGTTTAGAAAACGATATATCGTAATTACTAGGTCCTTTAATACATTTACCATCAATATTGAACCTAGATGAATGACACGGGCAATCCCATGTTTTTTCTTTTTCATTAAAAATTAAACTACAGCCCAAATGTGGACATTTATTATATACTGTGTGTTCACTTCCTTTTTTATCTTTATATACAGCTAACGATTTACCATTCTTATAATAAAAATATATATCGTCTGAATACCACTTTTTATTTTTATTAATTTTAGGTCCTATAAAAGATTTTATTTGACTAAAAAATATATATGGTATTTTTTTTAAATTTGATAATTTAAATCTATTTGGATCGAATATATCTGAATATTTATTTTTTTTATTTAATATCATATCAGATATAATTTTAGCAGAAAGTATTCCATTAGTCATACCCCAAGTATTAAAACCACACGCAATATAAATATTACCTTTTAATTTACCTATATATGGCATATTATCTATAGTCATTATATCAACATTACTATACCTCATAACTATATCCTTTTCATTTAAATTAAATATTTTTTTAACACATTCAAAATTATACTTATCGTCTTGTTTAAAAGCTGTATTATGACTCATTGCAAGAGATATTTGATATATAAAATTATCATCTTTATAAAATCTACAAGAATATGTAGGACAATTTGAACTTATACAAGTATAATTTAAATCTTTATCTACTTTACTAACAATAATATATGATTTTTCTATATAAGATTTAAATGGTAAAAATAAAGGCTTTATAAAATATGGATAGTGACAAGCTAGTATTACTTTTTTTGCTTTAATTACATTTTTAGCTGTATAGCACTTATAATATGTCAAAAGTTTTTCTATCTTTAATATTTTGGTATTTTCATATATATGCATGTTATCAATTACAGAATTGTATATTCCTTGAAGATATTTTATTGGATTAAAAATATAAGTATCATTAACACAGTATGATTTAAATGATTCTATATTGCTTGGAAGTTCCTTTTCAAAAACTTTTATACCCTGCTCTTTCAAAAAATCAATTTCTTTTTTTAAATTTAACACTTCACTTTTTTTATTTGCAAATACATACGATGGCACTTTAATAAAATCACATTCTATTTTTTCATCTTTAATTATTTTTTTTATATTTTTTATTGCGTATAATTGTGACTTGAGATATTTAATAGCCGTATTTTTATTGTTTGAACTTATTATTTTATTATAAATTGTTTCTTGAAAATAATTTATTTTAGCTGTTGAATTTAAAGTAATACCATGTCCTATTTTTCCACTATCGACAACACATATATTTTTTAAATTTTTAAGATAATATGCCGTTGTCATTCCAGTAATTCCAGCCCCTACTATTAAAACATCAACTTCAATATTTTTTTTTAAAATTTCTTTTTTTGTCTTTACTTCTTTTTTATTCCATATACTCATATAATTCACCAATCATAGTTTGTACATATATATAAATTATATTAATATTTTTTACTTTAAAAGTAGAAAAATTTATTAAAAAGAAGTATAATAAATAGCGTTAGGAGGGAAAATATGAAAACAATGTATAATATGAAAAATTTATATAAAAAAACTATTGATGAATTTAAAAAAGATTCACTAATAGATTTACACACTCATTCAACTTTTTCTGATGGTGAACTAACTCCAAATGAACTACTACAACATGCATATAATAATAATGTAGGTACTATCGCACTAACAGATCACGATACAATATTAGGTGTAAAGGAATTAAAGTCATCTAATAAATATATTAAAAAATTTGTAGATGTCATTCCAGGTATCGAGTTATCTGCAAAAGTTGAAACTGGACAAATGCATATATTAGGATATGGAATAGATATTAATAATTCTAAACTTAATGAAAGATTATCAAAAGTTAGAAATCACAATGTATACCATATAATTTCATTACTACATCAAATAAAAAATGATTATAATATATTATTTGAAACAGAAGATTTAATAGAATTAATAAGCGCTAATAAAAATATAAATAGAATTGATTTAGCAAGATTATTTGTAAAATATAATTATACAAATACAATACAAGAAGCACTAAAAAAATATTTAAACGATGCTAATGAAAAAGTAAAAACAAATGGTAAAGGTATAGCATATCAGGAATGTATTGAATTAATAAAAGGTGCTGGTGGAATTCCTGTTCTTGCTCACCCAAATTCATTGGAACTAAATAATATAAAATTATTAGAATTAATTAAAGAAATGGTATTAAACGGACTACAAGGTATTGAATGTTACCACAGTAGTTTTAGTGAAGAAGAATCAAAATTTTATCTAGATATTGCTAATAAATTTGATTTACTAATAAGTGGTGGTAGTGATTTTCACGGTGAAAGTACTAAACGAGGTGTGAAAATAGGAACGGGAAAAAATAATTTACATATTAAAAAACTTACAATTTTAGATAAATTAAAAAAATAAATCATAAAATACATTCTATACATGCTTATTTAAATTTGTTATAATAATTATGGTGGATAAAATGGAGAATAACGAGACTTTCGAAACTAGAACGGAAAAGTACGAAAAATACTATAATTATAATAAAAAAAGAAAAAAGAAAAGAAGAATAAAATATAAGAATGTTTTTATTCTAATATTATTTTTAATCTTTTTAACCATTTTTATTATATCATTAATTAAAATAATAACTTGGAAAAAAGATACCGATAATACAGAAGAACAAATTAAAGAAATTAATAAAAGTGTTACTGTTGTTGAAAAAGAAGATAATCAAAATGTTGAAATAATAGAAAATGATGTTCCAGAATCAAATATGTATTGGGATTATATTAAAATGAATTTAATAGATGTTAATTTTGACGAATTAAAAAAAATAAATAATGAAGCAGTTGGATGGATACAAGTAAATGGTACTAATATAAATTATCCAATTGTTAAACATAGCAATAATAAATATTATTTAACACATTCATTTGATAAAAGTTATAATAATGCTGGTTGGGTATTTATGGATTACAGAAATAATATAAATGAATTTGATAAAAACACTATTATATATGCTCATGGCATGATTAATAATATTATGTTTGGATCTTTAAGAAAAATACTTACTAACGGATGGTTAAATGATAAAAACAACTACATAGTTAAACTTTCAACTGAAAAAGAAAATACCTTATGGCAAGTATTTAGCGTATATAAAATACCTACTACAAATGATTATTTAAAAATTAATTTTGAATATGAAGACAATTTTATTAAATTGGCAAATACATTAATTCAAAGAAGTGATTATAATTTTGATACCACTATAAATGCTAATGATAAAATACTTACACTTTCAACTTGTTATGACAATAATGATAAAGTAGTATTGCATGCAAAACTTATTAAAATAGAAAGAAAACAATAATATTTAAAACTTTAAAAAGATTTGAGTTACTCGCTCAAATCTTTTAATTCTTGCTTTAACATTTGATACTTAGTATCTATTTTATTGCTTGGTGCTGCTTCTAATGAATACCATCCTTTTCTAAACATTGACTCAAATACTTCTCTTTGAAAATCAGAATATTGATCAAATATTTCTTTATATTGATTATACAAATTTTCATTACTAGCTTCTGTCATAACTAAAGCATAATTTTTTACCATTTCTTTTAGTGAAGACAATAAAGAGTTCATATAATCTTTATCATTTAAACTTCTACCTTTTGGTACTTCTGTTTTAGGATTACATATAGTTTGATTATTCATATTCACCTCCATTACTTAAAATATTTAATATTTTATTCATATTTTCTTCAAATATATTAGAAGCTTTTATTAATATTTTCTTTAATTCATCATCACTTACTGAATCAATTGCATTATATGTTGATTTATATGCTCCATAAGTCCAATTAAACATATCAGATAAATAATCTAAATCTTTACCACTAATAATATCAGGTACTACATCATATATTTCATTCATAAAAATCTCCTTTCAATTTATATTTATTCTCATAAAAATTTTTTTAATTTTTCAACTGCATTTTCTTGCATGTCTACATATTCTTGTATCAGTGAATGTGTACTTTCATCTACATCTTTATGATTCAATAACTTTCTACCTTCTATTATTCCCATATTAGTTCCTTCAAGTAATAATTCGGCTATTTTTGATGTACTTTTATCTTTAATAGTTTTCATTTCAATACCATACCATGTCATAACTTTATTCATAGCATTTGTTTTATGTGGTTCATCATTGCTGTATTCTGGATATAATTCACTTATCTTATTAGATATTTCTTTATATTTATTATATTGATTTTCTAATTCTTTTTTTAAATCATCATCAGAAACTTTATCCAATATAAAATGAATTGCATCTCTTCCCATACAAGCACCTTTATTAAGTTCATCTAATACATTTACTTCATTTTCTTTGTCATCCATATTATCCCTCCAATAGTATAATGATTTAATATTAAATATTTTATACAAAAAACTAAACTTTTTTGTTGTCAAAACTTTTCAAGCATAAAAACTTGCTAACAAAAATCAATAGTTTTTTGTAATTTTTTTAAAATTTGTTTTATTTCAATTTTAAAGCATGCTAA
>CANQFF010000026.1 GCA_947598345.1 uncultured Bacilli bacterium
ATGCTGTAGATTCTATACCGCTAATGAATGAGAGCGAATAATCAATTTCTTCCGCTAAGCGTTCCTGAGTCCAACCTTTTAATTTTCTATATTTTTTAATATTCTTTCCAATCACTTGATAAATATAGTTCTCATCATCTTTTTTAAATTTCAAACTCTTTCACCTCCTAAAAATCAGTATGATATGAAAGATTAAATCTATGCATCTATTTTTATTATCTTACAAAAATGGTGCATTTTTTACTCATTATTAGTCAAAGAAAATGAAAAAATATACAAAAATAGTGCAACTTTTGTCATTTTTTGTTATAATGAGGGAGAATAGGTGAGAAAATGAGTTATTTGATATAAATTTCTGATATTGATAATCATGTTTATCACTCACTATTCATCTTGAAAATGATGAAATAAGAAATTGGAGGTAAGTAAATATGGGTTTTATTAAAGCATTTTCAGGTGCCTTAGGTGGCACATTTGCAGACCAATGGAAAGATTTTTATATGCCTAGAGCAAATGTTAGTAGTACTGCTGGATTATTTCAAGCTGTACCACAATCCCAAAATAATGGTCGAGGAGAAAATTATAAAGGGAATGAAAATATTATTACGAATGGCAGTAAAATAATCGTACCAGAAGGGACAGCACTTATTACGATTCAAGATGGAGCGATTACAGGTTGCATCGCCGAGCCAGGAGGTTTTGAATTTAGATCAGATGACCCAAATTCACAATCTATGTTTGCAGGAGATGGTATTTTTGGTCAAACTCTGAAAGCGACATGGGAAAAGGTGAAATTTGGTGGGCAACCAGGTAGTCAACAATTAGCCTTTTATGTTAACTTAAAAGAAATTCCAAATAATAAATTTGGCACTCAATCAGAAATATATTGGGACGATGCTTTTTTTGGAACACAAGTCGGAGCCGTAACAAGAGGAACATATACTTTAAAAATAGTTGATCCATTATTATTTGTAAAGAATTTTGTTCCAACAAAATATTTACAACCAGGAGCTCCTGTATTTGATTTTGCTGATATGGATAATGATGCAGGTAATCAATTATTTAATGAAGTAGTTGGTACTTTATCAGCAGCATTTTCAAATTACACAAATGATCCAAGCAAAGGAAATCGTATTTCAAAAATTCAAGGAGATCAAATCGGTTTTGCACAGGCTATGGCTCAAGCAGTTGAAGATGCTTATCATTGGAAAACTGATCGTGGTTTAGAAATTGTAAAAACAGCTATTTTATCTATTGAATATGATGAAGATACTAAGGAATTAATGAAAGATGTTAAAAAGGCAGATGCTTTATCTGGAGCAAGAGGAAACTCATTTATGCAACAAGCTGCTGCAAGAGGTATGCAAGCTGCTGGTGAAAATGGTGGAGGAGCTGGTATGGCTTTCATGGGAATGGGCATGAATGCTGCCGGTGGAATGATGGGAGCAATGCAACAACAACCAACTCAATCATCATATCAACCTTCATTTGGTCAAGCTAATCAACAACCTGCACAATCTGCTAGTCAACAAGATCCAATGACAGTATTAAGTGAAAAGAAAAAATTATTAGATGCTGGTTTAATCACTCAAGAAGATTACGATAAAATAAAAAATCAATTATTGGGGATTTAATCTATGCAAAACGGTTATAATGAAAATATAACTCTTGCAAATAACAATAATAACCATACTATCATTCAAACAGATGTAGGTGCTAAGGATGGTCAAGATAAATGTCCAAAATGTGGTTCAACTGATATATCTTTAAATGCAAAAAATGGAAAATTAAGATGTAATTTTTGTAGGCATGAATTTGAACCAGAAAAATTAGATAATATGCAACAAGATCTTAGTAAGTTACAAGGACAAGTGGTTGGTTCTGGAGCTACTGATATTGTTGCTGATACAAAAGATATTGTGACTTTTAAATGTAGTAGTTGTGGAGCTGAAGTAGTAATTGATACAGCTTCCTCTACTCAAGCTAGGTGTCACTGGTGTAGAAATACATTATCAGTAAATCAACAAATTCCAAATGGGAGTATACCGGATGTTGTATTACCATTTGGTATAACAAAAGATGTTGCTAAAACTGAAATTGAAAAGTTTGTAGGCAAAAGAAAATTTTTTGCTCATCCTAAATTTAGACAAGAATTTACGACCGAAAACATAATGGGTGTATATTTGCCTTATATGGTGATTGATGCAAATGCTCATGTTAATCTAGTTGGAAAAGGAGAGCATTTAACAAGAACATATTATCGTAGTAATGGAAGTAATAGAACAACTTATTATGATGCAGATCTTTATCATGTAGAAAGAGAATTTGATTTAGTTATCGAGGGACTTACAGTTGAATCGAGTTTAGATAAATTAGATAATTCTTCATCAACTGCAACAAATAATGTTATCAATGCTATAATGCCATTTGATTTAGAAAACTGTGTTAAATTTAATGCGAATTATTTAAAGGGATATACTTCAGAAAAGCGTGATACAAATATTAATCAATTAAGACCTTTAGTAGATAAAGAGTCTAGAGATATAGCAAAATTTGCTGCTAACGAAACTTTAAAAGAATACGATCGTGGAGTTGCTTGGAGTAATGAACAACTTGATGTTAAGGGACAACAATGGAAAGCCGCATATTTACCTGTTTGGTTATATAGTTATTTACAAGTAAATGGTGAAAAGAAAGTATTACATTATGTTGCAGTAAATGCAAGAACTAAAGAGACAATGGGAAGCGTGCCTATCCATGTTCCAAAATTATTAGGAATTTCCTTCTTAGTAGAAATTTTAGGTATCCTAGCTATGATGTTCGTTGATTTTGAATATAATTGGGTATTTTTACTAGCAGGTTTTTTATACTTTTTTGTTAATTTTTCTAGATATCGTAATTCAAATGCTAGACACAAATATGAAACTGAAACTAAAACAAATATGACTAATTTAAGAAAAATTGATAATTTTATTAAAACTGAAACAGGACTAACTAACTCTAGAATAAATGGAGCAAATAATGCTACAATTAGTGGTCAAGGATTAGGTAATAAATTATTAAACTCGTTAGTAGATCAAAATTCAGTTGCCAGTTTAGTTAGGGATGTTACAGATCAAAAAGACGAAAAATAATAAAATTAGATTAATATAGGAGGCATTATGGATCAAACAGTAACTGAATTTATTTTGTGGATAATTTTTACAGTGATAGTTAAAATTATACCTGTATTGTTTTGGATTTTGGTTATTAGATCAATAATCAATTCCATAAGAAGATTATCAAGTAGAGAGTATTTTAAGAATAATATTGTAACTCATAATGATTATGATAAATATATAGATAGTAATACTAAAGGTAAAAATAATATTTATGTTGATGTTTCAAAAGATAAATTAGAAATATTCAATACAACAGATATAAATACTCTTAAAGATTATTTTTACGATATTTTTTTAAAATTTGAAGTAGCATATAATAATCTTGATTATAATATTATGAAAATGATAAGCACTAAGCAACTTTTTCAAAAATATTATACAGGCATAACTTTGGATTTAAAAGTTGGCAAGAAAAGAATAATTAACAATATTCAAAAAAAGCAAATAATATTATATGAAGTTGATAGTACAATAGCTAAACAAACAGCATCAGTAATGATTGAAATTTCTTATTTAAATTATACATTAGATCATAGTGGCAATGTTGTTAGTGGGTATAGAGATAAACCAATAGTTGAGAAATTTGAAGTAACATTTAGAAAAGATTTTGAACGACAAGAAATTGTTAAATGTCCAAATTGTGGTGCAAGTATTGTCGGCAATAGATGTGACTTTTGTAGAACAACTTTAAAAAATGTAGACTTTAAAATAAGTTCAATTAAAAGAATTGTTGACTAAAAAAACATCTAGTTTAAGGAATTTGAATAAAAAAACTGATTAGTTTTTTTATTTTTGGAATTATAAGTTAAAAAATTAATTGCCAAATTTATTAAATATGTATATAATATTTGAAGAGGTGTTAGCTATGAAAAAAGTGATAGATAAAAAAATGACTATAAAGGTGCAATATGGATCAAGAATATATTGGTAAACTTATTAAAGAAGTAAGAAAGAAAAATGGCTTAACACAAGAAAAATTTGCTTCTAAATATGGTGTAACTTATCAAGCTGTAAGTAAATGGGAAAATGGTAAAAATATTCCAGATATATCTATATTAAAGGAAATATGTAAAGATTATAATATAGATATAAACGATTTATTTAAGGAAAATAATCCTAAAAAAAAATTTAATAAATTTTTGGTAGTATTTATACTTTTAATACTGGTTTTATTGTTGATATTTGCTTTTTATCTATTTCTAAATAATAAATCTAATGATTTTAGTTTTAGACCTCTATCAACTACATGTAATGATTTTGAACTTTTTGGAACAGTTGCTTATAATAGTTCTAAAACATCAATACATATTTCTAATATTACATATTGTGGTGAGAGTAATAATGAAAAATATAATAAAATTAAGTGTACTTTATACGAAAATAATAATAATACAAAAATTATGATAGATAGTTTTAGTTATGATGGTGAAATTACTCTTGAAAAATTTTTAAATAAGGTAAGTTTTAATATAGAACAGTCATCTAAAATTTGTAAAATATATAGTGATAATGCACTTAATTTAGAAATAGAAGCACAAACATTAAATGGAAAAGAGGTATTTTATAAAATACCTTTAAAAATGGAAGATGATTGTAATTAAAACATTCAACTTAAAGTTGAGAAAACTCAACTTTTATTTTATTGATTAAAGAATCAAAATATAATATCATTTAATCGGAGGTATATATGAAAAAAATTTTATATGTTTTAATTCCAATTGTACTAATATTGTTATTTGCTATTTTAATATTTAAACCATTTTCTAAAGATGATAGTGATTCTATTAGATTCAAAAATGAATATGAAGAATTAAATAATAAAGTTAATGAACAAAATAGTAAGAAGTATCGTGAAATTAAAATACCTAATGATAATCCATTTGTTTATAAAAGCGCTGAAGAAATATCAGAAATGATTGATAATAAAGAATCTTTTATAGTATATTTTGGTTTTAATTCTTGTCCTTGGTGTAGAAGTGTGTTACCAACTCTTATTGAAGTATTAAAAGATTTAAAAATAAAAGAAATTTATTATGTAGATGTTAAGGATATTCGCGATACTATTGTTTTGAATAAAGAAGGTAATTTAAAAACTACAAAAGAGGGAAGTAGTGGATATAAAAAATTGATACAATTACTTAAAGATGTTTTAGAAGATTATACTTTAACTGATAGCGATGGAAATATTGTAAAAACAGGTGAGTCTAGAATATACGCACCTAATGTAATTAAAGTAGAAAATGGTAAAGGTGTTAAAATAGCAACTGGTGTTAGTGAATTACAAACAGATGGTTATATGGAATTAACTGATGAAATGATTGATGATACATATCATGAATTTGAAGAAATCTTAAGGTAATAATAGGTAAATGGAACTTATATAAATAGGTTCTTTTTATTTCAAAATATGCTATAATACTGTTGATGAGGAATGGTTCGATGAATGATTATAAGGAAATAGAAAAAAGTATTATTAAAAAATATAGAAAAGAAATATGGGCAAGATTTATTAAAGCAATAAAGGAATATGAATTAATAGATGAAAATGACAAAATTATGGTTTGTATTAGTGGAGGTAAAGATTCTTTTTTGCTTGCAAAATGTATTCAAGAACTAAAAAAACATGGCAAGATTTATTTTGATGCTTGTTATGTAGTTATGAATCCTGGATATACAGAAGAAAATAAAAATCTAATATTAGATAATGCTAAAAGATTAAATATTCCAATAGAGATGTTTGAAAGTGATATATTCAATATAGTTTATGATATTGATAAAAGCCCATGTTATTTATGTGCCAGAATGAGAAGAGGATACTTATATAGTAAAGCCGAAGAACTTGGTTGTAATAAAATAGCTCTAGGTCATCATTTCGATGATGTTATAGAAACAACTTTACTTTCTATGTTTTATGGTTCAGAAATAAAAACTATGATGCCTAAACTTCATAGTACTAATTTTGAAGGTTTACAGCTTATTAGGCCATTATATTTAGTTAAAGAAAGTGATATATTATCTTGGGTTAAAGTTAATAATTTAAAATTTTTAAATTGTGCTTGTAGGTTTACAGAAGAGTACACTTTAGGTAATAATACTGATGGTAAAAGAGAAGAAATGAAAAAATTAGTTAAAGAATTGAGAAAGACAAATGAAAATATAGATAATAATATATTTAAAGCATTAGACAATGTAAATTTAAATTGTGTTCTTGGTACAAAGAAAAATGGCATTTATACTAGTTTTCTTAAAGAATATGATAAAAAATAGATTATATATTAAAAAACATTAGATTGTTTTTTTTCTTTTTTAATGTTATAATTCTTTAAATAGGGGAAGTGAAAAAAATGGGAGAAATTTATGTTTTTGGGCACAAAAAACCTGATACTGATACAGTTACATCATCAATAGCTTTATCATACTTAAAAAACAAATTAGGTTTCAAAACTAAACCAATGATATTGGGAGAGATTAATAATGAAACTAAATTTGTACTAGATTATTTTAATGTTCCAGTTCCACAATATTTAAATGATGTAAAGTTACAAATAAAGGATTTAAATTATCATAAAAATTGTTTTATACATGAAGATAGTTCTTTAGGTAAAGCTTATGATTATATGACTGATATGAATATAACAGGTGTTCCCATAGTTGATAAAGAAAATAAGTTTGAGGGTATACTTACTTCTAAATGATAGGCTCTGAATTAATATATGGAGATTATACTAAATTAAAAACTTCTTACGATAATATAGTTGAAATATTAAATGGAGAAGAAATATTAAAATTTGATAAACAAATATTAGGTAATATTATTGTTCCTTCGTATAGGAGTACAACATTTCTAAATACATTGGAATTAAAAGATGACACTATAATGATAGTAGGAGATAGACATAGTCTGATAGAAGCGGCTGTAAATAGTAAAATAAAATTATTAATTATTGTTGGTAATTCCGAAATTAAACCTGAGCACATTCAAATTGCTAGAGTAAATAGAGTTAATATAATTAGAACTAAGTATGATACATTTAGAGCTTCAAAATTAATTAATCTATCTAATTACTGTAAAAATTTACTTACTGATGAAAGAAATATAAGTTTTAATGAAAATGATTATTATGACTATTTTAAAGAAAGAAGTATGAAATATGGTTATAATAATTATCCTGTAATAGATAATGATGGTGTATGCCTTGGCCTTATAAGAATAACAGATATAAACAAAAAGAATAGAAAAAAGGTTATATTAGTAGATCATAATGATTCTGAGCAAAGTGCGGAAGGTATTTCAGAAGCAGAAATACTAGAAATAGTTGATCATCACAATATAGGTGCATTAACTACTAATATGCCAATTAATTTTAGAAGTATGACTGTTGGTAGTACGAATACTATTTTATATTCTATGTATGTTGAAAACAATGTGCAGATACCAAAGCAAATAGCTGGATTGATGTTAAGTGGAATAATATCTGACACATTAAAGTTTACAAGTCCTACTACAACTGAATATGATAAATTTGTTGCAGATCGTTTATTATCTATTTCAGGTTTAGATATAGATGAATATGCTAAATTAATGTTTAAACAAGGAACTAAATTAAAGGGTAAAACTATTGAAGAAATAATAGAAGGTGATTTGAAAACATATAATGTAGACAGTAAAAAAATAGCAATATCTCAAGTATTAACTTTTGATTCAGATGAATTTTTAAACAAAAAAGATGACTATTTAAAAGCAATAGATAATATGAAAAAAAGTAGAGATTTTGATTTATTTGTACTTTGTGTAACAGATATTTTAAAGAGTGGATCTTATATTTTTTATGATGAGGCAAATGAACAAATAATACAGGATGCGTTTAATATTGATAGTATATTTGAAGGCTTTTTCTTAGAAAAATGTTTATCTAGAAAAAAACAAGTAGTACCAGCTATTATGAATATACTTAGATAATATGTTTTTACATTTACACATAAATTTTACTTATTTTTAATTGATTAGTATGCTATAATGTGATAAAATTGTTATAGAATGAAGGTGTTGATATGGAAATATATGTTCCAGACATTTATCAAGAAGATATATACAAACTAGATTACGATGCATTAGCATCTAGAGGAATAAAATGTTTAATATTTGATCTTGATAACACTCTTGTTACTATAAATGAAAAATTACCGAGAAAAGAAAATAAAGAATTATTTAAATCTTTAAAAGAAAAGGGATTTAAAATATATATTGTATCAAATAGTATTAGGTCGCGTGTAAAACCTTTTCACGAGGAACTTAAGGTTGAATATTTACCTAGTGCGAAAAAACCTAATATAGAAAAATTAAATAATTTGGTTAAAAATAGTAAATTTGGGTTAGATGAAATAGCTATGATTGGTGATTCTATGATGGATGATGTTGTTTGTGGTAACATGATAGGGATAACAACAATATTATTAGATCAGATTAGCAAAAGAGAATTTCCTTTAGCTAAATTAAGAAGATTTAAAGAGAAAAAAATTCAAAAAAAATTAAGAAATAAAGATTTATTTACAAAAGGAAGATACTATGTATAAATGTAGTGGTTGTGGTGCAATACTACAAGACACCAATAAAGATGAAATAGGATATACTCCTAATATTTTAAATACTTTATGCGAAAGATGTTTTAGAATAAAAAACTACAACTCGTACAAACTAGTAACAAAAGATAACGATGATTATATAAATATACTAAAAAAAATAAATGAATCTGACGACTTAGTTATATTAGTAGTAGATATTTTTAATATAACTGAGAATTTGGAAAAAATAGCTAATTATATTAATAATAATATTTTACTAGTATTAACAAAAAGAGATATATTACCAAAATCTTGCTATGATGAAAAATTAAAAAAATATTTTGATAAATATGAATTAAATATTTTGGATAAAGTTATAATAAGCAGTAAAAAAAATTATAATGTAGATGAATTATATGATAAAATTTATCAATATAAAACAAGTAATAAAGTCTATGTTGTTGGTTATACAAACTCTGGTAAGAGTACCATGATAAATAAAATTATAACAAATTATTCTAATAATGATAGTTTTATAACAACTAGTAGTCTTCCTTCTACTACAATAGATGTAATTGAAGTTAGAATTAACGAAAATTTAAATATTATTGATACACCAGGTTTGTTAGATAGTGGTGATATTATTAATTATTTAGATGAATCTAGTATAAAAAAAATTATTCCAACTACAGAAATAAAGCCTATAACATATCAAGTAAGAGATAAACAATCAATAATTATAGATGATATAGCTAGAATAGATATAGAAGAAAAAAATAGTGTTACTATTTATGTATCTAATAATCTAAAAATAAGAAGAGCATATAAACAAGGTAAAACTGATATGATAAGAAAAGAATTTTTACTTGATGAGAAAGAAGACATAGTAATACAAGGTTTAGGTTTTATAAAGTTTACAAATAAATCAAAAGTTGTTATATATGTAAAATATGATTGTAATGTTTTTAAAAGAAAGAATTTAATATGAGGGTGATAATATGGCTAATGAAAATAGTGTAAAAAAGGCTAATACTAGTAAGAGTAAATATAGAAAAAAATATACTAGTAAAAACAATAACAAAAGTAAAACTAATAATAAAAATGTAAAAAATAATACTAAAGTTAAAACTAGTAATAAAAATATTAAAAATAATACTAAAGTTAAAACTAGTAATAAAAATACTAAAAATAATACTAAACCAAGTGATGTTATAATTAAAACTGATGAAACTGTAACTAAAAAAAATGTAGATAATATCGATACTGTTTTAACCGATAATACTGTAGAAGAAAATACCCCTACTGTAAGTAAAGATGACAACACTTCAAAGGGTTATGTAGAAAATAAAAATAATATAATGTTTTTAGTGGTATTAGTTATTATCTTAATAATTACTATATTATTACTTCCAAAAATTTATGATTTTATTGAAAAAGTAAATGTTCCTAAAGTGGAAGTTGTAGATGAGCAAGAAGAAGATGATGAAAAAATCATAGATGATGAAATGATGGAAAGTATACATTTTCCTTTAATGAGAAATAGTATATATAATGTAAATACTTATTATAATTTGGATAAATTTACAATTTCTAATATGTCTAATAGTGATATTATTTTATCTGCTTTTTTAAACATAGATGAGGTATTTATCGAACCATTTGAAAGTGTTGGAAGTTGTACAAACATTTCGGCCTCATTCAATGTTAGTTTTATAGATTTGAGAATTAAAAATATATTAGGAAAAAATGTAAAATATACATTGGAAAATTTCTATGTTCCAGACGATGGTTCGTCTTCATATCCAGGTGAGTGGTATTACGATTCTGCAAATAACAGATTTATATATAATGGTGTATGCTCATCTCAAAATTCAACTACTTCATATTATGATTTAAAACAATTAATAGATATTAAATATGAAGGTAATGATATAGTTGCAAATTATTATATAGGATTTGCAGTTGTAAATCAAAATAATTATGTAATTTATAGTGATCCTTCTTTAAAAACAGAAATATCATCTGGTCAATTTATAAATAAAGAAGATTTGGAAATGAAATTTGAAAAAATAGATAATAAAAGGAAAAATGTATATAGATATACATTTAAAGATGATAGATGTAGTTATAAAGATTATTGTTTATATAGTGGGGAATGGGTAAATGAATAATGCTACTGACGGCTTTAATGAAAGAATTGTGTACATACAAAATTCTAATGGTCAAAATAATTTAAGTAATAATTCGATTGATTTTGATAATTCATATGCTAAAATGAAAGCAGATGAAAGAGGTTTTAATTCAAATATAAAAACTACTGGTGAGGATAAGGTTTTTACAACTGTACAAGCACGAGGCGAAAAAGAAAATTTTGTTGTCGTAAATACAAAGGTAGAAAATGTAAATTCTACTCCTAGTCCAAACGATCCAGTGAAAGTCGCACGAGAAAGAAATGTGGGATTTGATCTCAATCAAAATAATATGAATAAAAATTCTATGAGTGGCTTTCATACGAATCTAAAAGGTTTAAAACCAAATACAGGTTTTAATAATAATTCAAATTCTTTAATGAATCATAATATGAATGGTCTTGGAAATAGAATGAATAATTTAGGACCTAAACCACAAGGATTAATGAGTCAACACAATAATTTATTTAAGTAAATATTGTATTAAAAATTTAAATGTGCTATAATTAATATGCTGGAAGAAACGATAAGTCCAATATGAAAAACCTACTAATCGAAATATAGGGAATCTAATTCATAGCTGGTGTTGAAGACCCATTAATTTGGGGATCCTAAAAGTTATGATGTGATACCCACCTGGGAGACTAGGTTTTATTCGATTCGGGACACCGTTCTTCTGGCTTTTTAATATTTAAAATATAATGTTAGTTAGTGGAGGTAATATGATTAGTGAGTTAACATTACTGGATACGACATTTGTTATATTTGATTTGGAAACAACAGGTTTATATCCATCATCAGGAGATTCTATAATAGAAATAGGAGCAGTAAAAATTAAAAATGGTAAAATAATAGATAGATATGATGAATTAATAAAACCTGAAAAAATTTTAAGTGAAGAAATAATTAAAATAACTGGTATAACTAATGAAATGTTAAAGGGTAAGCGAAGCGAAAAAGAATGTGTTAAAGATTTTATGTTATGGGTAGGTGACTTACCAATGGTTGCTCATAATGCAAAATTTGATATTTCATTTATTGATATGGCTTGCTTAAAATATAATTTTGATAATATAAAAAATATGGTTATAGATACACTTGGAATATCTAGATATTTAGAGTCTAGTGAAAGAAAGCATAGTTTAGCTGAATTAGTAAAAAGGTATGATATACCTTGGGACGAAAATAAACATCATAGAGCAGATTATGATAGTGAAGGTACAGCATTTATATTTTATAAAATGCTTCAAAAACTAGCTTTAAATGGTTTTAATAAAATAGAAGATATATCTAAATATCCATTTATGGTAATTAGAAAAGGTAGTATTAATACTTAAACTGTGAATCACAGCTTTTTTATTTATTAGGAAAGAGCTTGGTAAAAAATTCATTACAAGCATTTGTTCATATGATGTAATTGCTTTGTCAGGGTGGTGATATGATAAACATAATAAGAGGTTATATATTTAGATTATATCCTAATTTAGAACAACAACAAATTTGGTTGTTCAAGATTTATTTATAATTATTTCTTAAATAAATATCCAAATTATATAAATGCATATAACTGTTGTA
>CANQFF010000027.1 GCA_947598345.1 uncultured Bacilli bacterium
GCGAATAAAGAAACACCAGAAGAATGTAGTAATCCAGAATTCTCAGAAACAGCATGTGGATTTGTAGTAGAATTTGTTGATATAATAGTTAAACATAAGATGAATACAGGAATATCAAATGCGGGAGGATGGCAGGATAGTGAAATGAGAGAATATGTAAATAATGAAATATATAACTCATTACCACAAGAGCTAAAAGATGGAATAATATCAACAACAGTAATATCAGGACATGAAAGTGGAAAAGATGCTAATTATACAACAACAGATAATTTATATTTATTATCAACAAAGGAAGTATGGGGAGCAAATGTGGGAGGATATGATAGTGCAACAAAAGAAACAAGACAATTAGATTATTATGAAAAAAAGGGTGTAAATAGTCTTAATTATTTAAAGACTATTAAAAATTTTGAAGAAAGTGCAACTGCTTGGTGGCTCCGCTCGGCTGTTTCTAATTATACTATCTCTTTCTACACTGTGACCCGTAATGGTGATTGGTATGGCCGTGAATCTAATAATAATGATATCGGAGTATCTCCAGCTTTTAGAATTGGATAATAATTAAAGTATACAATGTTTTATAGTGACATTGTTTCTTGTGATAAAAGTAGTTAAGTATATCAAAGAATATTTTAGGTGAAAAACTTAGAGTATTTTTATTTTGTTCAGCGATTGATATATTAAAAAGTAATTTTTTGTTATATAATAATATTAGTGGTGATACAATGAAAAAATTAAATGAACTTTTTGAATGTAAATATGATACAGTAATTAAAGGAATAAAGATTAATTCAAAGGATATAAAACCAGGGGATTTATTTGTATGTACTGATATGGGTACTTTAGATAGGCATGAATTTATAGATGATGCAATTGAAAGAGGAGCAGCAGCTGTAATTGTAAAAAAGGATGTTGGAAAGAAAAGCATTCCAATTATAAAAGTGGATAATCCAAATGATTTATTACCAATTATTTGTTCTAATTTCTATAATAATCCAGAAAAAAAACTTACGATGATTGGTGTAACTGGAACAGATGGAAAGACTAGTGTTTCAACTATGATTCAAACTTTGTTAGGCGATAGTATATGTGGATATATAGGAACAAATGGATATAGTTGTTCTAAATTTAGTAAGGATACTAATAATACTACTCCAGATTCTGATAAGTTATATGGATATTTAGATGAATTTGTTAATGCAGGGTGCAAGTATACATCTATGGAAGTATGTAGTGAAGCTTTAATGCGTGGTAGAGTAAAAAATATAGAATATGATGTTTCAATACATACAAATATAACAAGTGAGCATTTAAATATACACGGAAGCTTAGAAAATTATATAAAAGATAAGTGTAAGTTATTTACTCAAACTAAAAAAGATGGTTTTTGTATATTAAATAAAGATGATGAACATTTTGATGAAGTAAGAAAAGCTTCAAATGGGAAAGTTTTAACTTATGGAAAGGAAAAGGACAATGATTTATATTTTAAAGATATAAAACTTTATCCTGGAAGAAATGTTTTTAAAATAGTATACAAAAATAAAGAGTATGAAATTGATAGTCCAATGGCGGGTTTATTTAATGTATATAATTTAAGTGCAGCTATTTTGACATTATTTGCTTTAGGATATGATTTTGATTACATAAAGAATAAAATACCATTATTACATGTAAGTGGTAGATTAGAATTAATAGATATGGGGCAAGATTTTTACCTTATGGTGGATTATGCTCATACACCAAACGGAATAACTAAACTTCTTGAATATGTAAAATTACTACCTATTAAAAGAAGGATTGTTGTTATAGGTCAAGCAGGCGAAAGAGATCCTTATAAAAGAAAAGAAGTTGGACAGATAGTATCTAGAAATTGTGATGTTGCTATATTTACATATGAGGATCCTAGAAGTGAGAATCCTATGGATATTATAAATATGATGACAGAGAATATAAAAGATATGAATAATTATGAAATAATAATTGATAGGAGTAAAGCTATAAAAAGAGCAATTGATATTGCCAAAAAAGATGATATGGTTATGATATTAGGAAAAGGTAATGAAACATATGAAAAGCTAAAAGATAAAACTATTTACTTTAATGATATAGAAGAAGCAAAGAAACATTTAAAAGATAGATTAAATGTTGTTTCTAGCAAGTAACAATCACACCTTGGTATATTTTCATAAAATATATTGAGGTGTTTTTTGTGAATATAAAGATAGATTCTAGGAAGGTTAATTATGGAGATACCTTTGTAGCACTTAAAGAAATAAACGGTGATGGGCATAAATATGTATTAGATGCAATAAAAAGAGGTGCAACTACAGTAGTGGTTGAAGAGGGTGAATATAGTGTTAATACTATAAAAGTTACTGATACCAAAAAATATTTAGAAGAATACTTAGAAAATAATTATTATGATGAAATAAAAAAATTGAAATTGATTGGTATGACAGGTACTAATGGGAAAACTACAACTTGTTATTTAATATATCAAGCGTTAAATAACTCAAATATAAAATGTGCATATATCGGAACACTAGGTTTTTTCTTAAATAGTAAGCAAAAACTTTTAAATAATACTACTCCCAATATATATGAAATATATAATATGTTATTAGAATGCGTAGAAAATAATTGTGAATATGTGGTTATGGAAGTTAGTAGTCAGGGATTAGCTATGGGAAGAGTTAATACGCTTATATTTGATTATGTAATTTTTTCTAATCTTACACAAGATCATTTAGATTATCATGGCAGTTTAGATAATTATGTATTAGAGAAACAAAAATTATTTAAAATGACTAATAACAGTTATGCAATTGTTAATGGTGACGATCCTTATAAAGATTATTTTTTACTAAATAATACTAATATTACATATGGAAAAAGTGAGTGTGATTATAAAATTAGTAATATAAATTCAAGTATTAAGGGATCTTATTTTGATTTAAACGATAAACATTATTTTACAAAATTAATAGGTGAATACAATGTATATAATGTATGTGTAGTAATAATAATTTTAAACCTTTTAAATTTAGAAAATATAGAAGATGTAATTAAGAAACTAAATTCCCCAAATGGAAGAATGGATATAATAGAATATAATGAAAATAATATAATAATAGATTATGCACACACACCAGATGCAGTAGAAAAGATAATTAAATGTGTATCATCTTTACCTCATAATAATATAATAACGCTAATAGGTTGTGGCGGAAACAGAGATAAAACTAAGAGAAGTATAATGGGGGAAATATCTACCAATTTATCAGATTATGTAGTTTTTACAAGTGATAATCCTAGATATGAAAAACCTAAAAAAATACTTAAAGATATAACATGTAAACTTGACAAGAAAAACTATAAAATCATTGTAAATAGAAAAAAAGCAATAAAAAGCTCTATACAAATGTTAACAAAAAATGATATACTATTATTGCTTGGAAAAGGGCATGAAACATATCAAATAATAAGAGGTAAAAAAATACCATTTAGTGATAAACAGGTAGTAATTAACTATATAAGGAGATGAAATAATGTATCAACTAACTAAAGGTGTTTTGGCTTTAATGATAGGATTTATATTATCAATGATAACGGGTATAATATTAGTTCCATTACTTAAAAAAATAAAAGCTAGTCAAACACTTAGTTCTTACTTAGAAAGAAAACATAAGGATAAAGAAGGAACTCCAACTATGGGTGGATTAATATTTATTATACCAACTATATTGTCGTTGATAATTTTAATATTACTGAATAAAGTTGAATTTTCTTCGAATTTATTTATAGTAATGTTTGTATTTTTAAGTTATGCTTTACTTGGATTTATTGATGACTTTTTAATTATAAAAAGAAAAAATAATGTTGGTTTGACTGAGTTTCAAAAACTGGCTGGGCAAATAGTAATAGCGTTAATTTTTTTCTTTATTTATATGAAAAGTGGGGCAGAACCAACTGTTGAGGTATATACATTAGGTATAAAAATACATTTAGGATGGTTTTACGGAATATTTTTATTGTTTATGTTGGTTGCGAGTAGTAATGCTGTAAATATTACTGATGGGCTTGATGGATTAGCTGGGGGATTATCGTTAATTGCATTTTTGACATTTGCTTTAATAAGCGCTAATTCACCAGCTATAGAAGGTACATCTGAAATAGCCGTTTTCTGTTTTGTACTTGTCGGATGTCTACTTGGATTTCTTGCGTTCAATTCAAGACCAGCTAAAGTTTTTATGGGTGATACGGGTAGTTTAGCTTTAGGTGCTACTTTAGCTACAATTGCAATAATAACAAAACATGAATTAACTTTTATTATAGTAGCAGGTGTATTTATATTCGAAACTTTAGTTTGTTTGATACAAATAATAAGTATGGTTTATTTCCATAAAAAAGTATTTCTTATGACCCCTTTTCACCATCATTTAGAGAAGTTAGGATGGAATGAAAGGGATATTGTAATTATATTTTGGTGTATTGGGCTACTATTGAGTATGGCTGCAATAGTATTTGGAGTATGGTATTAACCATACTTTTTGATATAATGTTAATGGTAAAAGAGTTTTAATATTTAGGATAATTTAAAATGATATTAAAAAAATAGTATGAAAGAGTGTATTATGAGATAAAGTATAAAAATGAAAACTAATTATTATAATTTCAAATTTCGAGTTTCTGGTTTAATCATAAAAGGTAACAAATTACTTTTAGTAGATATGAATGATAGTGGTTTTGATGTTAGACCAGCATTTTAAAAAAAATAATTAATAATAAATTAGAGTTTAATCATTTGATTTTTAATGAGTTAGAGAAGTAAGGATTTATTTAAAAATTACAAGTCGTTAATATAACAAAATTAAAACTTTCATATTTTGATATAAATTATGATTTAGCTGAGCTTTTGGTAGATAATATTTCATAAAAAATACACATAACTAACAATTTTTAAACACAATTAATTATTATAATGAAGTTGCAAAGTGAAAAACCTTGATATACACTCCTTACTACTTGCCCTTCGGGGCTTTTTTTGTGTAAATTAAAAAAGTTTGTTTACAAATTTATTTACACAATATGTTGAAAAAATTTAAAATATAATCTATAATATATTTATAAAAGAGAGTAGGTGTTCTTTTTGAAAAAAAATGGTTTTACTTTAATTGAACTTTTGGCAGTAATAGTAATACTAGCAATAATAGCTCTTATTGCCACACCAATAATTTTAAATATAATAAATGGAGTTAAAAAATCTGCAACTGATACAAGTAAAGAAGCATATTTAAATATGGTTGATGATGTAATAATGATGAAAAATTTAACTACATCTTTTAGTCCATCATCTTGTACTGTAAGAAGTAATGGAGATTTATTGTGCGATGATTGGATTTCTGTTAAAGTTGAAATGGATGGAGAAAAGCCTTGTGATGGTCAAATAGTTTTTAAAGATGGAGTAAGGCAGTCAGAAAATATTAAGTTTTGTGATGATGGTGGGAAGGCTAACTCTACAATTTTAGGAATTGATCTTTCTAATGAAAGTACGGGGCAAATAATATTAACAAATGATGTGTTATCAGATTTATATAATAATACTGATGAGTCTGGATTTGATTTATATTTTATAAACGACGGAACAAAATCTGTATATTTAAAAAGTGTAGAATTTGGTGAAAAAGTTTGTACGCCAAAAGGGGATACAACAATTCAATCAACAGCGGATGCATGCAATAATATTAGTTTATTGATACAATATGATACAACATCATCATCTCCACAAATTTTTAGTAGTTCAATTTCAGATATTAAAGATAAATATATTTCTTCAGAAAGAATTTTAAAATTGCATATAACATTTGTTAGAGCAGATGCGGATGGACCATTTAATCTTGACTTTGGTAATATAACTTTTAATTACGGTATAACAAATTAAGAACGGAGGAGATAATATTGAAAAGTAAGGGTTTTACATTAATAGAACTTTTGGCAGTAATTGCAATAATTGCGATAATATCAATAGTTGCTATTCCAATAGTTGTTAATATAATAAATAGTTCGAGGGAAAGGTCAAATGACATAGGTAAAAGTGTTTATTTAAATACTGTAGATGAAGCTATAGCTTTAGAAAATATATTAAATATTGTAAACCCAACAGTTTGTGAAGTTTTAAGTACTGGTGATTTATTTTGTGGAGATAAGTTTATAAAAATTCCGGCCAGTGGTAAAAAACCTTGTAAGGGTACAATAATATATGAAAATGGTATAAGAAAGTCAGATACATTGCAATACTGTGATGAAGGGAATGTTAAAGACTTAGTTGATTTTAGTGTTAAAATTTCTAATAATAGTAGTTCTATAGTAAATGGTGAAGTAACTTCAAATGAAAATAATGCAGTAGCCGTATTTTCTGGAACTAAAATTTCAGATATAAATATTCCTTATAATTCTAGTCATAATGTTAACTTTTTGTTTTATATAATAAATAATGGTAAAAAGGATGTATATTTAAATGATTATAAAATAGGTAAGGTAACTTGTATACCCGGTGAAGGGGCAACGGCAAAATCAGTAGAAGAAGCTTGCAAATCTATTAGTATTGTAACTGCTTATGCAGTCGCATCTCCTACGACACAATATAAGCAAATGGATACATCTGTTTTGAATATTGATGGAAGTATACTTCCTAAAGATAAATTTGTTCAATCTCAACTTCAAATTACGAGTGGGAGTGCAGATGGCCCATATTCGATACACATTGATTCTATAGATTTTACATATGGTCTTGAAGATTAAAAAAAAACTGTGGTGACACAGTTTTTATCTATAATATGGTCCATAGTATGGTGGATAATAGTAATTATTGTAGTAAGGTCTTCCATATCCTCCATAAAAAAATGGAGAAACAAGACCACCTGTTATCCCACCAAGTATAAAAGGTCCAAGGAAACCTCCACCAATTAGTCTGTTATCATTGTTAAAATTTATAGGTCTATTAGGTCTTTGGGGATTTATTTTGTTATTAAAATTTGATGGATTTTGGTAAGAATTATACATAAAAAACTCCTTTCATGTTATAATATGTAATGAAAAGGAGATTGTGAATATGAACGATATGATAAAAAAATTAAGTCAGACAATAGTTAATTATTCAGTTGCTGTTAAAAAAAATGATAGGGTATTAATTCAATATGAAAGTACACAGTGTAACCCATTAGTTAAATGTTTGATAATGGATATTTATAAAAATGGTGGAATTCCTTTTGTAAAATTAGTTGATAACGAATTAAATACTTTGATAGTTGAAAATGCTAATAGTGAAACGATAGATGAAATAGTGAAAATGAAGACTTATGAGGTTGATAATTTTGATTGTTTTATAAGAATTTGTTATACAGAAAATGAATATGAAGATAAAAATGTTAAATCTAGTGTTAGGAAAGAATTAGGTGAAAAATCTAGAAAAGTAGATGATATAAGGATAAATGAAAGAAGATGGGTGTTATTAAATTATCCATCACTTGTTGATGCATATAAAGCTCATATGAAATATGATGATTTTTATAATTATTCTATGGAAGTTATGAATGTTGATTATAAAGGTATGAGCAAAAATATTGAACCATTAAAAAAACTTATGGAATCAACAGACAAAGTTAGAATTGTAGGTCCAAATACAGATATTACTTTTAGTATAAAAGGTATGCCAGCAATACCTTGTTGTGGAACTGCAAATATTCCAGATGGAGAATTATATACTGCTCCTTTAAGAGATAGTGTTAATGGAATTATAACTTACAATACTCCAAGTCCATATCATGGAAATATATTTAATAATATAAGTCTTGAATTTGAAAATGGTCAAATTGTTAACTGTTCTTCATCACAGGATAACGATTTATTAAAAGAAATATTTGATACTGATGATGGTGCTAGATATATAGGTGAATTTTCACTTGGATTTAACCCTAAAATAGTTAATCCTATTGGTGATATACTTTATGATGAAAAAATAATGGGAAGTATTCACTTTACTCCAGGAAGATGTTATGATGATTGTAATAATGGTAATGTCTCTAGTATTCATTGGGATCTAGTTCTAATTCAAACACCAGAATATGGTGGTGGAGAAATATATTTTGATGATGTATTAATTCGTAAGGATGGTAAGTTTGTATTAGATGAATTAAAGCAATTGAATTAGCGCAGATTAAAATATCTGTGTTTTTTTTATAGTAAAAAAAAATTCTTTTTTTCATATATTTTATTAGGTGACAGTATGAAAAAAATATTTCAAATGATAGGCCTAATAAGTTTAACATGTTTTAGTTTTTTTGTTACTGAAAAAACTGCTATAGTTGTAAATGACATGGATGAAATCATGATTGAAATTAAAGAAGAAAAAGATAAATTAAAAAAGAATAGTGTAGATGCTATTATAGATGGTAATACAATTATACCAGGTATAAATGGTAGGAATGTAAATGTAAATAAAAGTTATAAAAATATGAAAAGTAATGGATATTATAGTGATAAATTATATATTTATGATTATTTTAAGCCTAAGATTAGTTTAACAGATAATATGGATAAATATATAATAAAAGGTAATCCTCAAAAAAGAATGATAAGTATTATTTTTACAGTATACGCAAATGATGATATAACAGAAATATTAAATATTATAAATAACTATAATATAAAAGCTACTTTTTTTGTTGAAACAACTTGGTTTAAAAATAATAATAATTTAATAGAAGGTATGATAAAAAATGGTCATAATGTGGGGTTACTTCTCGATGACTATTCTGACTCAGATTTTGATTGGATCGATATGATGATAAAAAAAATAAATAGGCAAAGTAATGGTTTTTGTTATAATATTTCCGATAACAAAGATAATATTGATATATGTAAACTTAAAGGTAACTATACCATAAAGCCTACATTAATATCTGATAAAACTCCGCTATTAGATATTAAAAATAAATTACAATCAGGTTCTCTTCTTTCACTAAAAATTAATTCACAAGTAAAAAAGGAACTTTCTACAATAATAATTTATATAAAATCAAAAGGATATACTATAACTAATATAGAAGAAAATGTTTTAGAGTAATGCGAATTTTTGTTCGTTATATTATTGACTAAACATTTCAAATTATATATAATTATTATGGGTGTTACTATGAGTGATATAATTATGCATATAGATGTAAATAATGCTTTTTTATCATGGACTGCTGTTGACTTGTTAAATAAAGGTTATAAAACAGATATAAGAAATATTGAATCAATAATTGGAGGAGACGAAACAAAACGAAAAGGTATAGTACTTGCAAAAAGTATGGTAGCTAAAAGAAAAGGCGTAAAAACAGCGCAGACAATAAGAGACGCTAAGCGAAAATGTGTTAATTTACAAGTTTTCCCACCTAATTATAAATTATATCAAGAAATGTCAAATAAATTATTCAATCTTATAGCTAAATATACACCAGATATAGAAAAACTTAGTATTGATGAATGTTTTATTGATTATACAAAGGTTAAAAATTTATATGGTGATCCAATAAAATTTGCATATAAACTAAAAAAAGAAATAAAAGAAAAATTAGGATTTACCGTTAATATAGGAATAGCAAATAATAAGTTATGTGCTAAAATGGCCTCAGATTTTTTGAAACCAGATAGAGTTCATACTTTGTTTGAAAATGAAATTGAATCAAAAATGTATCCACTTGCTATTGAGGAATTATATGGTGTAGGAAAAAGTACTAGTAAAAAATTAAGAGAACTTCAAATAAATACAATAGGTGATTTGGCAAATAGTGATCCTAATATTTTATATAAATATTTTAAAAATCAAGCTGCTAAGCTTGTAAATAGTGCTAAAGGAATTGATGATAGTATCATAATGATAAAAAGGAAGGATGCTGAGGGAATAAGTAATTCAACAACTACTAGTTATAATTTAAATACACTTGATGAAATATATAAGTTTTTATATCCATTAGTAGAAAATGTAAGTTTGTCTTTAAGAAAAAAAGGAAAGTATGCTAATCAGGTGGGTGTAATACTTAAAGATAAAAATTTTAAAAGTTATTCCCATCAAAGAAAACTTAAAAATCCCACTAGTAACACGGATGAAATTTATAGTATTGCTAAAGAATTGATAAAAGAATTATGGAATGAAGAAAAGATTAGATTAGTTGGTGTATCACTAAGTAAATTTTCATCAGAAATGAGTCATCAAATGTCATTATTCGAAAATATAGAAAAAGTAGAAAATAACAATGAATTAGATAAAGTTTTAGATAAATTAAAAGAAATTTATGGAAGTAACATTATAAACAAGGCATCTTATTTTAAAAAATAGATTTTATTATAGAATTGAGGAATTAAATATGGTAGAGTTTAAAGATTTCGCAAAATTAGATATTAGAGTAGGTACAATTATAAGTGCGAAAGAGTTTGTGGAAGCAAAAAAATCAGCTTATAAGTTAGAAATAGATTTCGGAAGTGATATAGGAATTAAAAAATCTTCAGCTCAAATAACACAATTATATACTAAGGAAGATTTGATAGGTAAACAAATTTTAGCTGTTGTTAATTTTCCAGCTAAGCAAATTGCTAATTATTTATCAGAGGTATTAGTATTAGGAGTATATGCTTTAGATGGAGTAGTATTAATAACTCCAGATAAAAAAGTTTCAAATGGTGATAAATTAGGATAATTAATTAATTTTAAATGAATATTATTAATTAGGTGATATAGTGGAATGCAAAATTGATAAACCATATCCTAAAGTAGCAGTAGAAAAGCCAAATAAAAAATATGCATATATTTTATTAGAAGATTATAGTGGTATAGTTAGTGAACTTTCATCAATTACTCAGTATGTATATCAAAAATTTAATAAATTCGACATAAATGAAGAGTTTTCTAGAACATTATCTCAAATAGCTATGGTAGAAATGAAACATTTGGAATTGCTAGGAGAAACTATAAAATTACTAGGTTTAGAACCTAGATTTGTGTTTAGTGATAAATATAATTTTTTAACTTATTGGAATGGAAGCTTTGTAAATTATACAACCAATATATCTGATATGTTATTAAGTGATATAAAAATTGAACAAGAGGCAATTTCTAAATATTATTATGATATAAGTGTAATAAATGATATGTATATTAAAAGAACTTTATATAGAATAATTGAAGATGAAGAAAAACACATAGAGTGCTTTAAAATGTTACTTGATAAATTAAGTTGACATTGAACTACTAATACCCAAAGATATACAATTTCTAAAAAACAGTATATTAAAGATAAAGTCCATTTATCAGAATTACAACATATTGGTAATGATAGAACAAAAATGATTTACATTTATAAAAAAGGCATTAACAAATAGATTAATTAATATTTGTTAATGTCTTTTTATTCTCTACCACATAACCAATCTAAAGAAACTTTGTATTTATTAACTATTTGTATTGCAAAAGCAGTAAGTAAAGTAGTTTTACCACTTTCGTTTGCACTAATAGTTGACTGTGTCGTATTTAAAAAATTTGCTAATTCATCTTGTGTTATGTTTTTCTCTTTTCTTAATTGCTTTAATCTTTTACCTATTATTTCATTTTTAAACTCATATTTGCTTTCAAATTTAGGTTTTCTTGTTAATCCAATAACATAATCCATATTTACTTTAAAATAATTACACAACAAATTTAATTTATTTAAAGGTATTAACTCTTTACATAATTTGGTTGACTAACTTTTAATATTTCGGCCATATCTTCTTGTTTTAAGTTTGCTTCATCACGAATATCTAACAGTCTTTCGCTAATCATAAGTAACACCTGCCTATAAATAATTTTCTCATTCAAAATTAAAACGCTAAAAGTTTATACAAAAATACGATATTTGTGATATAATAAAATTGTTAAATTTAATAGGAGGCAAATATATTGAAAGAAAATAAAGATATTACCACAATTAATGATATTTTAAATAATGAACAAAAGTATTAGACTTATGTTTATGTTATCAAATTGAAGATTCTAAAAATTGGATAAAAATTGTAGAATAAGAGACTAAAATTTATACATTTCAACGAGAAACTTTATTGTTGGAAAGACTCCATAAATTTCAAAGAAATAAAATGAAAAAATTTAATGATAAAATACAAGAATTAGATTTTAAAAATCGTGATAAATATAAATCATTAGAAGAAAAAATGCTATTAGTTACTAATATGCAAGGTTTAGTAATTAAAGATATTAGCATAAATTGACTAAAGAAGGTTAAATTATGAGTATAGAAATTATTATTTATGGTACTTTTTCTATTGTGTTAGCAATTATATTATTAGTTTATTCTATTTTCGTAATAATAGAAGAAAGAGAAAAAATGAAATATTACAAATATAATATT
>CANQFF010000028.1 GCA_947598345.1 uncultured Bacilli bacterium
AATTCTTACACCAAATGATATAAACAATGCTATGAAAGGTATTTATAAAAATTGGGATACCAAAATGTTTTATGATTATTTAAAAGAATTTTCATTATTACAAAATCAACAAATTAAAAAATTTTCTAAAGGTATGAGAAAAAAACTAGAAATAGCAACAGCATTATCTCATCATCCCAAACTTTTAATATTAGATGAGCCTACATCTGGACTTGATCCTGTTGCTCGTGCCGAGGTTATACAAATATTCCAAAGTATACTAGAAAAAGATGATTGTTCTATTTTACTTTCTAGTCATATTACTACGGATTTAGAACATATTGCAGATTATATAACTTTTATAAATAACGGAGAAATTGTCTTGTCTAAAACAACTGATGAATTATTAGATAAATATGGTATTGTAAAATGTACTGAAAAAGAATTTAAAGATATAAATAAAAAAGATTATATTAAATATAAAAAGACAAAATATGAATATGAAGTATTAATTTCTAATAAAAGAGATTTTAAATCAAAATATAATATTGGTATAATCGATAAAATTACTTTAGATGACCTTATGGTTTTAATGATTAAGGGGGAAGAATAATGAAAGGATTTATGAAAAAAGATTTAGCAATGATTAAAAGTAATTTTAAATTAATTGGAATTTTAATTGTTGTATATGCTATAATGGGATTAATGGGGAAAATGGATATATCATTTATCTTACCATTTATGAATGTAATGATAATGATTTCATCATTTAGTTATGATAGTTATAATAAATGGGATGCTTATTCTATTTCGCTACCTAATGGAAGAAAAAATAGTGTAAAGTCAAAATATATAGCAACAATTTTAATGGTTATTATTACAGCAATTATTACTATTATTTTATCTTTCGTTATTTCTTATATAAATACTAAAACTATTAACTATGAAGAGATATTAATATCAATGCTTGGTACAGTATTTGGAACATTATTAGTTTTAACTTTTATGTATCCCATTATTTATAAATTTGGTGTTGAAAAAGCAAGGATTGGTATCTTTTTACTTGTATTTGGAATAGTTATTATTGGCAGTTTACTTTTCAATTATTTAGATTTATCAAATATTATAAAATCATTATCATTTTTAGAAAATTATTTAGTAATAATTTTAATAATAGTAACTATTATTATGGTTTATTTATCTTATAAAATATCGGAAAAAATATTTAGTAAAAAAGAATTTTAGCAAAAAATGATATGAATAAAAATGAAAATAAATTTAATTTGTAGGAAAGGATGAAACATGAAAAAAATTTTAACAATTATTGGATTAATTATTACATCATTAATAATAACTTTTTTGATTGCCGAAATATTTAGTTTATACCATTTTGGAAATATACCAACTTTTACAACACTTACTTATTTACTTTTTATATTTTTCTTTATAACTTATATTTTATTATCTTTGATTTATATAATTAGCAAGAGAATAAAAAATGAAAAAATAGGTATTAAAAAAATAATAAGTTTAATATTATTCTTTATATCTTTACTTTTAATTTTAGGATTTATTGTAATTTTAAATATTGATTGGATAACATATTATTCAAATTATCCATCTGCTCCTTTTTATGTTTATATTATAGTAAGAAGTTTAGAATTTTTACTACCTAGTATTCTTTTTATAATAGTAGGAATAGTATTATTAAAAAATAGTAATTAAGAGAAAAAATATAGTAGTTATTGACTTAGAAATATAACAAAAATAATAATTTATAAAAATGGAGGCATTATGAAAAAAATATATTGTATTAGACAAATTTTAGTATCTTTAACTGCATTTTTTATATTAATTTGGGCTTTTTTACAAAATAAGTTTATTGGAAAAATAATAATAATTCCATTTTTAATATGTTCAATTGCTATATTTTTTAAAAATTTGTTTTTCCTTATTCATAAGGAAAAAATATCTAATATGTTTAAATATATTTTTAATATTAGTTTTTTTGTTTATGTTTTTGGACTTTTAATATATGCGACATATTATGCTATTTCAAATAAAAGTTATTCTCTTTTTATAATAATAGGGATATTTGCTATAGGAACGATTCGTTTTTTTAAACTAACTTTTTTTAAAAATAAATAATATATCTTTTAATATTATTTATTTTGCGATATAATAAACTAAAAGAAAGGGAGGAGATATGAAAAATAAAAGATAATTTTAATATCAATGGTATGTTAAACTTTAATAATTATTTTTCTAATCTATTATAAAAAATACTAAATTTTAGAATTTAAGGAGGTGAGTTATGAAAAAAATTAGTATGATATTTTTAAGCTTACTAGTAATTGTTTTAATTACAGGTTGTGGAAAGTCTGATGGAAAGGAACAGAAGTTAGTTTGTACAACTGTGCAAAATGAAGATGGAATGGATTTTGAACAGGTAATTTCTATGACTTATAAAAATGATAAATTAAAATATTTGGAAATAGAGGTTAATACCAAAATTACTGATTCTACTATAAAAGAAAATTGGGAAGCTTTTAAAAAGTCCATGGATGAAGAGAATAAAGAGTTCAATAAAGACGGAGTTAGTTTAAAAACTGAAAAAAATGATAAAAACTATGAATATAAAGTAATATTAAATGTTGATGTTGAAAATGCTAGTGAAGAAGCATTAAATGAACAAGGATTTAGCGATTTGAAAGATGACACTAGTACTTTAGAAGATAGTAAAAAAGAAGCTGAAAAAGATGGCGCTGTTTGTGAAATAAAATAAATATTACTAAAAAAGATAATTGAGTATTTAAGTCAATTATCTTTTTAAATTTAATGTTTTATTTTTATTTTTAGTTAAATCTAAATGTTTAAGAATTTCTATTTCTTTAGAACTAAATCTAGATTTATCTATTTGTTCAATATTCCTAACACCATATAATTCTGCTTTTTTTAATATAATTTCACTAAAATCTAAGTTATTTAAATATTCAATTAATTTTCTATTTTTATGTAGTAAATTTTTTAAAGGGAAAACATAACCTTCTTTGGAAGATACATTTGTATCTAAAGTATATCCTTCTTTTAATTTAAAAACTATACCATCATAATCAATATATTTATTAAAAACTTTTGTAGTTTCTTCATCTTCAAATTCAAATAATCTTTCCTTACAATTATCTATTGATAATTTACCTAAAGTATAAGTAAAAAGCACTGAATCAACTTTATCAAAACCAATTATAAATAATGAGTTTATTAGTATTTCAGTATTCAATTTTTCCATAAAACCACCTTCATAATTTTATTATATCATATATATTTTACTTATTTAATATATTTTTTAATTTTATTTTGATATAATATAGTTGATAGTGGGTGAATGTAATGAAGAGTAAGATTTTATCAATAGTATTTTATCTGGTGGTTATTCTTCACTTATGTTAATACAAGCATTAGCGATGAAAATATTTTAAATGTAAACTATGATTATGATGATAATTTAAGTAAAGAGGTAAAATTATGGAATTGTATAAGGGTAAGAATTGGAATATTATTTTTGGTGACTGGTGTCAGGATCATCCTGGATACTGTATTATTGGTAATAATAAAGAATCGTTAAGTGAATTAACTGATGAAGATTGGATGGAACTGGGCAAACTGGAAAAAGAATTAGAAAGGGTTTGCAAAAAAATTTTTGGAGCTACAATGTTTAATTTCTGTTGTTTAATGAATAATGCTTATAGAGATAATAAAAAGCCAAAAGTTCACTATCATTTTGTACCAAGATATAAAGACGAATTAAAATTATTTGGCAAGATATATAAGGACAAGCATTTTGGATATAATTTTTGGAAGTATGATTTAAGTAAATTTAAATGTCAGAAAGATCCATACACAAATGAAGAAAGATTAAAAATATATGAAATGATGAAAGAAGAATTTAATTTAAAATGAAAATTTTATAATAGAGAGGGAAGGTATTTTATATGGAAAAAATTAATTTAAAAGTTAGTGGAATGGTGTGCAGCGGATGTGAGAATAGAATTAAAAGGGTTCTTGAAAATATTAGTGGTGTTTTAGAAGTTACTGCTAATCATGAAAATGGTATTGTAACTGTCATTTCAAAAGAAAAATTAAATAAAGATTTAATTAAAGAAAAAATTGAAAATCTTGATTTTAAAGTTTTAGAGGATTAACTATGGCTAAAATAATTTTATCTATTGATGGTATGACTTGTTCAGCTTGTTCTACTGGTTTAGAAAAATATTTGAATAAGCAAAAAGGAGTCATTAATGCAAGTGTGAATTTAGTTTTAGCTCAGGCCCTTATTGAATATGAAAATTATCTTAAGATAGAAGATTTAGAAAATTTTGTTAGAGAAGCTGGTTTTGAAAGTTTAGGTATTTATAATGAAGCAACTGAAAAAAGCGAAGATAAAGGTAAATTATTTCTAATTATTTATGGTGTTTTAGCTGTAATAATTTTATATATTTCTATGTCCAATATGATTGGACTTCCTTCAATTCCTTTTTTAAATATGATGGACTATCCATTAAATTATGCAATATGTATTTTTATTTTAACTATACCTTTTTTAATTTATGGCAAAGATATATTTATAAGTGGTATTAAAAATCTTTTTCATAAATCACCTAATATGGACACTTTAGTAACATTAGGGGTATTTGCAAGTTTTATTTTTAGTTTATTTAGTACAATAATGATTTTAATTGATAAAAATAAAATGATATATGTTGAAAGTTTATATTTTGAATCGTGTGCGATTATTATTTATTTTATAAAATTAGGAAGATTTATTGATAAAAAAAGTAAAGAAAAAACTAAGGAAGCAATAAAAGAATTAGTGCAAATCACACCAATGGAAGCTGTTGTTAAAAGAAATAAAAAAGAAATGAAAGTAACAATTGATGAAGTAAAAAAAGATGACATATTAATTTCAAAGCCTGGAATGAAGATAGCTGTTGATGGGGTAATTACATTTGGAGAAACATATTTAGATGAAGCTTTTATTACTGGGGAATCTGTTCCTGTTAAAAAAAGTTATAATGATAAAGTTATTGCTGGAAGTATAAATCTTGATGGTTATATAGAATATAAGGCTACTAGAATTGGCAAAGCTTCTACTATTTCTGAGATTGTAAAATTAGTAGTAGAGGCAACAAACACTAAAGCTCCAATTCAAAGAATTGCTGATAGGGTAAGTGGTTATTTTGTACCTGCAATTATTGTAATTGCAATTCTTACATTTATTAGTTATTTATTACTTGGGAATAGTCTTAGTACAAGTATAACGACATTTGTAACAGTGTTGGTTGTTGCTTGTCCTTGTGCTCTTGGACTTGCAACGCCACTTGCGATAGTTGTAAGCGAAGGATTGTGTGCTAAAAACGGAATTTTAGTAAAAAAAAGTGAGACATTAGAAAATGCTCATAAAATAGATACAGTAGTGTTTGATAAAACAGGAACATTAACTTATGGTAATTTAAAAATTTCAAAAATATACAATTACAGTAAATATACAGATAATAATTTAATTGAAAAAGTTGCAAGTATAGAATCAAAAACTACTCATCCAATTTCAAAAGCATTTGAAGATTATATTACTGAACATAATTTAAAGATAGAACCAGTAAATAATTTTAATAATATTGCTGGAATAGGTTTATATGGAAGTATTAATAATAAAAAAATATATATAGGTAATAATAAGTTATTTGATAAATTAAATATTGAAAATAAATACGAAGAACAAGAAAATCAATTACAAATATTAGGTAATAGTATAGTTTATGTTATTGAGGATAATAGAGTTTTAGGACTTATTGGAGTTAAGGATATTGTAAGAGATAATGCCAAAACAACGGTATTAAAATTAAAAAAATTAGGTAAAAATATAATTATGCTAACTGGTGATAATGATAAAACTGCTAATATTATTGCAAATTCAATTGGAATAGATACTGTAATATCGAATGTCATGCCTAAAGATAAAACAATGGTAATAAAAAAGTTAATTGAAAAAGGAAATAAGGTAATGATGGTTGGGGATGGTATAAACGATGCACCGTCATTAGCTACAGCAAATATTGGAGTAAGCGTAAATGGTGCAACAGATATAGCAGCAGATTCGTCAGATGTTATTTTAATGAATGATAATTTAGAAAAAATAGTATCCTTAATCGATATTAGTAAACAAACTATTAGGAATATTAAACAAAATTTATTTTGGGCTTTTTTCTATAATGTTTGTATGATTCCAATAGCTATTGGTTTATTTAGATCTTTTGGTATAGTTATGAATCCAATGATAGCTGGGTTTTCAATGACAATTAGTAGTTTAACAGTAGTACTTAATGCATTAAAATTAAAAAATTGGAAAGAAAAAAAATAAATGTAAAAAAAGTTTAAAAGTTATTTAATTTCAAAAAATAGAGGAGGATTTAAAATGGAATTTGAAAAAGTTATTAGAGATAGATTTTCAGCTAGAAAGTTTAGAGATGATTTAATTAGTGATGATAAGTTAAATAAAATACTAGAAGCTGGTGTTTTAGCACCAACTGCAAAAAATAATCAACCACAAAAGGTATATGTTGTGAAATCAAAAGAAGGATTAAGCAAGATAGATAAAGCAACACCTTGCAGATACAATGCACCAATTTGTCTCATTATTGCTAGTGATAAAAATATTGCTTGGTCAAAGGATAATTATTCTACTTTTGAAATGGATGCTACTATAGTTGCGACACATATGATGCTTGAAGCTACGAATGTAGGTGTAGATAATATATGGATAGAAATGTTCGATAAAGACATTATAAAAAAAGAATTTGATTTAGATTCAAATGTAGAACCAATATGTCTTATTCCTTTAGGATATAAGACTTCTGATTGTATACCATCTCCTATGCACAGTAAAAGAAAAAATATATCAGATATTGTTTTTTATAGATAAGTTGTTAAAAAAAAATTTATAATTTGAAAAATAAAAAAACTATTATAGTTGAGTTAAACCTAGATGAAATATTTGTATAAAAATATAATGAATTTAATTATCAAAACTTTTAATAATATATTCTTTAGTTTCCTCGAAACTCTTACCTAAGGCAACTGCTAATTCATTATATAAATATTTTTCTGCTTGTTCAAAATATTTTAAATCCTTTTCACTAGGTTTTTTATTTTTATCTGTTCTTTCTTTATTTCTTAAATATGAAGTTTTAATTATTTTTATTAGATTTTCATGATTACCATTTTTTATTAATTCTTTATAAACATTTAAGTTATTTTTGTCATTAATATCAGTTAATGGTTCAATATATTTAATTTTATCTATAATATTTTCCGCTTCTTTTTTTGTTAATATTTTTCTTAAATATCCTAGATTATTATCTGTTGGTACATCTATTATTAAAGATTCATCTTCAATAGGTACTAATACATAGTAATCTTTATTGTTTATATTGTTATGTTTAATTTCTCTTACTTTGCATACATCTTTTTTGTATACAACATAATCATTTATATTAAACATATTGTAATCATCTCCCTTTATAAATTGATTAGCTACTAATAATATTTTAACAAAAAAAAATTTTTTTCGTAAGTTTTATTTGTATGAATTTTTTTAAAAAATATTACAAAACTGTAAGGTTTAGCTTATTTTATTCATGGTATAATATATAATGGGAAATGTGGTGGGATATGTATAAAATTATGATAGTTGAGGACGATGAATTTATAAGTAATGAATTAAAAATGTTATTAAAAAATAGTGGATATGATGCTTATATTTTAAAAAATTTTAAAAATGCAATTGACGAAATACTAAAAGTTTCTCCAGATTTACTATTACTAGATATTAACATTCCTTATATGAATGGTGAATTGTTATTGCAAAATTTAAGAAAATTTTCTAATATTCCTGTAATTATGGTTACAAGTATTAATTCTGAAACTGATGAGGCATTATCAATATCATATGGAGCTGATGATTATATAACAAAACCTTATAATCCTAATATTCTTCTTTTAAGAATAGGGGCAGTTTTGAAAAGAGTAAATTGTAGTTCAGGAACAATTTCTTATAAAGATTTAAAAATAAATTCACAAAAAGGGGTAATAAAGAAAGATAATAAAGAAATTATTTTAACAAAAAATGAAATGATTATATTTAATTTTTTACTTATGCATCAAAATAAAATCGTAACACGAGATGAATTAATGACTGAATTATGGGATAATGATGAATTTATAAATGATAATGCTTTAACTGTTAATATTAGCAGATTAAGAAGTAAGCTAAAAGAGATTGGATATGATGATATGATAGATACTAGAAAGGGACAGGGATATATTTTATCATGAAATTTAAAATTTATTTAAAAGATAAATTATATTCTATCATTTTTTGTTTACTCAGCTTTGTTATTATTATTTTAATTTTATTAGCTTTTAAATGTGATAAATCATTAATTATATCAATAACTATAATTTTATTTGTGACATATTTTTTATTAATTATTATAGATTATTTAAGAAAACAAAAATTTTATACAGAGCTTTTATCTAATATTGAAAATCTTGATAAGGCTTATCTTGTACTAGAGACACTTGAGTATCCTACATTTTATGAAGGTAAATTACTTTGTCAAGCATTATATGAGATAAATAAATCTATGAATGAAAGAATAAAAATAGAGGAAGAACAATTATTAGATAATAAAGAGTATATAGAAATGTGGATTCACGAAGTAAAAAGACCATTAGCTAGTTTAGTTCTTACTTTGAATAATCATAAGGAAATTTTAGATAGTAAAACAAAAAATATTTTAAAAAAATTAGAAGATTATGTAGATCAAGTTCTTTATTATACTAGGTCAGAAAATTCTGAAAAAGATTATTTTATAAAAGAAATAAATTTATCAAAAGTAATTAAAAATGTAGGAATAAAAAATATGGATGATTTACTATATAATAAAATAAATTTTAATGTGGATAATGTCGATTATAAAGTATATACTGATTCAAAGTGGTTAGAATTTATTTTAAATCAAATAATAAATAATAGTATTAAGTATAAAAAAGATATTGAAAATTCTTTTATAAATATTTATGTTCAAGATAAAAAAGAAGTTACAATTTTAATAATAGAAGATAACGGTATAGGAATTCCAATGAGCGATATAAAACAAGTTTTTGATAAAACATTTACAGGTACAAATGGAAGAGAAAAAAGTTCATCTACTGGGATGGGTTTATATATAGCTAAAAATTTGTGCAGAAAATTAGGACATAAAATAGAAATAGAATCAAAAGTAAATGAGTATACTAAAGTTTTTATTACTTTTGCTAAAAATAAATATTATGATGTCTTAAAGTAATATTACTAAATTGTAATGTTTAGTAATATTAAACGAACGACAAAATAAATTTTTTCATGTATTATTTTTATGTGAAAGGAGATTTTTATGGAAACTATTTTAAAAGTAGAAAAAATTGAAAAATATTATGGTAGTCGTTCATCTTTAACTAAAGCTATTGATAATATGTCATTTGAAGTAGAAAAAGGTGAGTTCGTTGCTATTATGGGAGCATCTGGTTCAGGGAAAACAACTCTCTTGAACTGTATATCGACTATTGATAAAGTTACATCAGGACATATTTTTGTAGATAATATTGATATTACTAAATTAAAAGGTAATGAAATAAATAAATTTAGAAGAGAAAAATTAGGTTTTATTTTTCAAGATTTTAATTTATTAGACACTTTAACTGCTTATGAAAATATTGCACTTGCATTATCTATTCAAAATATAAGTGTTAAAGAAATCGAAACAAAAATTAAGAAAGTTAGCGAGGAACTTGATATTAAGAATGTCTTAAATAAATATCCTTATCAAATGTCTGGTGGAGAAAAGCAAAGAGTTGCTTCGGCTCGTGCAATTGTTACAGATTCAAAGTTAATTCTTGCAGATGAACCTACTGGAGCTTTGGATTCTAAATCTTCTAAAATGTTATTAGAAAAGTTCAATTATTTAGATTCAATTGGAGCTACTATTCTTATGGTTACTCACGATGCCTTTACAGCTAGTTATGCAAGAAGGGTAATATTTATTAAAGATGGCAAAATATTTAAAGAAATTCATAGAGGTGAAGATTCTCGTAAAGAATTTTTCGATAAAATTATTGATGTTGTAACTCTGCTTGGTGGGGATTTAAATGATGCTTTATAAGTTATCGCTAAAAAACATTAAGAAAAGTATGAAAGACTATGCCATCTACTTTTTTACACTTATTCTTGGTGTAGCAATATTTTATGTTTTTAATGCACTTGATAGTCAAGCTGTCATGATGAATGTTTCTTCATCCACACAAGAAATAATCGAACTTATGATGACAATACTTTCTAGTGTTAGTGTTTTTGTTTCATTTATATTAGGATTTTTAATTATATATGCTTCAAGATTTTTAATGAAAAGGCGTAATAAAGAATTTGGAGTTTATTTAACTCTTGGTATGAGTAAAAGAAAAATTTCATTAATATTATTTTTTGAAACATTATTTATTGGTATAATTTCTCTTTTAGTAGGATTAGGTCTAGGCGTGCTACTATCTCAAGTTATGAGTTTAGTTGTTGTTAATATGTTTGAAGCAAATCTTACAAAATTTGCATTTGTATTTTCAACATCTGCTTGTATTAAAACAATCGTTTATTTTAGTATCATGTATTTAATTGTTATGATATTTAATACGATAAGTGTTAGTAAATGTAAGTTAATTGATTTATTAAATGGATCTAAAACAAGTGAAAAATTAAAATTAAAAAATCCATATCTTTGCATTATTATATTTATAATATCTTCTATTATACTTGGGAAAGCTTATCACATAGTAACAGCAGAATTTTTAACTTTAAATGAGGTTACTGACATATTAAAACCAATTATTATGGGTATAGTATCTACATTTTTAATTTTCTGGTCTTTATCAGGACTTATTTTAAGAATAGCTATGAGTGTAAAAAAATTTTATTATAAAGGATTAAACAGTTTTACATTAAGGCAGTTTTCAAGTAAGATTAATACAACAGTATTTGGAGAAACAATTATCTGTTTAATGCTATTTATAACTATTTGTTTATTATCTGCGTGCCTTACTATGAAAAACTCTATGAATGCTAATATTAGAAAACTTTCTCCTGCAGATATCTTTTTTACACAAAATATGAATATGGATAAATATTATGAAGAATACAGAAATTATGGATATAATGATTCACAAATAAAAAATTCTCACTATACAGCAAAAGAAATGTTTGAGTTATTTGATTTCGATATTACTTCTTATCTTAAAGAATATATTGAAGTAAATACATATGCAACACAGGATTTAACAGTTAATCATACCTTAGGATCAAAATTGAATAGTATTAGAAAAGAGTTTCCATTTTTGGCTTACGATACAAGGGAAACAATTATGAAAATAAGTGAATATAATAAAGTAGCCAGATTTTATGGAAACAAAGAATATTCTTTAAATGATGATGAATATATGATTGTTGCTGATTTTAAATCGATGGTTGAAATAAGAAATTTAGCTCTTAAAAATAAAGAGAAAATAAGTTTATTTGGACATACTTTAAAACCAAAGTATGATACTTGTCAAGATGGATTTTTAGAGATGTCAAGTAATCATATTAATTCTGGAATTATTATAGTACCTGATAATGTCATAAATGAAGATTATTTAATTCAAAATCATTTATTAGGTAATTATAAAACAACTGATAAAGAAGAAATAATAGAAATAGAAAATAATATTAATAAACTAGGTAAAGATGAAAGAGCTAATATATATTTACTTCCAAGTGGTTCTACTAAATTAGAGATTAAAGAAGCAACAGTTGGTTTATCTGCTATGGTAACATTTATTGGCCTTTATTTAGGAATTATCTTTTTAATTAGTAGTGCTGCTATATTAGGTTTAAAAGAATTATCTGAAAGTAGTGATAATAAAGAGCGATTTAAAATGTTAAAGAAAATTGGTACGGATGAAAGAATGATTAATAAATCGTTATTTAGACAAATAGCTATCTTCTTTATTCTTCCTTTAGTACTTGCATTGATTCATTCTATATTTGGAATAATGTTTGCAGTAAAAATATTAGAAGTGTTTGGTAATGATAAGTTACTTCCATCAATTATTGCAACATCAATTATTTTAGTTATTATTTATGGTGGTTATTTCATAATTACATATTATTCGAGTAAAAATATTATAAATGGAAGATATTAAATAATATATTATGGTATAATGTCTAGAAAGTTATGAGAGTTTTGACGTAAGTTAAAACTCTTATAACGCTATTGTACTAGGTTTCTGA
>CANQFF010000029.1 GCA_947598345.1 uncultured Bacilli bacterium
CCCACCAGATGGTCCAGTAGGTCCGATATCACCAGTTTCACCTTGAGGTCCAGTAGGTCCTTGTGGAATATTGAAAGCTAAAACAACATTTTCTGCATCCCCTGTGTTTTGAACGGATGCTATCCCTCCTGGTTCACCTGTAGTAGTTGTACCAACACTAACAGTTACAGGCCCAGCAGGTCCAGTAGGTCCAGTTATTCCAATACCTTGAGGTCCAGTAGGCCCTGTTGGCCCAATGATAGCGCCCATACATTGAGGTTTACATTTAGAATCATTTGCAATTTTTTTCATTGCGTTTTTTAAAATACTATCTTGAGAATTATAATTATTATTCATATTTTTCTCCTTTCTGATATATCTTATGAAGTTGTAATTTTTCAAATAATAATTATTGCCCTAAATGATATTTTAATAATAAAAAACGATTTACATTAGTTTTAATTTGTGTTGACAAAAATATACAATATTTGTATAATTGGTATGTAGGATGAGGTAGTAGTATGAAGAGTAGTAAAAAATATTATAAAGAATTAGATGTAATTAGAGTCTTGTCTTGTTTAGCCGTATTATTGTATCATTTTAATATATTAAAAGGAGGATATTTAGCTGTATGTACTTTTTTTGTATTAAGTGCATATCTATCTGTCATCTCTTCTGAAGGTAAGAAAGATTTTTCTATTTTAGAATACTATAAGAAAACATTTTTAAGAGTATATTTACCATTAATAATAGTTGTGTTTTTAACAATTTCAGTAGTAAATTTAATGGATGTTACATGGTTTAATTTAAAACCGGAGACAAAATCAGTATTACTGGGATATAATAATTTTTGGCAATTAAGTGCGAATTTAGATTATTTTGCTAGACACATAAATTCACCTTTTATGCATTTATGGTATATATCAATACTTTTACAGTTTGATATAATATTTCCTTTCATATACTTGGGATTAAAAAAGATAAAATCTAAACTTATACCTATTATTACTACAGTTGCGATATCTTTTATGTTTTTAGGTTATTTCTTTATAGTAAATTATTCTAAGGATATAATGGTAACTTATTATAGTACATTTACTAGGATATTTTCTTTACTTTTTGGATTATCATTAGGATTTATACATTCAAATTATAAATATAAAATATCGAATACTATAAAAAATAAACAAGGTACAAAAATATTTTATGGTTATCTTTTAATACTAATATTAATGTTTATTTTTGTTGATTCTAAATCGATATTTATGCCATTTGGTATGGTTTTAACTACTTTAATATCTTTAAGATTAATTGATTATGGAACTCTTAAAACTGAAAAAAATTTATCTAAATTAGATAAAATAATAAAATCATTCGCGCTTATCAGCTACGAAATATACTTAGTTCAATACCCTGTCATATTTATCTTCCAATATATAAATATAAATAAGTGGATAAGTATACCTATCATGATTTTTGTAATATTACTTATTTCATATTGCATTCATTTTTGTCTTGATAGTAAGAATATTAAATATAAAAAGTTTAGATATTTATTAATTGGAATCATATCTTTGATATCAATATTTGGTTTATATAAGTTTTGTATATCAAAAGATCATACTTTAGAAATGAAAGAGTTAGAAAAACAGTTAGAACAAAATGAGAAGATAATTCAAGAGAAAGTTCAAGAATATGAAATTCAAAGTAAAAAAGAAGAAGATGAATGGTTAAATGAACTTTTAAATTTAGAAAACGGTGAAGCTGAATTAAAAAATATAGTAAGTAATTTATCTGTAGTAGGTGTTGGTGACTCTGTTATGCTGGGAGCAGTTCCTAATTTATATGAGAAGTTTCCTAATGGCTATTTCGATGCACAGGTGTCTCGTACAGCTTGGGTTTTAAATGGTATACTTAAAAATTTAAAAGATAGAGATATGTTAGGAGATATTATTGTTTTAAATTTAGGAGCTAATGGTGATTGTGATTTAAATTGTAAGGTTGAAATTATTAAAACCTGCGAAGAAAGAAAGATATTTTGGATTAATACAACTAATAATATCTCATTTAATAATAATTTAAAACAATTATCTAAAGATTTTGGTAATTTATATGTAATTGATTGGAAAACTATTTCTAATGGCCATTCTGAGTATTTTTATGCTGATGGTATCCACTTAACCGAACCAGGTAGAGTAGCATATACAAATGCTTTATATGATGCGATATATAATGTTTATTTAGAAGAATATAATAAAAATAAAGAACAAATTATAAAAGGACACGAAGAAGAGTTAAAAAATAAAATAACTTTTTATGGAAATGGTATATTATTAAATGCCTTTGATTATATACAAAATGATTTTAAGAATGAGAAATTTGTTATTAATAAAGAATTTGATTATAAATCATTAAAAAAAGAAGTGGAAGAAGCATTGAATAGTAATTCTTTAAATTATAAAGTTGTATTCGCACTTGATAGTTCTATTAAATTAAATAAAGCGGAACAAGAAAGTCTAATAGAATTATGTAGTGATCACCAAGTATATATATTATATATAAATGATATAGAAGATTATGTATTTGATTATGAAAATGTTAAGACTATGAATTTCTATAAAGAAATTAAAAATAATAAAAATTATTTGATGGCTGACGGTATACATTTAACTGATGAAGGTAATAAAGCTTTCGCTAAGGCCTTAAATAATTTAATTACTAATGAATAAAAAGGTTTGAAATACCTTTTTATTTAATTATTGATGGATAAAATTGTTGAACAGTGTTTATTTCTTCGTCAAATTGTATAAAGTTTACATATATCATTAAAAGTAAATACCAATTACCAGTAGTAGGATCACTTAATATTATGTGATCTCTGCCTGATTGTTCAATTATACCAGTAAATATTCTATCTTTCCATTCTTGGGAATCTCCAAATGATTGATATACTGATACTTTTTTACCTCTATTAACTCTAAGTATATTTTCTATATAAGATTGTTCATTTGGAATATATTCTTCTACAGGTGCGGTTGTTTGATTAGGGGTAGCTATATTGTTTGAAAAAATAGGTGGGTTTGATGTACTAAGATTAGTAAATTTACCATTATTTAAATATCCATTATTCATAAAATCATCCTTTCTTTAAAATATATTTCAAAAAATTATAAAATATGCTATAATAAAGCTGGTGAGAAAATGAAAGTAAGCATAGGAGTATCGAATAGACATGTGCATCTTACAAAAGAGCATTTAGAAATATTATTTGGAGAAGGATACGAATTAGAAAAAAGGAATGATTTAACTCAACCTGGACAGTTTGCTTCAACTGCTTTACTAACTATAAAAACAGATAAATCTGAAATATCTGGTGTTAGGGTATTAGGACCTATAAGGCCATATACACAAGTAGAAATAAGCAAAACTGATGCCTATAAATTAGGTGTAAATCCACCTGTTAGAAATTCAGGGGACATTAAAGGAAGTTGCTCTATAAAACTTATTGGTCCTTCGGGAGAAGTTGATTTAGAAGAAGGCTGTATAATTGCTACAAGGCATATTCATATACTTCCAAATCAAATAAAAATGTATGGTCTAGAAGGCAAAGAGAAAGTTAATGTAAAAATTGGTGGAGAAAAAGGTGGTGTTATAACAAATGTTTATTTGAAACCAAGTGAGGAAGCGTATTTTGAATTACATCTAGATACTGATGATGCCAATGCTCACTTAGTTAAAAATGGGGATATAGGAGAGATAATATGAAATTTTATAAAATGTTTATAGTAATTTTAGTAGTAGGTTTTGTAGGAATTTTAAATGTTAGTGCTAGTTGCAGAGATAATAAAACAGAACCACTTTGTCTAGCTGATCCAGATTATGCATGTGTTTGGAATGAAACGGATGGTGTTAGTTATTGTAATACAGATAAGTTAACTTATGTAAGCTGCGGCGATATTTTTGATATACCTTCATATGTACCTTCTGTAGTTAGTATGGTTGTTAATATATTAAAAATTGCAACACCAATAATATTGATAGTAATTAGTATGATAACTTTAGTTAAAGCGATGGTTTCATCAGATGAAAATGAAATAAAAAAGGCACAAAATTCACTTGTTAAAAAAATAATAGCAGCAGTAATAATATTTTTAACTATATCTATCGTTCAATTTGTTATGGCAAAAGTTGCAGAAAATAGTACTGAAAAAGAAAATATTTCTGAATGTCTATCTTGCTTTTTAAATAATGATTGCGACAATAAGTATTTTAAAACAAATATAGCTGGTAAATACTACTGTACTTACTTAGATAATATAGATGATTTCTCCCCTTGTAATTAGTTTGACAAAAGTGTTTATGTGTGCTAATATTATAAGCGTTTCAAAGGAAATGCTTTTTATATGCTTTAGGATGTGGTGTAATGTCTAAGTTATTAGTTGTACCATCTAATATTGATGAAATAAATAAAACAAAATCTTTATGTGATGGATATATAATAGGAATAGATGGCATGAGTATAGGAACTAATATGCTTATAAGAGATTTATCTATTTTAAAATCAATAAATGATAAAGATATCTTTATTAGTTTAAATAAGAATATGCATAATTCTGATTTAGATAAATTAGAAAGTATTTTAATAGAATTAAACAATTATAATATAAAAGGTGTTTTATACTATGATATTGCAGTTATGAATATATATAGAAGACACTCATTTAATTATGAATTGGTGTGGAATCAAGAACATGCCGTAACTAATTATAATACTATAAATTATTGGTATGACTTTGGAGTAAATTATGCCTATTTATCAAGTGATATAACTGAAGATGAAATAGTTACAATTTCTAAGAAATGTAAATCAAAATTAATAATAAATGTATTTGGATATTTACCAATGTTTGTATCTAAAAGACATATAGTTAAAAATTATTTAGGTTATTTTAATTTATGTGATTCATCTAAAATCAATTATATATCAAAAGAGGGTAAAAAATATCCTATAGTAGATAATGATTTAGGGACTATTTGTTATTCAAATAATATATTAAATGGTTTAGAAAGCTATGTAAATGTAAAAGCTAGTTATTATGTTTTAAATAGTTTTAATATAGAAGCTAATAAATTTATAGAGGTTTTGAAAATTTTTAAAAAGTCTAATAAGAAAAATTTTCAAGAATGTAATAATGAAATATACAGTTTATTTAGTAATATTGATAGTGGTTTTTTAAATAAAAAAACTATATATAAGGTGAAAAAATGAAAAAGAAACCAGAGTTATTAGCTCCAGCAGGAGATTTAGAAAGGTTAAAAATTGCTTTGTTATATGGCGCTGATGCGGTTTATATAGGGGGACCAAATCTTAATTTAAGAGCAAACGCTATTAATTTTACTATTGATGAAATAAAGGAAGGTGTATCTTTTGCACATTCTTTGAATAAAAAAGTATATGTAACTGTAAATATTTTGTTGCACAATGAGGAATTAGATATAATAGATAATTATTTAAAAGAATTAGAAGAGTGTAATATAGATGCAATAATAGTTAGTGATCCTATTATTGTTAAAGAAGCATTATCTAAAACTAAACTACAAGTTCATTTATCTACGCAAGCTAGTACCACTAATATAGAAACTTGTAAATTTTTTAAAGAACAAAATGTTAGTAGAATTGTACTTGCTAGGGAATGCACAAAAGAAGAAATAAAGGATATAATAGATAATGTAGATATAGAAATAGAAACATTTATACATGGAGCAATGTGTGCAGGATATAGTGGTAGATGTGTATTATCAAATTTTTTAACTAATAGAGATGCTAATAGAGGCGGATGTAGTCAAATATGCAGATGGGATTTTGATCTATTAAATGAAGATGGATTAGAAATTAAAGGAGATAAGCCATTCACTTTTTGTTCGAAAGATTTATCTTTGCTAAGATATTTACCTGATATGATTGATATGGGTATATCATCATTTAAAATAGAAGGTAGAATGAGATCTGTATATTATATAGCAACAGTAGTATCTATTTATAGAAAAGCAATAGATGAATATTGTAATAATAAAGATTCTTATACATATAATAAGGAGTATGAGAAAATATTAAGACAGTGCGCTAATAGAGATTCAGTACCACAGTTTTTTAATGGCGTTTACGATTATACTTGTAGTTATTATAACGGTAGGGAAGAAATATCTAATCAAGATTTTTTGGGAATAGTAATAAATTATGATGGATATAATAAAATAGCTACTATAGAACAGAGAAATTATTTTAAAACTGGTGATACGGTAGAATTTTTTGGACCAAATCATGACACAATTACTTATAAAATAAATGAAATATATGATGAAAATAATGATATAATAGATATTGTTAGACACCCAAAACAAATAATTAAAATGAAAGTAGAAAATGAGTTAGAAAAATATGATATGATGAGAATAAAAGTAGTTGACAAAACAAAAAAAATGTAGTAATATTTTGTATGCTTATGAGAGAAAAATGAGGTGAATTTTTATGTCTGACCAAAAGGAATTATATTTGACACAAGAAGGATTAGATGAAATTAAAAAGGAGTTAGATGAACTTATTCAAGTTAAGCGTCCTGAAATAATTTCTGCATTAAAAGATGCTCGTTCTCAAGGAGATTTAAGTGAAAATGCCGAATATGATGCTGCTAGAACAGACCAAGCAATTGTTGAGTCTAGAATAAAAGAATTGGAAACTATGTTAGAGCATGCAGTTGTTATAACAAAAGTTAATACTGATGTTGTTTCAATTGGCACAAAAGTCACTTTAGAGTATATAGATGACAACGATACAGAAGAATATTCCATTGTTGGAAGTAAAGAAGCTGATCCTTTTACAAATAAAATTTCAAATGAATCACCAATAGCTAAAGCTATAATGGGATTGAAAGTTGGGGAAATCGTTTCAGTAGATAGTCCTAATGGTAAATATGATGTTAAGATATTAGCAATAAATTAGATCTTAGGATCTTTTTTTTTGAAAAAAATATGAATTTATGTTATTATAGACTTGGATGTAGTAATAACATAAAGGAGTTGTTTTTATGTTTTTTAGAAAAGCTATACTAATAATTCACGGTTTTGCAGGTGGAACTTATGATGAAGAAGATTTAGCTAATTATTTGGAACTTAATAAATTTTTTGATGTTTATCAATTTACACTTCCAGGGCACGATAAAAACTTGAGTAATGCAAAATATCAAGAATGGATAGACTATAGTGAAGAAAAATTAAAATTTTTAATAGATAATGGATATAGAAATATTTATTTGATTGGACATAGTATGGGAGGAGTTATAGCTGCATATTTAGCAACTAAATATGATAGAGTGAAAAAAGTTGTTTTAGCTGCACCAGCTTTTCAATATCTAAGTGTTATTAATGAAAAAGTAAATGTTAAAAAGAGCTTACAACTAACTCCAAAGGTTATTAAAACTTATGGGGCTGATGAAGTAGTTTCTAGAATGTTAAAACTTAATTTATCTACTATTAAAGAGTTTATGGAACTAGTAAAAGATAAATATGATAGCCCTAAAGATTTAAAATGTCCAATTCTTTTAATACAGGGAAAATGTGATAATTTAGTTCCTTTAACTTCTTCAAAATATGTATATGATAGTGTTAAATCAAAAGAAAAGAAATTAATTATTTTTGATGACTTAACACACGATATTTTTAGATCTAATCATAATTTAGAAATATATGATATAGTAGAAAGATTTTTAAAATATGGTACAAACACGGGAATAGAATACAAATAATAAATACTGGACAAAACCAGTTTTTTAATATATAATATTCTTAGTAATATATAAGAATAATCATTAGGAGGTAACTAAGATGCGAAAATATTTAAAAGTTAGCGCTAATATAATAATTATATTAATAATGTTATACTCATTAAACCTAATATGGCTTGGTAAAGGGCATGCAGATCCAAATTGGGGTGGTGGTGGAGATAGTGATATTGGAACTTTTGATGTATGTAATGATGAGTATAATGGATGTATAGGGTTAGATAAAATTAGGTATACAATTGTAAAATCAATCTCAGTGGAATCTTACGGAGGGCTATTATACAAACTTTATCGTTCTTCAACAAGTTATACAAGTTATAAATCTTATTATGCTAGTGTTCCCAATAAGTGTAACATTTCAGATAATAAAGGAACAGGTGTATTTTGGCAGTGCATATATGATGATGTGACAACAACTTCTTATAAAACAATACTTCAAAAAACAGGTATTGATGAGAACACATTTTTTTCTAAAGACGGAAATGGTCATAGTATATACTCAATATTAGTAGAACCGCTTTTCACGATATATAAAAAACAAGGTAATACGGGAGGAAATACACAATATAAATCATCTTTGACTGCTAGTGAAGCTGCAGATACCATACAACAACTTTTTAATGAACCGAACGGTACAACAATATATTCAGGTTTTGGAGATGTTGTACAAATGATTCCATGTTCAATTTTTATTAATTATTATGAAGAAGATTCTGCTAAAAATAAACATTATGACAAAAATAGAAGTTACTGTATTGAAGCAGCAGATTATAATAATATTGGTAAATATCTTGAATTACCTAATGTTCCAACTTCAGAAGAATCTCTATATGGTAAAGGGTATATTAATGCATCAGATATTAATAGACAAACTACATATGATCTTACTATAATCAAATATGACAACAGTTTGAATCTTTTAAAAGGAGTTAAATTTTCATCTCCTTACGGTGATTGCACAACTGGATCTGATGGAAAATGTACAATTAAAGGAATTCCAAGCGGTACAACAGTTAACTTAACAGAAACTGTGCCATCAGATTATCAGCCAAATAATATAAATTGTGATGGCTGTGTTGCTACTCATTATACGAGTAATGTATTAAAAGTTACTATGAATAGAAACAAGACAATAACTGTTTATAATAATAAAAAAACATGTCAATCTGAAATAGAAGATTTGAAAAACTCAGTCGGCAAAAATGATAGAGTTGAAAGAATTAGAATATATGAAAAATATTTAAGTAAAGGAAAAAATTATAAAAATTTATTAAATTTTAGTGGTAAACCAACATCATCAACTAGTGCATCTGTTTTGTGTTCTAATACAGGTTCAAATTGTAATAGTTCACAGACTAAAACACCAGGATGTTTAAGTTATAATATAAAAAAGACTTTTTCAAAGGATGATTTGTCTTGTTATGATTATACAGTTAAAGTAAAATTAACAAATGGTGAAGCAACTGCATATTGTGCAAATGATTTGCAATTTTTAAATAATATAGTAGAAGTATCAGGTGGTTTAAGCTTTGGATATGATTATAATTTTTTAACTAAAAAATATAATTTTGGAAGATATAGGGCAGGTGAGATTTTCTTATCAACAAAAGATTCTGAAAATTATGTTGCAAAAAGTATTATTACGAGCAATTGTTATACATATACCACTGGTAGGAATGCAACTATTACTAGCGTAACGAAAAGTAATATTGAAAATGTTGAATTTACATTAGATGACGGAAGCGGTAATATGATTTCTGAGGTAAAAACAGAAGAGGGGAATTGGAAAAAAACTGGCCCTGTAAATGCAGCATATAGTTTTTCAAAAACATATGTAAAGTATTATCGTTTTAGAGAAATAATTTTAAATCAATATTCTGGTTCTATGTCTAATGACTTGAATTGCGTTAAAAATAATACTTGTACAATACCGAAATATGGTTTATCGAGTAAAATTGCTACTAAAGATGGAACTTATAAATATACATTTTCATTTGATTATAATAATGGTAATAAAAGTTCCAATGAGACTGTTACAGATTCATGTGAAGTAGAAATATATAATGACTTAATTCCAAGCTGTAAAATAGTAAATGGTAAATATTATAATGCTTCAGGAAAACAAGTTACAAAAGCACAGTATGACAAAGAGTGTGGAGGAAATACTCCAATTCCAACTCCACTCAATATCGAATTTAGAGAAATAGATGCCAGAAAAATTGATTCTTTAAATGCATTTCCTGGTAAGTTAGCTACTGGAAGAATTGTAGGATCCAATTGGAGAACAAAAGGATTAACTAATACTCTTGCGGGTAATGGTGAAGGTCATATATGCATATTTATGACTCCAAGAAAGGTTGGAGAAGAATCTAAATTTGGCTATTTCCAGGATAATTATAAATATGATTATAACAATGATGGATGGATTGATAGTAGAGACTTAGACTTCTATTACTATGCGCATAATAGTTTGAGCGATAGTTACATATCAGAAAATAAGACATCTAAAAATAATGTTTTAATTCAATATATATTGGATACTACAAATAATAGTTATAACAAAAATCATACATCACCAATGTATACAATTAATTTAACACCATCTTTAATAAAAGAAATAAGAGAATATAATAAAGATCATAAAGCTTACGAAGATGATTATACTTGTACAAGTGAAATAAGTAACTGTACTAGTGATTTTATAAAAAAATATATTGGTAAGAAAAATACTACAAATACTACAGAAACTGTGCCAAAATATAACTTTACAGGTTGTAATGCATTATCTTATTAACAAAAAGGAACTAAAAAACTGATATTTTCTATTTATCAGTTTTTTTAGTCTTCTTTTTCTGTATATTTAGATTCAAATAAATTTTTATCATCATTTTCTATTTCTTCTGTTTCTATTTTTGGTAAATCATTAATACTGCCTAATCCAAAATAATCTAAAAATTTAGATGTTACATCGTATAATCTAGGTTTTCCTGGTAAGTCAGATTTACCTTTTTCTTCAATTAAACCTTTAAGTAAAAGTTTTCTTATTATATAATTACTATTTACTCCTCTTATATTATCGATATCTATCCTTGTTATTGGAGCGTTGTATGCAATAATTGCAAGTGTTTCTAATGCAGAATTTGAAAGTGGTGAATCCTCTTCTTCTAAGACAAGTTTCTTGTAATAATTTTTGTGTTCATTTTTTGTTGTCAATTTAAAATGATTACCTAAAAACTCTAATCTTATGCCTCTATTTGGATTTTCATATTCATTATATAATTCTTTTAATATAGATTCAACTTCATTTATATCTATTTCAACTATTTTAGATATTTCTTCAGTTGTTATACCATCCTCACCACTTAAGAAAAGTAATCCTTCTATAATGGCTTTATATTCAATATTATCATTCATAGTTAACTCCTTTTTTTTTAATAACAATGTTTTTAAAATTATCTTCTTGTTCTATTTCTATTTCTTGGTTTCTAGTCATAGATAAAATAGATAAAAAAGTAACAACTATGTAACTTTTCGTGTAAATATCAAATAAATCATTAAAATTTATTTTCTTTTTTTTCTTTAGTATTTTTTTTATTTCAACACATCTTTTTTCTACACTATATTCTTTATTAGTTATTTTAGTATTAAGAGGTTTATTTAGCTCTTTTTCGTTTAAAAAGTTTGAGAATGCATTTAATAAATCTTCTATTGTTACTCCATAATCTATATTTTGATTTTCTTCTTTAAATTCTAACAAATTATCTGGTTCTCTTGTATATACTTCGCGTCTATAGGTTTCTAAATCTTTAAATGTATCAGTTAATTTTTTATATTGCTCATATTCTAATAACCTTTGTATTAATTTTTCTTTTGGATCTTCTTCATATTCATCTTCACTAAGTTCCTGTTTAGGAAGTAAAGATGCAGATTTTATTTCAAGTAATTCAGCAGCCATAACCAGGTATTCGCTAGCAATATTTAAATTAAGCTCTTCCATTTTATTTATATATTCTAAATATTGTTTTGTTATTTGATCTATGCTGATATCATATATATCAATATTAGATTGTTTTATTAGGTGTAATAATAAATCTAATGGCCCTTCAAATTGTGGAATAGTTATTTGATAATCCATTTTATCACCAAAATTATTATAAATTATTTTTTTAAAATATACAACCCTTGACAGCTAGGGGGGTATGCTATAATGACTTGGAGAGGTTAGATGATATATATGAGAAGTAGC
>CANQFF010000030.1 GCA_947598345.1 uncultured Bacilli bacterium
AGTGATTATTCCTTTGAAGAGCCAAGATACTCGATTAAAGGTTGCAAAGATAGATATGCAACTTACGCAGCACCTATAAAGGTTCAAGCAAGACTTTTTAACCAAGAAACAGGTGAGGTTAAAGAGCAAGAAATTTATTTAGGCGATATGCCTATAATGACAGAAAGTGGTACATTTATAATTAACGGAGCAGAGCGTGTTATTGTATCACAATTAGTGCGTTCACCAAGCGTATATTTTTCTCGTGAAGTAGATAAGAAAAATGGTAAACATATTATTACTTCTCAAGTTATACCAACTCGTGGTACATGGCTTGAATATGAAACTGATGCAAGAGATGTTATTTATTGTCGCATTGATAGGACAAGAAAAGTTCCAGTAACAACTCTTCTTAGGGCTTTAGGTCTTTCAAGTGATGCAGATATAATAGATTTATTTGGTGAGGATGATTATCTTTTAAGGACTATTGAAAAAGATACTAATAAGAATACAGATGAATCATTGATAGATATACATTCTAAATTAAGACCAGGTGAACCAAGTACTTTGGATAGTGCTAAAAATCAATTGATATCTAGATTTTTTGACGCTTTCAGATATGATTTAGCTAAAGTTGGTCGTTATAAATTTAATAAAAAATTAAATGTAATTGATAGACTTTATGATACAGTACTTGCAGAAGATATTAAAGTTGATGGTGAATTAAAATTTGAAAAAGGTACTTTAGTTACTAAAGAAGTATTAGAGCAGTTAAAACCTATCATGGAATCTGGATATGGTGTTAAGGAAGTACTAATAAATCAAGAATTAGATTCTTATAATAAAGTACAAATAGTAAAAGTTTATTCTAAAAATAATCCAGAAAAAATTATTAGGATTATAGGTAATGATCAAAGTATAGATCAAAAAAGACTTACGATTTCAGATATTTATGCATCAATATCTTATTATTTAAATTTACACGAAGGTGTAGGTTTCTATGATGAAATTGACCATTTGTCAAATAGACGAGTTAGACAAGTGGGAGAACTTTTACAAAATCAATTTAGAGTTGGTGTTTCTCGTGTTGAAAGAGTAATAAGAGATAGAATGAGTACTCAAGAATTAGATGAAGTAACACCAAAAACATTAATAAATATTAGACCTTTAACTGCTGCTATTAAAGAATTCTTTGGAAGCAGTCAGTTATCTCAATTTATGGATCAAACAAATCCAGTAGCAGAATTAGCAAATAAAAGGCGTTTGTCTAGTTTAGGACCAGGAGGTTTATCTAGAGATCGTGCTGGTATGGAAGTTCGTGATGTTAATCCATCTCATTATGGTAGACTTTGTCCTATAGAGTCACCAGAAGGACCAAATATAGGACTTATTACTTCACTTGCAAGTTATGCTAGAGTAGATGATTATGGATTTATAATGACTCCATATAGAAAAGTTGAAAAAGGTCACTTGACTGATGAAATAAGGTATATGACTGCAGATGAGGAGTTAGAATATCATATTTCACAAGCAACTGTTAAATTAGATGATAACGATAATTTTGTTGATAAAACAGTTCCTGTTCGTTTCCGTGGAGAAAACATAATGGTAAATAGTAAAGAAGTTGATTATATAGATGTATCTAGTCAACAAGTTGTATCTATTACTACCGCCGGTATTCCTTTCCTAGAACACGATGATGGAAAGCGTGCATTGATGGGTGCGAACATGCAGCGTCAGGCTATACCACTTTTAACATCAGAAGCACCAATCGTTGGTACTGGTATAGAAGCAATAAGCGCTAGGGATAGTGGAGCTGTTATAATAGCAAAAGCTGATGGTATTGTTGATTATGTTGATTCAGAAAAGATAATTGTAAAGACTAAAGGTGGAAATGATACATATTATTTAAATGGTTTTGAAAGAAGTAATGCTGGGACTTGTTATCATCAAAGACCAATTGTTAAAGTTAATGATAAAATAAAAAAAGATCAAGTAATTGCCGATGGACCTTCTACGGATTTAGGTGAGATGGCACTTGGAAAAAATGTTACAGTAGCATTTATGAATTTTAATGGATATAATTACGAAGATGCTGTTATATTGAATGAGCGTTTAGTAAGAGACGATGTTTATACATCAATTCATATTCAAGATTATCAAATAGAGTGTAGAGATACTAAATTAGGGTCTGAGGAATTTACAAGAGATATACCTAATGTAAGTGAAGAAGCTAGAAAAAATCTAGATGAAAATGGTTTAATCCGCATAGGTACTGAAGTACACGATGATGATATATTAGTTGGAAAAGTTACTCCAAAAGGAATGGCTGAGTTAACTTCAGAAGAAAAACTTCTTCATGCAATATTTGGTGAGAAAACTCGTGAAGTTAGAGATACATCTTTAAGAGTACCACACGGTGGTGAAGGAATCGTTCACGATATTAAAATATTTACTAAAGAAGATACTGACGAATTACCAGCAGGAGTTTCAAAAATAATCCGTGTTTATATAGCACAAAAGCGTAAGATTACTGTTGGAGATAAAATGGCAGGTCGTCATGGTAACAAGGGAGTTATTTCGCTTGTACTTCCTTCAGAAGATATGCCATATTTAAGTGATGGAACACCTGTTGATATATTACTTAACCCACTTGGAGTTCCAAGCCGTATGAATATCGGACAAATATTAGAGATGCATTTAGGTGCAGCTGCTAAGAAACTTGGAATACATGTTGCAACACCTGTATTTAGTGGTGCTGGAAGAGAAGAAATAATTGATGCACTTAAAGAGGCGGGTATTGATGAAGACGGAAAGACAATACTTTATGATGGACGAACTGGTGAACCTTTTGATAACCGTATAAGTGTAGGAGTTATGTATATGATTAAGTTACACCATATGGTTGACGATAAACTTCATGCTCGTTCAACAGGACCTTATAGTTTGGTAACTCAACAGCCTTTAGGTGGTAAAGCACAATTTGGTGGTCAAAGATTTGGAGAAATGGAAGTTTGGGCACTATATGCATATGGTGCAGCACATGTTCTTCAAGAAATGATGACAATTAAATCAGATGATGTTGTAGGCCGTGTAAAGGTATATGAAGCGTTAGTTAAGGGTACACCAATTCCAAAATCTGGTGTTCCAGAAAGCTTTAGAGTATTAATTAAAGAGTTCCAAGCACTAGGCTTAGATATAACAGTATTGAATGAACAAGGTAACTTGTTAGAACTTAAAGATTTAGAAGAAGCTGATAAAGATGATAATTTATTAGACGGAAAAGAAAATAAAGTTGATGCTAAGCTTGTAAATGGTGAATCTGGTCAAGAAGATACTTTTGAAGAATACCAAGATGCACTAGAAGATGAAGAAGATTATAATGATGAAATATCTGATTATGATGATATGGAATCTGATGATTTTGACGATGAAGATATAGACGAAGATATCGATGATGATATTGATGATGATTTGGAAGGGGATGAGGAATAATGGATGTTAATAATTTTGAAGGATTAAAAATAAGCATTGCCTCACCTGAGAAAATTCGTTCATGGTCATATGGTGAAGTAAAAAAGGCAGAAACTATAAATTATCGTACTTTAAAACCAGAAAGAGACGGTTTATACTGTGAAAAAATATTTGGACCTACTAAAGATTTTGAATGTTCTTGTGGAAAATATAAAAGATTAAGATACAAAAATATTGTTTGTGATAGATGTGGAGTTGAGGTAACGCGATCTAAAGTAAGAAGAGAGCGCATGGGACATATAGAACTTGCAACTCCTGTCTCTCATATATGGTTTTTTAAAGGTGTTCCATCAAGAATGGGTCTTGTTCTTGATATGAGTCCAAGAGAACTTGAAGAAGTTTTGTATTTTGTTAGTTATGTAGTACTTGATCCAGGAGCTGCACCTTTATCAAAAAAACAAACTATAAGTGATAAAGAATATCGTGCTTATTATGAAAAATATGGAAATAGTTTTAGAGTAGGCATGGGTGCAGAAGCAATCAAGGAATTACTAGAAGAAGTTGACTTAGAAAAAGAAGTAAATGAACTTAAAACTGAGATAGAGGAAATTAAGGATTCACAAAGTCAAAAAAGAATTAGATTGATAAAGAGATTAGATGTATTAAACGCATTTTTGGAATCTGGAAATCGCCCTGAATGGATGATTTTAACCGCACTACCTGTTATTCCACCTGAACTTAGACCAATGATTCAGTTGGATGGAGGAAGGTTTGCAACTTCAGATTTAAATGATTTATATAGAAGAGTTATTAATCGTAATAATCGTTTAAAAAAATTAATGGAATTAGGAGCTCCTTCAATTATAATTCAAAATGAAAAGCGTATGCTTCAAGAGGCAGTTGACGCATTATTTGATAACGGTAGAAGAGGTCGTAATATTACTGGTGCAGGTAATAGACCACTTAAATCACTTGCAAGTATGTTGAAAGGTAAACAAGGTCGTTTCCGTCAAAATCTACTTGGTAAGCGTGTTGATTATTCTGGTCGTAGTGTTATCGTAGTTGGACCAAATTTAAAAATGTATGAATGTGGTATTCCAAAAGAAATGGCACTAGAATTATTTAAGCCACATGTAATAAATGGACTTGTCCAAAAAGAAATTGCAAGCAATATAAAAGTTGCAAAAAGGATGATTGAAAATCAAGATCCAAGAGTTTGGGATGTAGTTGAAGAAAAAATAAAAGAACACCCTGTAATGTTGAACCGTGCTCCTACACTACATAGACTTGGTATTCAAGCATTTGAACCAAAATTAATTGAAGGTAGAAGTATAAGACTTCATCCACTTGTTTGTGCAGCATTTAATGCAGATTTCGATGGAGATCAAATGGCAGTACATGTTCCTATTACTGAGGAAGCTCAAGCAGAAGCAAGAATTCTTATGTTAGGTGCAAATAACATCTTGAAACCATCTGACGGTAAACCAATAGTTACGCCAGGACAGGATATGGTTTTAGGAAATTATTATATAACTATAGAAAAAGCAGGATTACCTGGTGAAGGTAGGGTATTCAAAGATCCTAATGAAATACTTATGAGTTATGAAAGAAGAGAAATAACTCTTCATACAAGAGTTGCTGTACCAGTTAAATCTTTTAAGCATAAAATATTCCCAGATAAATATATGGATAAGTATTTAGTAACAACTCCAGGTAAAGTAATATTTAATGAAATATTCCCAGATACATTCCAGTTTATAGCAGAAGGTACTAGTGAGAATATAGAGAAGATTACTCCAAGTAAATTCTTTATTGATAAGGGTGAAAATATACCTGAAAAAATAAAAGAGATGCCTTTAACTGAAGCCTTTAATAAAGGAGTTTTATCAAAGTTAATAGCTCAAATATATAAGCGTTATCAAACTACTGAAACTTCAGTTATGCTTGATAAATTGAAAGATTTAGGATTTAAGTATTCTACACTTTCAGGAATAAGTATAGCTATTAGTGATATAAAAGAATCTAAGAAAAAACCAGAAATAATAGCTAATAGTCAAGCGATGGTTGATCAAGTTAATAAGCAATTTAAGCGTGGACTTATAACTAATGAGGAAAGATATCAAAAGGTTGTATCTATTTGGACAGATACTAAAAAGCAAATAACTGCAGAGCTTGAAAGTATGGTTAAAGAAGATAAAGATAATCCAATATGTATCATGATGACTAGTAAAGCCCGTGGTGACATGGGATCATATACTCAGTTAGTTGGTATGAGAGGATTATTCTCTAAACCAAATGGTCAATCTGAAGAGATCCCTGTTATATCTTCATTCAGTGAAGGTATCACAGTTTCAGAATTCTTCTTATCTACTCACGGAACTCGTAAAGGTGCAGTTGATACAGCTTTAAAAACTGCAGATGCTGGATACTTAACTCGTCGTTTAGTAGATGTATCTCAAGATATAATTATTAGAGAAGCTGATTGTGGCACTGAAGCTGGAACTGTAGTTGAAGCATTTATAAATGATGCAGATGGTACAGTAATAGAGTCTTTATACGATCGTATTTTAGGAAGATTTACTAATAAAAAGATATTGCATCCTGTTACTAAGGAAGTAATTTGTGATAGAAATGCATATATCAATGAACAACTTGCTGATAAGATAATAGCTGCTGGAATTACAAAAGTACCAATAAGAACAGTACTTACTTGTAAAACTGAACATGGTGTATGCCAAAAATGTTATGGTAGAAATCTTGCAACAGGACAAATTGTTGAAGAAGGAGAAGCAGTTGGTATAATGGCAGCTCAGTCAATAGGTGAACCAGGAACTCAGTTAACCATGAGAACATTTAATACAGGTGGAGTTGCTGGAGATGATATAACTCAAGGTTTACCTCGTGTTCAAGAGTTATTTGAAGCTAGAAATCCAAAAGGAAAAGCATCAATTGCAGAAATCGATGGTGTAGTAACAAAGATAGAAGAAGAAAATGGTAAATTTATCATTTATATAAAGAACGATGTTGAAACTCGTAAACATGTAACAAATTACAGTGTAAAGGTATGTGTATCAGAAGGTGAAGAAGTTAAAGCTGGTCAAAAATTAACACATGGTGCTATAAGTCCAAAAGAATTACTAGTAGTAACTGATCCAATTTCAACACAACAATACATATTATCAGAAACACAAAAAGTTTATCGTTCTCAAGGTGTTGATATTTCAGATAAGCATGTTGAAATTATTGCTAAGAGAATGATCTCAAAAATAAAGATTATTAATTCTGGTGATTCATATTTCTTACCAGGAACTATGGTTAATATAAATAAATTTACAGATATAAACAAAGGATTAATTCTAGAAGGTAAAAGACCTGCTACAGGAAGACCTGTTCTTCTTGGAATAACAAAAGCATCTTTGGAAACAGATTCATTCCTATCAGCAGCATCTTTCCAAGAAACTACTCGTATACTTACTGATGCAGCAATTCACGGAAAGATTGATAAACTTGAAGGATTAAAAGAAAATGTTATACTAGGTAAATTAATACCAGCAGGAACAGGAGCTAAGAAATATAGAAAAGCATCTTATGAATTAGAACTTGAAGGATTAAAAGAAGAACCGTTAGAAGCTTTAGAGCAAGAATTACTAGATTAAAAAAAATATGTAATTAAAAATCCCTTAATGAAAAAGGGATTTTTATTATTTAATATATTCCTTAAATATAATTTTAAAATAAATTTTTTTAAAAAGTTCATATTTATGTACAAAATATTGTATAATATTAGTGTAGGTGATTCAAATGAATAAAAAGGTTATATTATGTATTTTAGGAATAGCAGTAATACTTGTAATAACAGCGGTTATGTTTTTACCAAAGAATGAAAAAGAAAAAGAAGAGTCAAAAAAAATTGAAGCTACAGTGTTATCTAGTGATGGTGGCATGTTAGTTATACAGGATAATGATAATGTCATTTATACTTTTATTAATAACTTTACAGATATAAAAGCAGGTGATTATATAGTACTTGAATACAGTGGTATTTTAGATAAAAGTAAAAATGTACAAGATAGTGAAATACTTAATTATGAAGTAAAAACAGTATTTGATGAAAAAAATATTGTTCCTAAAGATTACAATGATAATGGAATATTTAGTACATATTATCTACTTGCTTACAATAAACTTTCTGAATTAAATTTAGATGAAAAAATAGGTCAAATTCTTTTAGTAAGATATCCTGATAATAATGCCGTTGAAGATTTAAAAAAATATAATTTTGGTGGATTTGTTTTCTTTGAGAAAGATTTTAGGAATAAGACAAAAGATCAAGTTGTGTCTATGATAAACAACTTACAGAGCAATTCAAAAATTCCACTTTTAACAGCTGTTGATGAAGAGGGTGGAAGTGTAGTAAGAGTTAGTAGTAATCCTAATCTTGCTAGTAGTCCTTTTAAATCTCCAAAGGATTTATATGATGATGGAAAGTTTAGCTTGATAAGAACTGATACAATTAATAAAAGTTCATTATTAAAAAGTTTAGGATTAAATTTAAATTTAGCTCCTGTTGTAGATGTAACTACAAGTCCAGATGATTATATGTATAAAAGAGCTTTAGGAGAAAATACAACTCTTACAAGTGAATTTGCAAAAACAGTAATAGAAGCAAGCAAAGGTAGTGGAGTTTCTTATACTTTAAAACATTTTCCAGGCTATGGTAATAACAAGGATACACATGTTGGAAGTTCAACAGATCCAAGAACGCTTCAAGATATAAAAACTAACGATTTACCTCCTTTTGAAGCTGGAATAAAAGCTGGTGCGGAAGCTATACTTGTAAGTCATAATATTGTTACTAATATTGATCCTGATAATCCTGCATCACTTTCAACTGAAATACACAACATGTTGAGAAATGATTTAAAATTTACAGGAATTATTATTACAGATGATATTTCGATGGGAGCTTTAAATAGCATAGAAAATACGACTGTAAAAGCAATATTAGCTGGTAATGATTTAATAATTACAACGGATTATGAAAAAAGTGTAAATGAGATTAAAAGCGCAATTAATAAAGGAACTTTAAGTGAAAATCAAATTAATAAATTAGCCTTTAGAGTGTTAGCTTGGAAGTATTATAAAGGTCTTATGATTGAAAATAGTAAATAAAAGTCGCAAATTACTGCGACTTTTTGTATTTAATCCCTTGATAGGAATTTCTTCTTTTCATTTCTTTATCTATATCGTTTAGTATTGTAACTTTTTTTATTAACCAATCTGGTTCTATTAAATCGCTAACTTTAGGATCTCCCGTTATTCTATTTATTACGATATCTTCTCTTAGATATTCTAATTGATCACAAACAATATCAATGTATTCATCTCTAGATAAAACTTTAAATTTTTTATCTTTATAAATTTCAGCTAATTTTGTATCCTTTAATATAGATAACATATGTATTTTTATTCCTTGAATGTCTAAATTACTTAAATATTTGACTGTTTCTATCATCATTTCTTTTGTTTCATATGGTAATCCATTAATTATGTGAACAACAACATTTATATTTTTTTCCCTAAGTTTTTTAACAGATTCTTCAAAACATTCTAAAGAGTGGCACCTATTAATAAATTTTGATGTTTTTTCGTGTATAGTTTGAAGTCCAAGTTCTACTGTAAGATATGTTTTTTTTGCTAATTCAGCTAAATAATCTAAACAATCATCTGATATACTATCTGGTCTAGTTGCAATATTTAATCCAACCACATTGTCTAAATTAAGTATAGTTTCATATTTTTCTTTTAAAACAGAAACAGGCGCATATGTATTAGTATTTGCTTGAAAATATCCAATATATTTAGCTTTAGGCCATTTTTTTAACATCATGTTTTTAACTTCATTAAATTGTGCGACTAAATCTTTTTTAATATCACCACCATATTCACCACTACCTGTTTTAGAACAGTATATACATCCAAGCGTACCTACTTTTCCATCTTTATTTGGACAAGTAAAACCAGCATTTAAACTTACTTTAAAAACCTTTGAATTGAATTTGTGTTTATAAAAGTAATCTAAGGTATAGTATCGTTTATTAGAATCAGAATATTTAAACATCAAATCACCAAAAATATTATATATTAAAATAAAAATAAAATCAAAAAAAGAAGCTTAAGAGCTTCTAGTCACCAATTTCAATATATTTATTTTCTTTTTCAATTTTAGTGTTTTCTTTAGGGAAAGTTATTTTTAGTATACCATCTTTAAATGATGCATTTATTTGTTCTTGCTCTATATCTCCTACATAAAAGCTTCTAGAACATTTTCCATAAAATCTTTCTTTATGAATATAATTTTCTTTTTCATCACTATCATCTTTAATATTTTCTGTAGATGCACTTATAGTTAAATAACCATCATTTAATTGTAATTTAATATCTTCTTTCTTATATCCAGGTAAATCTATTTTTAGAATATAATCATTACCTTTTTCTATGATATCTGTTTTCATAATAGTACTCTCCCTTTTAGTAAAAAATGAATCGTTGAATACATCATCTAGAACATCAAATTTTGTTAATTTTGGAAACATAATTATCCCTCCTTAAAATTTGTGTGCAACTGTAAAAATGTTCCAAATCATTTTTACGATTTAATTATAGCACTTTTAATCAGCACTGTCAATAATAGAGTGCTAAAATTCACAAAACTTACACATTACTATTATTGACATTAATTTTAAAAATATTATTCTTTTTTATAACATTATTTCATAATCTTTAATAGAGGTGAGTTATGAAAAAAATTATTATATTTTTAGTTTGTATATCTTTGCTTTTTCCATTAATTAAAATACAAGCAGTAGAAGAAAAAAAGGAAGAAAATAAAAATTCGAATATACTAGCTCCTAATGCCAAAAGTGCTATTTTGATAGAGGAAAGTACTGGTGAGATAATATATGAATTTAATTCTCATGAAAAATTAGAACCTGCATCTATGACCAAGATGATGAGTTTATTGTTAATTATGGAAGCAATAGAAAATAAAGTTATTAGTTTAGATCAAATGATTACTGTTTCTAGTAATGCTTCTGGAATGGGTGGCTCACAGATATTACTTGAAACAGGAGAAAAGATGAGTGTAAATGATTTGCTTAAAGGAGTAGCTATAGCTAGTGGTAATGATGCAGTGGTTGCCTTAGCTGAGGCTATTGCAGGAACAGAAGAAAATTTTGTAAAAATGATGAATGACAAAGTAAAAGAATTAGGATTAAAAGATACAAATTTTAAAAATTGTCATGGTTTAGATGAAGAAGGCCATTATTCAAGTGCATATGATATGGCATATATAGGTAGACAGTTAGTTAAACATCAAAAAATATTAGAATATTCTAGTATTTATGAAGATTACTTAAGAGAAGGTACAAATAAAAAAATATGGCTTGTAAATACGAATAAACTAGTTAGATTTAAAGAAGGCGTAGATGGACTTAAAACTGGTTATACTGAGGGAGCTGGCTTTTGTCTTACTGCTACAATGAAGAAAGATGGTATGCGAGTTATTGCTACAGTTATGGGTGAACCTGATAGTGGAACTAGAAATAGTGAAGTAAGTTCTATGTTAGACTATTCATTTGCACAGGTTGGACTTAAAAAAGTTTTATCCAAGAAAAGTGTAATACAAAAAATTCAAATGCCAAAAGCAAAAGTGGATGAGATTAAAATAGTTCCTGCTGAAGATGTTAATATATTATATAAAAAAATAGAAGGTGAAATAAATCCAACTTATGAAGTAACCATTGATGAAATAAAAGTTCCGACTAAAAAGGGAGATGTTATAGGTAAGTTATATGTTATGAACAATGATGAAGTAATAAATGAAGTTGATCTTACGGTAAGTGAAGATGTAGAAAAATGTAATTTAATAGAGTTATATGGAAAGTATATAAAAAATATATTAGGTGGTAATATAAAATTTTAAAATAGGAGCTTTAGCTCTTTTTTTGTTGAATAAATTCCTTTGTTAATCAAAGCTGTATAAAATAAAGAAATAAAGAAAAGTAAAAAAAAGTGAACGCACCGAAAAATAAGAGAATTCGTTTGCTTTTTTATTTATTTTGTTAAAAATTAAAATTTTTCGCACTAAATGACTAAAACCCTTATAAAATAAGGGTTCTAATGGACTTATCACCAAAAAAAAGTTATAATATAGTTGAATAAAAAATAAAATAACGAGGTGATGTATCCAATGAAAATAATACCACAAATTTCGATATTTGACTATACTGAAATTGAAATTTTAGGAGATTTAGAAAGATGTAAACTTTTAATAGAAAATGTTCCTGATGAAAAAATAGTAAATAAGCTAATAGAAATAAGAG
>CANQFF010000031.1 GCA_947598345.1 uncultured Bacilli bacterium
AATCACCCAACTATTAAATGTTCCAAATAGATTATACCAAACAGTTGTTTCTGATGCAAGCCATTTATACTAAATTATAATAATTTAGCTTTAATATGAAAACTTGCAAAAAAATTTATATTATGGTAATATGTATTTAGCGAGAAAACTTGCATAAAATAAAAAAGGGAATACTTAACATCACAGTGTTGAGTACTCACCTAAATGTTGGTTAGCACTTAATCTATGCTAGATTGAGTGCTATTTTTTTATACATAGAATCATTAAAGAGCCTATTAATAAAATGATAATTAGTATTAGAAATGAGATTAATAAATCTTTTTTCTTCATAATATCAAGCCTCCTTCCTTTTAGAAGTTGGCAAGCACTCAACAATTAAGTTTCCCTTGTACCAATTATACCAAACAATTGTTCTTGACACAATAATTTTATATTAAATTTTGACATTTTATAAAACACACTTGCATATAGACAAAATGAAGTGTCAATTTTTTATTACTGCTATCAAATTTTTGATAGTGGTAAATGCCATTGAAAAGTTTAAACTTAAAAAAGTTATTTAGTAATAAATCGTTAAAAATAAAGATTTAAATTTATTTATTTTTTTGCTATAATATTTATCGGATGTGTTTCTATGTATATAAAAAATAAAAATTTAAATTTATTAAATAATTTAATATCCGGGATAGGAATAATCATACTTGGCGTAATAATAACAAAAGGTAGTATAACGATGTATACAAAAGTAATAAATTTGTTAGTATGTGTATTCCTAATTTATGGATTTTCTAAATTTGTTAATTTTATACTTAATAAAAAAATTGTAAAAAATAATCAACTATTAATAGGAATTATTTTAAATATATTATTAGGAATTGTAATGATATTATTTCCAAAGTTATCATTATCTTTATTACCAATTATTTTTTCGTTATATTTATTATTTAATTCTGCTGTAAAATTTGTTAATTATATAGTTTTAAAAGAAATAAAACTGAAGTCTAGATTTAAACCATTATTTTTTAGTTTGATTTTTCTACTTTTTGCTATACCTTTCTTATTTTATCCATTGAAACGACTAGATTTTTTTATAATGATAATAGGTTTTTATTGTATATTACTTGGAATAAATAGAGTATATGAATTTGTCGTAGATTTAATATCTGATAAATACAAAATTATAATAAAGAAAAAAATTAGAATTAGTTTGCCTGTATTTTTAGAAGCTTTTTTGCCACAAAGAGCATTAAAAGTAATTAATAAATACATTGAATATTTGACAAGTGAAGAAAAAGATAAAAATGATGAATCAGATTTAAAAATTTTTATTCATTTATCAAAGTATGGTTTTAACCAATTAGGGCATATGGATATTATGTTTTTGGATAAAATTTATTCATATGGAAATTATGATAAAGATAGTCAAAAACTTTTTACAACACTCGGGGATGGAGTATTGTTTACAGTAAGTGATAAAGAAAAATATATAGATTTTTGTGTAAGTAACAGCAATAAAACAATAGTTGAGTATGGTGTTAAACTAAGTAATAAAGAAAAATTGAAGTTACAAAAGGAATTGGATAAAATAATGAGTGATTCGTATGAATGGAAGCCTCCTGTAGCTTTAGATAAAAATGGAATTTATAAAGATTATGCAAGTAGATTATATATGAAAACAAATGCGAAATTTTATAAATTTAAGACTGGTGAATTTAAAACTTATTTTGTTGTAGGTGTTAATTGTAGCTATTTTGCAGATAGACTTATGAGAAATTGTGTTTTTGAAGTTTTAAAAATAGTTGGTATAATTTCGCCAGGTACTTATTATGAATATTTAGAAGAAAATTATAGAAAAAAATATAGTAAGGTAGTACAAAGAGTTATTTATAGTAAAGAATGTTGGTGATTAAATGATAAAAATAAAAAATAATTTTGATTTAAAAGCGACTATTACTTGTGGGCAGATATTTAGATATATTGAAGATGATGGTTATATAATTATTTTAAAAGATAGAATAATAAAATTAAGGGAAGATAAAAATTATATTTATATAGAGTCAAATAACGAGGATAATTTAAAACAAATTGTATATGACTATTTTGATTTGGATCGTAATTATGATGAAATAGAAAATATTATATTAAGTAAAGATGAAAAAATTAGACCAGCTTTAGAATTTAGCAAAGGACTTAAAATGATTCATCAAGATCCTTTTGAAACATTGATAGCTTATATAATATCACAAAATAATAGAGTTCCATCAATTGCCAATTCGCTTAATTTGCTTTCTATGAATTACGGTGAAAAAGTTAATTTTAATGGTCGTGAATATTATTTATTTCCTTCTTTAGAAAAATTATCAAAACTAACCACTAGTGATTTTAGAAATTGTAAGGTTGGATTTAGAGATAAGTATTTATTTGAAATTGTACATAATATTATTGATAAAAAATTAGATTTAGATAGTATATATGGTAAAAATAGTGATGAGGCATTAAAATATCTTATGAATTTTAAAGGCATTGGAATGAAAGTTGCATCTTGTATTTTACTTTTCGCTTATCAAAAGTTTGATGTATATCCAGTAGATACTTGGGTAAAAAAATTTATGAAAGATGATTATAATATTGAAGGTGAAAATAATATAAGAAAATTTACATATGATAAATACAAAGAATATAGTGGACTTGCTATACAGTATATGTTTAATTATAAGAGAAATAATAAAATAAATTGATAACAAATAATTTACAAAGTAAATAAATTTTGCTATAATATCCTAAAGGCGTTGAAGAAAAATAGTAAAATAAATATATTTTTAAGAGAGTTAACATTTGGTGAGAGTTAATAAATATTTTATTTGAAGAAATTTTGGAGCTTCATTGTACGATAACTACGTTATAGTTAAAAGGTGATTATTCACGAATTAAGGTGGTACCACGATGTTTAGATTCGTCCTTATACGGATAGAGTCTTTTTATTTTGAGGAGGATTTTATATGACTAATAAAGATTTGGCTAATGTAATATTTCCAAATATTACAAAAACAATAGATGATTATGAAAAAGAGTATCCCAAAAGAGATTTACCTGATGGAGCAATAGTATCTAGATTTGCTCCTTCTCCAACAGGTTTTATACACTTAGGAGGGCTTTTTCAAGCACTTATAGATTATACAATTGCTAAAGAATCTAAAGGAGTATTTTATCTAAGAAATGAAGATACAGATAAATCAAGAGAAGTAGATGGTGCGGCAGAACTAATAATGCATGTATTAAACCATTATGGGCTTACTCCTGATGAATACGAGTTTGATGGTAAGACTGTTGGCAATTACGGACCATATATACAGAGTGAAAGAAAAGAGATTTATCACACATTTATTAAACATTTAATAGAAATTGGTAGAGCATATCCTTGCTTTTGTGATAAAGAGGAACTAGACTTGATGAGAGAAAATCAAGAGACTATGAAAATAAGAACTGGTTATCACGGTAGGTTTGCTAGGTGTTCAAGATTATCTATAGAAGAAGCAATAAAAAAAATAAAAAATGGCGAAAAATATGTAATAAGATTTAGAAGTAATGGAAATTTTGATAATAAGTTTGAGTTTGATGATTTAAGACAGGGTAAGTTATACTTGAATGAAAATGATATAGATGAAGTAATTATGAAAAGTGAAAATATGCTTCCAACTTATCATTTCGCACATGTAGTTGATGATCATTTGATGAGAACTACACATGTTGTAAGAGGTGAAGAATGGTTATCAAGTGCTCCTAAGCATATTCAAATGTTTGAGGCATTTGGATTTAAAGCTCCAAAATATATACATACACCACTTATTATGAAAAAAGAAGGAAATTCTTTAAGAAAGATAAGCAAAAGAAAAGACCCAGAAGCGAGAATGAGCTATTACGAAGAATTGGGTTATCCTGCTATTGCAGTTATAGAATCACTTATGACTATAATAAACTCTAATTATGAAGAGTGGCATAGGGATAATCCAGATAAAAAGTTTACAGATTTTAAATTTAGTGCAGATAAAATGTCTACTAGTGGAGCTTTATATGATCTTATGAAATTAGAAGATATTTCTAAAAATATAATATCTAAAATGACTAAAGATGAATTATATGATGAATCTTTAAGTTGGGCAAATGTTTACAGTGAATCTTTAAAAAAATTAATAGAAAAAGATCCAGAATATTATAAAAATATAATAAATATAGAAAGAGTTCAAGAAAAACCTAGGAAGGATATTGGGAAATATTCTGATATTGAAAATTTAATATGGTATATGTATGACGATGTATTTAATCAAAAAGAAATTGAGTATGAATGGAAAAATATCACTGATACAGATGAGATAAAAAGAATACTTGATACATATATGAGTAAATATGTTGACTTATCAGATAAGGAAAAATGGTTTAACAATATAAAAATGATGTGTGATGAATTAGGTTATGCATCTAATATGAAGGATTATAAGAAAAATCCTGAAAATTATAAGGGAAATGTTGCAGATATATCAACTGTACTAAGAGTGGCTTTGACAAGTAAGTCTATGACACCGGATTTATTTGAAATTATGTCACTTTTTGGAATAGATAGAATTAACGAGAGATTTAGTAAAATTAAATAGATATAGAGGTAATTGGAATTATGGAAAGGTATAAATTAGGTAAAAATGATTTTGATCAAATTAATGATTTGATTAATGTTACAATGATAGTATCAAGATTATACGATGATTTGTGTAATCTTGAAATTGAAGGTAAAAAAGATACTGAACAATATAGTAAATTTTTTAATTGTTTGGATGTAGCACTTAATACAGAAAAAAATCAATACGATAAATGTAATTTAACTTTTCCTAAAACTGTATCTATTATAAATTATTTGTTGTTTGAAAAATTTAGAAGTAGAGCGCAAAATGATATAGAATATGTTGTTAACCTTGATTATAAAGAAAAAGTATTAAAAAGAATTTTAAATATGTTAGTATCTATAATCGCACCAACTAAAAGTAATATTAAAGAAATTTTAACTACTACAGATTCAAAATTAAATGCATTTTATAGTGCGATTGAAATAGATAAAGCATTAGAAAAAGATATATTAAACAATTATATCTATATATTAAGTGAAAAATCATTAAAAGAAAACTCTTTAAGTATTAAAAAAAATTTAATAGTTTCAAAATATTTGGTAGCTTTCATAAACCAAGATATTGAAAGAAATTTAATTTCAAGTAATTTTGAATCCCTAGATACAATGTATATTAGTGCTAAGTTTTTATCTGATTACATAAAAATAGAAAAAGATAAGTATGATGAAATAAAAAAATCTTATGGTATGAAATTAGTTGAATATCAAATATTAAGATTACTTAATATAGGTGATATAGATTATGATGATGTAATTAAATCGTCATCAATTTTAAGTCAATGTATGATTAGATCAATATTTTTATTGTTAGATGAAGAATCATTAGAAAATTTAAATTATGATTTTAATAAATTGATTGAAAGCAAGGAATATTGGAATAGACATTCAAAAGATGAGATGGGAAGACAATTAGTAGTTAATTGCTTTAGAAGTATAAAAAAAGATAGGTCAAAAGTTAAAATTATATCATTAAGAAAATAAATATATAACCTTTACATCTTATTATTATTTTGATATAATATACCCTACAAGAATTTATTACTGAGGGGGTAATGTATTATGATAGATAAAAATGAATTAGAAAAATTAAATTCATTGTATTTAGAAAAAAAGGATTCATATGATAAAAAGAATTCTGAATTTAAATCTATCGCACTTAATATAAATAGATTAAATAAAGAAATTGATAGTTTAGAAAATAAAAAATTACAAATAGAATATTCAAAAGTAGAATATAATGATTTAAAAAAGGTGTGTAAAAAATTAATTCTGTTATATATTGGATTAATGATAGTTGGTTTACCAATCTTTACATCAGCTATTACTGGTTTTAGTTCTTTGTTTTCAGTTGTCACAAGTAATGTAATATTTTCTGCAGCTCTTACACTAAGTTTCTTTATTTCAACACATAAGTTTTTTAATAGATATTTTAACTTACATAAATTTTTAAATGATAATCATCTTAATATAATAGATTTTGAAATATTAAAAAATAAAGGAAAAATTAAAAAATTGTTGGAGATTGAAAAGCAATACCAAGAATTACTTTCAGTTGAATCAAAAGAATTAAATTCTATTTCACATAGGATTAATACTGTCTCAGAATATTCAATTAATTCTATTCAATCAAATATTAATAATAATAAAGATATTAAAGGAAAAAAAGTTTTAAATAAAAAGAAAAATAATAATAATAATATAAACTAAAGAGAGTGATTTTAAAAAATGTTAGAAGAATTAAAAAATTTAAAAGCATTATTAAATGAAAATATTGAAAAAATAGAATTATTAAATAAGGAAAATAAAGATATTGAAATAAAACAAATATTTATAAATGAATCATTGGATATATTAAAAAAAGATTTGGATTTTATAAATGAGGAAGAGAAGGATTCAAAAATACTTTCTAAATACTTAAATATAGCTTTATCAATTTCAATAGTTTTATCCGTATTTTTTTTGAATATGTTATTTAGTTTGTTATTATTTTTAATGGGATTGTTTATAAAATTAATATATAATAAATTGTATAAAGAAGATTATTTAAATTATTTGAAAGATTTAATACCTGTTATACTAGAGAATATAGATCAAAATGAAAAAGAAGCAATGATTAATAAACATAAATATGAACAAAATACTGAAAATTTAAAAAAATTACTTAATAATCAAAGTAGTATAGAATCAAAAATAAATGAACTTGTAGGAGCTACTACTTATAAAAATAATTTTAATTCTGAAGAATACTTTACAAAAGAGGTTGATGATAGTAAATGTGATGAGATGCCTCAATTAAAGAAAACTAAATCAATTCCAAATAGCGATTAATCGCTATTTTTCTTTTTTTAATATAAAAATAGTGATATAATAATTTCTAGGTGATATCATGGACAAAATTATAATAAAAGGTGCGAGAGAAAATAATTTAAAAAATATAGATTTGGAACTTCCAAAAAATAAATTAATTGTTATTACAGGTGTATCGGGAAGTGGTAAAAGTAGTTTGGCATTTGATACAATCTATAAAGAAGGTCAAAGAAGATATGTTGAAAGTTTAAGCGCTTATGCTAGGCAATTTTTAGGCGGTACTGAAAAACCAGATGTTGATAGTATAGAAGGTCTTAGCCCTAGTATAAGTATTGATCAAAAAACTACTAATAATAATCCTAGAAGTACAGTAGGTACTGTTACAGAAATATATGATTATTTAAGACTTTTGTATGCAAGAATAGGAGTGCCATATTGTCCAAATCATGGAATTCCAATAACTAGTCAAAGTATAGAAGAAATGACTAATCAAATTTTAGAATTAGAACCTGGAACTAAAATAAGAGTTTTGGCACCAATTGTACACGGAGAAAAAGGTACTCAAAAAGATTTATTATCTGATTTAAAAAAAGATGGTTATTCTAGAGTTAGAATAGATAATAATGAGTTTGATTTAAGTGAAGAAATTAATTTAGAAAAAAATAAAAAGCATAATATAGATGTTGTAATAGATAGACTTATAATAAAGGATGATATAAGAAGTAGATTAAATGAAGCTATAGAACTTTCTTGTAAACTTGCAAGAGGAAAATGTGTGGTTGATGTAATAGGTGCAGATGAAATAGTAATGAGTGAAAAATATGCTTGTCCTAATTGCGATTTTTCACTTCCAGAATTAGAGCCAAGGTTATTTAGTTTTAATGCTCCATATGGTGCTTGTCCTGTTTGTAATGGACTTGGAATAAAACAAAAAATAGATGAAGATTTAATAATGCCAGATAAAAATAAAAGTATTATTGAAGGAGGTATTGTAGCTTTAAATATGGATGCTTCAATATCTAGTACTCAAATATTTACCCTTGCTAAACACTATAATATAGATTTATCAAAGCCTATAAAAGATTTGACGAGAGAAGAATTAAATTTAATACTATATGGATCAAATGAGCAATTAGAATTTAATTATGTAGCAAATAATGGAAATACTAGAACATCTAAAGATTATTTTGAGGGAATAATAAATAATTTAGAAAGACGATATATTGAAACAAAAAGCGGTTGGATAAGAGAATGGTTAGAAAAATTTATGATGGAGTTACCTTGTAATGCTTGTGGTGGCGCTAGGTTAAATGATTCTGTTCTTTCGGTAAAAATAAATAAAAAAAATATATATGAAATGACGAAATTATCAATAGGGGATTTATATGATTTTCTTAATGATTTAAAATTAAATAAAGAACAGGAAAAAATAGCTGAATTGATATTAAAAGAAATAAAAGATAGATTAAAATTTTTAATAAATGTTGGACTTAGTTATTTAACTTTAGATAGAATGGCAGGAACTTTATCTGGTGGAGAAGCTGGAAGAATTAGACTAGCAACTCAAATTGGTTCTAGATTAACAGGAGTTTTATATGTACTTGATGAGCCTAGTATAGGATTGCATCAAAGAGATAATGATAGATTGATTAATTCTCTTTTAGAAATGAGGGATTTAGGTAATACTTTAGTTGTTGTTGAGCACGATACAGATACAATGTTAGCTAGTGATTATTTAGTAGATATTGGCCCACTAGCTGGGATACACGGTGGTGAAGTTGTTGCCAAAGGAACACCTTTAGAGGTTATGAAAAACGAAAACAGTTTAACTGGAAAATATTTAAGTGGAAAACTAAAAATAGAAGTTCCTAAAATTAGGAGAAAAGGTAATGGAAAATATATAGAAATAAAAGGAGCTGAAGAAAATAATTTAAAAAAAATAAATGTTAAATTTCCTCTTGGAAAATTTATATGTGTAACTGGTGTATCAGGAAGTGGAAAAAGTAGTTTAGTTAATGAGATATTATATAAATCAGTTGCTAATAATTTGTATAAAACAAAATTGAAACCAGGTAAACATAAAAAAATAGTTGGACTTGATAATGTAGATAAGGTGATAGATATATCACAATCTCCAATAGGTAGAACTCCCCGTAGTAATCCAGCTACATATGTTGGAGTATTTGACGATATAAGAGATGTTTTTGCTCAGACTAAAGAAGCTAAAATGAGAGGTTATGACAAAGGAAGATTTTCATTTAATGTAAAAGGTGGAAGATGTGAGGCTTGTTTTGGAGATGGTGTTAAAAGAATTGAAATGCACTTTTTACCAGATGTATATGTTCCTTGCGAAGTTTGTCATGGAACAAGATATAATAGAGAAACTTTACAAATAAAATATAAAGGTAAAAACATTTATGATGTTTTGAATATGAATGTTGAAGAAGCGATGGAATTTTTTAAAAATATTCCTAAGGTTAGAGATAAGTTGCAAGTTATGATGGATGTTGGTTTATCGTATATTAAGTTAGGGCAAAGTGCGCCAACACTATCTGGAGGAGAAGCTGGAAGAGTAAAATTAGCAAAAGAACTACAGAAAAAACCTACTGGAAAAAGTTTATTTATACTTGACGAACCTACTACTGGTCTTCATACACACGATATTAAGAAATTACTTGAAATATTAAATAGAATTGTTGATAATGGAGATACTGTTATAGTCATAGAACATAATTTAGATGTAATAAAAGTAGCTGATTATATAATTGATTTAGGACCAGAAGGTGGTAGTGAAGGTGGAACTGTTGTTGCAGTAGGTACACCTGAGGAAGTAACTAAAGTAGAGGCTAGTTATACTGGAAAATTTTTGAAAGGAATGTTGTGATGAAGGTAAATTTTGAATATACTAAAAAAGATTATAAAAAATATTTATATAGATCTAGATTTGTAAATAATATTATTTTGTTTATTATAGGTGTTATTATTTATTTTGTTATATCTCACGATAATTTTTTAGTAAAATATTTTTTGTTATATTTAGTAGGTCTTATCGCTTTATTATTTTTAATAAATAAATTATATGTAATAGCGTATTTAAAAGTTAATGAAATGCTAAATTATAGTACTTATGGTAAGTATATGGTAGAGTTAACTCCAAATAAATTTTCAATAACAGTCAATAAATCAAAAACAGAATATAAATATAATAATATAAGTAAAATTATTATTAGAAAGAAATATTTTAAAATTAAGTTTAAAAATAGTAGAGAATTTTTAACATTTGAAAAGAAATTATTTGATATTTCTGATTATGAAAAAATGATAAAACAATTTGAAAGTAAATTAAATTGACAAAATAAAAAAAATATATTATATTTTAAAAAAGGAAGTGACAAATTATAATGAAAATTTTGGTTACGGGTGGTACTGGTTATATTGGTAGTCATACTTGTGTAGAATTACTTGATAATGGTTATGAGGTTGTTATAATAGACAATTTATCTAATTCTAAAAGAGATGTTGTTGACAAAATAGAAAAGATAACTAATAAAAAAGTAACATTTTATGAAGGTGATTGCTGCGATAAAAATATATTAACTAAGATATTTAAAGAAAATGAAATATCTGCAGTAATACATTTTGCTGGATATAAGGCAGTTGGTGAATCTGTACTTAATCCGCTTAAATATTATAGAAATAATTTAGATTCATCAATTACTTTATTAGAAGTTATGAATGATTTTGGTGTAAAGAAAATAGTATTTTCATCTAGTGCTACTGTATATGGAAAACCGGATAAACTACCTATAAAGGAAGATTTTCCATTGTCTACAACAAATCCATATGGAACAACTAAATTAATGATAGAAAATATACTTAGGGATTTATATAAATCTGATAATGAATGGTCTATTGCAATATTAAGGTATTTTAATCCAATAGGTGCTCATAAATCCGGATTAATAGGTGAAAATCCAAATGATATACCTAATAATTTAATGCCATACATAGTTAAGGTTGCAACTGGACAATTAGAATGTGTTAATGTATTTGGTAATGATTATGACACTAAGGATGGAACAGGCGTTAGAGATTATATACATGTTGTAGATTTGGCTAAGGGTCACATAAAAGCGATAGAGAAAATTATTAAATCTTCAAAAGTTGATGCATATAACTTAGGTACTGGAAATGGTTATAGTGTTCTTGAAATAATAAATACATTTAAGAAAGTAAATAATGTGGATTTTAAATATAAAATAGTAGATAGAAGACCAGGAGATATAGATGCTTGTTATGCCGATCCGTCATATGCCAAAAAAGAACTTGATTGGTCAGCTCTCTATGGAATAGAGGATATGTGTAAAGATTCATATAATTTTGTTCAAAAAAATAAATAAATGTTAGAATATTTGGTTCTAACATTTTTTATACAAAGAAAGTAGGCCCATTGCTATAACTCATATTTTCAATATCATTAGGTGTCAATTTGTTTAATTCTTTCATAAATCTAACTCCTTCTCATAAAAT